>JALYYC010000084.1 GCA_030946755.1 Candidatus Dormiibacterota bacterium
ATGGATCGGGTGCTTGTGGCCCAGCGCGTAGGCCGGGTGGGCGAGCAGGGCGGCCACGATCGCGAGCGTCGGCAGGAGAGCGGCAAGCAGGCCGCGGATTCGTGTCATCGAGGGAGAAACGTCACAACCGTCGCGGGCTTGCGGGCCCGCTGCAAAGGATTGTTAAGGCAACCCGCTCCTTGACTTTAGTAAAGGCCGAGCTTGAAATAGGGGAACGTCATTTCGACGGCGGATCGGCGACCACCGGAATTGAGGGAGGGAATCGATGTCAACAGCCGTCCGCGGCGGGCCTAAATCCGACGTCGAGCGCCTGCATGAGCTCGGCTATGCGCAGGAACTACTTCGGAAAATGGGGGGCTTTTCGAACTTCGCGGTCTCGTTCACGATCATCTCGATCCTTAGCGGCTGCCTGACGCTGTACGGGACAGCCATGAACACCGGCGGTCCGGTGGAGATGAGCATCGGCTGGCCGATCGTGGGAATCATGGTTACGATCGTCGGCCTGGCGATGGCCGAACTGGCCTCGAGCTTTCCGACGGCCGGGGGCCTTTATTACTGGTCGGCGAAGCTATCCGGCAAGAACGCGGCGGTTTGGAGCTGGTTTACGGGCTGGTTCAACTTGCTCGGCCAGATGGCCGTAACAGCGGGCATCGACTACGGCCTCGCCCTGTTTGCGACGGCCTTTTTGAGTCTGACCGTCGGCTACCCGACCACGCCTGGATATGTCTACCTGGTCTTCGCGGTTGCGCTTGTCATCCACGGACTGCTCAACACGTTTGGTGTTCGGCTCGTCGCGCGGCTAAACGACATCAGTGTCGTCTGGCATATCGCTGGCGTCCTGATCATCGTCGGTGCTCTGGTAATCCTGCCAAAGAGCCATCAGTCGTTCACCTTTGTCTTTACCAACATCGTGAACAACACGGGTTGGGGCTCGACGTTCTATGTTCTGCTGCTGGGCCTGCTCCTCGCCCAGTACACCTTCACCGGATATGACGCGTCGGCGCACATGACGGAGGAGACCGAAAATGCGGCAACCGCGGCCCCCTGGGGCGTCGTCATGTCCATTGTGGTCTCCCTGATCGCGGGATGGATCCTCCTGCTCGGAGTGACCTTCGCGATTCAGGACTACAACAAAGAGTTGGCGTCGTCAACGGGTGTGCCGCCAGCGCAAATCTTCATCGACGCCATCGGGCGCACTGGGGGATTGATCCTCCTGGCGATCGTCATCGGCGCCCAATTTTTCTGCGGGATGTCGTCGATCACCGCCAACTCTCGAATGATCTATGCGTTCTCACGTGACGGCGCGCTTCCGGGATCGCAGGTCTGGCACAAGATCAACAAGCGGACGCGGACGCCCACCAATTCGATCTGGCTTGCTGTCGCCGGGGCAGCGATCTTGACGCTCCCGGCTATCTGGAATTCGACGGCGTACTTTGCGGTGACATCCATTTCGGTGATCGGGCTCTATATCGCCTATGCGATCCCGATCTTCCTACGCCTGATGGCAGGCGACCAATTTGTTCACGGTCCCTGGCATTTGGGGCGGTGGAGCCGCCCCATCGGCGTTATCGCGACCGTCTGGGTGGCCTTTATCGTCGTCCTGTTTGTCCTACCGCCGGCAAACCCGATCACACCCGCAACCTTCAACTACTCGATCGTCGCGGTCGCGGTGGTCGTGCTGTTCGCGGGAACGTACTGGGCGGTGTCGGCTCGGAACTGGTTCAAAGGCCCGCGGGTCCAGGGCACGCCGGAGGAATTGGCCTCCATCGAGCGCGAGCTGGGCGAAGTCGGCACGCCGACGCCGGCACGGTAGGCGCATGGGTCGGCTCGACGGCAAGGTTGCGTTGATCACCGGCGCCGGTAGCGGCATGGGCCGCCTGGCGGCGCACGTATTCGTCAAGGAGGGCGCCCGCGTCGTCGCGGGCGACCTCAAGGCCGACGCTGTCAACGAGACCGTGGCTGGCCTTGGCGACCGGGCCATCGCCGTCGCCGGTGACGTGACTCGCGAGGCAGATGTCCGGCGGATGGTCGAAACGGCAACGAGCCGATTCCGCAAGCTCGACACGCTCTACAACAATGCCGGGATCTTCGACGAAGCCGACGAGTCCGTGCTGACGACGACGGACGCCATCTGGGATCGGACGATGGCGGTGAACGTCAAGGGCGTGGCACTCTGCTGCAAGCACGGCATTCCGGCGCTCATCCATGCGGGCGGCGGATCGGTCATCAATATCGCCTCCTTCGTGGCATTGGTCGGATGCACGGTGCCGCAGGATGCCTACACCGCCAGTAAGGGAGCGGTGATTGCGCTAACAAAGTCGCTCGCGGTCCAGTTCGGCCCCAAGCGGATTCGCTCGAACGCGATTTGTCCTGGCCCAATCGAGACGCCGCTGATGCGCGACCTGCTCAAGGACGAGAAGAAGAAGAGCCTCCGAATGAACCGCATCCCGCTCGGTCGCTTCGGGCAGGCGCAGGACGTGGTCAACATGGCGGTCTACCTGGCCTCGGACGAGTCCACCTGGACCAATGGGGCTGCGCTGGTCATCGATGGCGGCATCACGTCGAACTATTTCTGATGATCTCCACCGAGCGCTCGCGGCAACTCCTGATCGGCGGTCACTGGCGGGAAGGCCAGGAACAGCAGACCTTCGAGGTCATCGAACCGGCGACCTCGCGCGTCATGGCCACCGCGGCGATCGCAACCCCAGCGGATGTCGATCAGGCGGTCGGGGCGGCGCGGGCCGCCTTCGAGCGGGGGAACTGGTCCAACGCCGCGGCCAGCGCGCGCGCGAAGGTCCTGCACCGGATCGCGGAATTGATCCGCTCGAACGTCGAGAGCCTGGCGACGCTGGAGGCCCGCAACGCGGGCACGCCGATCCGCGATGCGCGGGACGAGGTCCTGGGCGCTGCCCAGTGCTTCGAGTACTACGCGGGGGCGGCGACCCGGATCTTTGGTGAGACGATCCCGGTCACTGCCCCGGGGCTGGACCTCACCCTGCGCGAGCCGGTGGGCGTTGTCGGCCTGATCGTGCCCTGGAATTTTCCCCTGATGATTGCGTCGTGGAAGGTGGCGCCGGCGCTGGCCGCCGGGAATGCGGCGATCCTCAAGCCGGCGAGCTATACGCCGCTCACGGCGTTGGAGCTCGGCCGCCTCGCGCTCGAGGCCGGCCTTCCAGATGGCGTGCTCAATGTCGTGACGGGCCCGGGCGGGACGACCGGGAACGCGCTCGCCGGCCATCCCGGTGTCGACAAGATCGCCTTCACCGGTGAGACGGCGACCGGGATCAGCATCCTGCAGCAGGCGGCGCCCAACATCACGCGGGTCTCGCTCGAGCTCGGAGGCAAGTCGCCGAACATCGTGTTCGCCGACGCCGATCTCGAGAAAGCGGCCGCCGGGACGATCGACAGTGTTTTTGGGAATGCGGGCCAGGACTGCTGCGCGCGAAGCCGCGCCTTCGTCGCGCGCTCCATCACCGAAGAGTTCGATCAACGGGTGGCGGCGGGAACGAAGCAATTGAGACTCGGTGACCCACTCGATGACGCCACGCAGATGGGACCGTTGATTTCCATGAAACAGCGAGAGCGCGTTCTGGGTTACATCGGGATCGGCCAGCAGGAGGGCGCCCGCCTCCTGACCGGAGGATCACTGCCCGGTGGCCCGCTTGGCGACGGAAGCTATCTCGAACCGGCCGTTTTCGACCGCGCTTCGAGCCGGATGCGAATCGCCCAGGAAGAAATTTTCGGCCCGGTGCTCACGATCATCCCCTTCGACGACGAGGACGGCCTGATCGGCATGGTCAACGACAGCCCGTACGGGCTGTCGGGTTCGATCTGGACGAGAGACATCGGGCGGGCGCTGCGGGTAGCCCGCGCCGTCAAGACCGGCGTGCTGAGCATCAACAGCACGAAAAGCGTGCACCAGGAGGCACCCTTCGGCGGCTACAAACGTAGCGGGATCGGGCGAGAGCTCGGCATGCACGCGCTCCAGCTGTACACGGAAGTGAAGAACATCTTTATCAGTCTCGAGTAGGAGGAGGGACCATGGCTCGCACCTCGGCAACAACATCGCGCTCACGGTCGACGGCGAGAACGGATCGGTCCAACGGCCAGTCGCAGCGGGCAGAGGCGACGGCCAAGCTGTCGCTCGAGCAACTTGTCCGCCAGATCAAGGCCGGCGAGGTCGACACGGTCATCATCGCGATCGTCGACCTGCAGGGTCGCTTGATGGGCAAGCGGCTGACGGGCCCGTATTTCCTCGACCACGTCGACGAGGGCCTACACGCCTGCGACTACCTGCTGGCCATGGATGTCGACAACGAACCGCTGCCCGGCTTCAAGTTCACCAACTGGGGAACCGGCTACGGCGACATGCACGGGCACCCTGACCTCTCGACGATCCGCCGCCTGCCATGGCTGGAGAAAACGGCGCTGATCCTCTGCGACGTGGAGACGATGGACGGCCGTGCGGTCGCGGTCTCACCGCGACAGGTGCTGCGGCGGCAGGTCGACCGCGCGCGCAAGCTCGGCTTCAACCCGCGCACGGCGTCGGAGCTCGAGTTCTACCTCTTCAAAGACACGTACGAGGGCGCGGCGGGCAAGAACTATCGCGACCTCGAGCCGTACGGCCGGTATATCGAGGACTACCACATCCTCCAGGGGAGCAAAGCGGAGTGGTTCAACCGGCAGATCCGCAATGGTATGGAGCAGGCCGCGGTCCCGGTCGAGAACAGCAAGGGGGAGTGGGGCTTCGGCCAGCAGGAGATCAACCTGCGCTACACGGACGCCCTCGAGATGGCGGATCGGCACGTTGTGTATAAGAACGGCGTCAAGGAGATCGCGGCGCTCAACCAGGTCGCCGTCACGTTTATGGCGAAATGGTCGATGGAGCAGGCGGGCAGTTCCTTCCACCTGCACTCATCGCTCTGGGACGTGCGCTCCGACAAGGCGCTGTTCCACGCCAATGGCGGGGAACCGCACGGCATGTCGGTCCTCTTCAAGCAGTATCTGGCGGGTCAGATCGCGCTGGCGCGGGACTTCGCCTATTTCTATGCGCCCTACGTCAACTCCTACAAGCGATACCAGGCGACCTCCTTCGCGCCGACCTCGGTGGTCTGGGCGTACGACAACCGGACCTGCGGGTTCCGGATCGTCGGACACGGCCCGAGCCTGCGCGTCGAATGCCGGATCCCCGGGGCGGATGCCAACCCGTACATCGCCTTCGCGGCGACGATCGCCGCCGGCCTGCATGGGATCGAGAACAAGCTGGAGCTGCCGCCGGAGTACAAGGGAGACGCATACACGAACCAGGACCTGCCGCGCGTTCCCAGCAACCTGACCGAGGCGCTGGCGATGCTCGAACGGAGCGCGGTGGCTCGAGCGGCGTTCGGTGATGAGGTGGTTGAGCACTACCTGCATTCCGGGCGCCTGGAGCTGGGCCGCTTCAATGCCGTCGTCACCGACTGGGAGCTGCGCCGCAACTTCGAGCGGATCTGATACAAGAGAGGTCAATGGCCAACGAGACCGCCGTTGAGGCGCCGCCTGCCAACGTCTACGAGTCGAATGGCCAGCTGACGGTCGCGATCCCGATGCCGGGCGCGCACCACGACACGATCGAGGTGCACCTGGATGGCCGGAACCTGACCGTGCAAGCAGAGGCACGGTACGCCCAGTCGCAGCAGCATTACCACCGCCACGAGTGGTCGGTAGGGAACTCGCGGCGTGAACTCGTGTTACCAAAGCCGGTGCAGGCTGAGGGCGCCAAAGCCATGCTGACCCACGGCGTGCTCGCGATCTCGATCCCAATCTCGGAGAAGGAGACCAACCCACGAATTCGGATCGAGGTCGCCGAGCCGCCCTCGCACCAGGACCAGATTCGCTAGCGAGCCCGTGGCGGCGAGCCGATGTCGGGCTGCTGCTCGAGCTTTTTCATCCAGCGCCTTCCCTTCTGACAACGGCCGCAGCGGGTGGGTTTGCCCTGTTGTTCGGCATCCGCCCGGGCGACTGGCGGCTCTACCTCGTTGCGTTTACGATTCTCATGACACAGCTCTCGATCAGCGTCATGAACGAATGGGCAGACCGAGAACGTGATGCGCTGGTCCATCGTCGGCGCCCGGTTGCGCTGGGCCGAGTCAGCCCGAGATTCGCCCTCATCCTTGCGATCGTCCTCGGGTTCGCGGCCATTCCCGGAGCACTCGCTTTCGGTGCGCCATCACTCATGGTCGTTCTGCTTGGCCTCGGGATCGGGTGGGTTTACGACTTGATTCTGAAGCCGACGCCCCTGAGTTTCCTCGCGTTCGCCGCCGCCTTCCCGCTGCTGGCCGTATGGATTGGGATCGTCAGCGGCCATCCAGTGCCGATCTTCCTCTGCTTCCTTGCCGGGGGCCCGCTGGCCGTGTCGATCCATCTCGCCGATTCCCTCCCGGACGAGGCGGCTGATATTGGAGCCGGGTTACCCACGCTTGCGGTGAGCCTCGGTCACACCGCCGCCGTCCGGGTGATGCAGGCAATGTTACTGCTGGGTTCGCTGATCGTGATCGTGACGGATCTGCCTCAGACGGTCTTCGTTGTGCTGGTCGCGGTTGCCGCCGTGCTCGGGGCGACGTTGGCGGCCTTCGTTGACCGGATCGATCCGGTGCAGACGCGTTTTCTGGTTGGGGCGACGGCAGTCGGAATTTTTGCCCCCTGGATCTCGGGCCCGTTCCGTGGCTGAGCGCATCGACGAAGAGGCGGTCGGGCGTGAGTACGAACGGTGGTTCACGCGCGGCCTGCGCGGCGTTGGGATGCGCTACGTCTTCTCACGTCGGGGGCTGTGGTTGCTCAACACGCCCTATCGACGGATCCTCGAGGCGCCCCGCATCACCTCCGAAGACCGTGTGCTCGACTTTGGCTGCGGGATCGGCAACATCCTGATCGCGCTGGCGGAGCGGATGCCGTTCAAGCAGCCGCTGATCGGCACCGATATCGCGCCGGCCCTGATCGAGCTTGGGAAGCGGGAGATCGCACGGGCGGGTCTTGACCGTCGCATCGAACTCAACGTCGCGCCGGCGACGCGATTGCCGTTTGACGATGGGCGCTTCGACGTCGTCCTGACGTCGCACGTGATCAAGCACCTCGACGACGCCGCCCTGGCCACCGCGTTTCGCGAGGTGGCCCGGGTGCTCGCGCCTGGCGGCCGCTTCCTGCTCTGGGAGTTTCGAAAAAGCTCGCGCTCGGCCCCGCTTTTCTGGAGCGCCGCCGTCTCGGGGCTCCCCCCGCCGTTCCGCCTGCGAACCGCGGGCGAACTCGCGCGAGCCTTGACCGCGGCGGGCTTCTATCGGGTCAGGCAGGTGCCCACCGGCGTCTTCTTGATGCCGCCGGTCCCGCGTGTGGCGCTCCTAGCTGATCGATGACGGCCCCTACACTGTCAAGGTGGTGAAGACGATGACCGACACCATGCGCGCCATCGCCGTCACGCCGAAACGGGCCGGCAGCGCGCGCCAGGTCGAATTGCCTCGGCCGCAGGCCACGCCCGGCTTGGCCTTGATGAAGGTGCTCGAAGTCGGCATTGACGGCACGGACACGGAGATCAACCTCGGTGAGTACGGTGAAGCGCCTCCCGATGCTGACGTGCTCGTTATCGGCCACGAGGCGCTCAGCCTGGTCGAAGCGGTTGGTGCCGGCATCAGCGGCTTTCGAGAAGGGGACCTCGTCGTCTCGACCGTCCGACGGCCGGACGGCTGCCCGAACTGCCAGGCCGGTGAGAGTGACATGTGTCTGACCGGTGGTTACACCGAGCGCGGCATCAAGGGCGCCCACGGCTACATGGCGGATTACTACAGCGAGAAGCCGGACTTCATGGTCAAGATTCCTCCCGCATTGCGCCCGTTCGCCGTCTTGCTCGAGCCGTTGAGCATCGTCGAGAAGGCCACGACCCAGGCCTGGGAGGCGCAGAAGCGAATGCTCTGGCAGCCGAAGCGGGCGGTGGTGCTGGGCGCCGGACCGATCGGCATCCTCGGGACGCTCCTGCTTCGCCTCAAGGGCCTGGAGGTTCATGTCTACGCGAAGACGCCTGCGAACAGCCTGCAGGCGCAGGTCATCCAGTCGCTCGGCGCCGTCTACGAGAGTGTCGATGACCATCCCGTGGCCGGTCTGCACGATGAGCTCGGACAGATCGACTTCATTCTCGAGGGGACCGGCAACAGCGCGGTCGCGTTCGAGGCGATGCACGCCATCGGTATCAACGGAGTCCTCTGCCTGACAGGCGTGTCCGGTGGGAGCCGCACGATCGAGATCCCGTCCGACGCGATCAACTTGCAGATGGTTCTCGGAAACCGGCTTGTCTTCGGCTCGGTCAACGCGAACCGTCGCTATTTCGAAATGGGCGTGACGCACTTCCAGCAGGCCGAGCAGCGCTGGCCCGGCATCTTCGAGCGCCTGATCACGAGGCGCGTGCCCTTTAAGAACTTCAAGGACGCGCTTGACCGCCGGCCAGAAGACATCAAGACCCTGCTGACGGTCGCCGCGAGCTAGCGTTCGTGCCGATCCGGATCGGTCGGAAGGACTGCCGCGATTTCCAATCGGCGGCGAGCCGGGAGTGGCTGGTCACCAACGGCATCGGTGGCTACGCCTCGGGCACGGTGTCGGGGGCGAACACGCGCCGGTACCACGGTCTGCTGGTCGCGTCACTTCGCCCCCCGGCGCAGCGCGTGGTGCTCGTTGCGGGGGTCGAGGAGTGGTTGCTCCTGCCCGGGTCGGCTCCGGTGGCGCTGGCCGCGCAGGAATACTGGGACGGCACGGTGTTTCCGGAAGGTTTCCTCGTTCTCGAGAGTGTCGAGCTTGACGGGATGCGACCGGTGTTCACCTGGACCGTCGGCGACCGCACCATCGAGAAGCGTGTCTGGATGGAGCCACGGGTGAACCGGACCGTCGTCGCCTATCGCATGCGACGGGGCGCTCCCGCGCGCTTGCAGGTGCGGCCCTTCTTCGCGCATCGTGACTATCACCAGCAACGGCACGGCCAGGGTTCTTTCACGATCGCAGAGGCGGCCGATGGGTGGGCGGTCGATGCGGAGGGCGTGCGCACCTATCTCCAGGCGCGGCCGGCTCCGGAGATCAAAAGCCGGCCCGACTGGTACTGGCGTATCTTGCACCGCGTCGAGCGTGAGCGGGGTCTGGATGATGAGGAGGATCTCTTCAGTCCTGGCACCATCGAGTTTTCCCTGGAAGCGGACGCTGACGTCGTGATCGCTGTCGGGACGGAGGCGCTGCCCTCGGACTGGAGTGGCGCGCATTCACGAGAGGTGTCGTGGGCGCCAGTCGCGCAACCAGCGAGCGAGGCCCTGGCGGGATCGCCCCTCACGACGCAGCTGGCGGCGGCAGCCGACCAGTTCCGAGTCGTCCGGGGCGCGGTGACATCGCCATCGGGAGGCGAGCGTCGAACGATCGTCGCCGGCTATCCCTGGTTCGTCGACTGGGGCCGAGACACAACCATCAGTCTGCCGGGCCTGACGCTCGTCAGCGGGAATACGGTCGAGGCGCGCACTATCCTCGACACGCTGATGGCGTACCTCGACCAGGGTCTGCTCCCCAACCGGTTTCCCGATGCCGGCGAGGTTGTCGAGTACAACACGATCGACGCCACCCTCTGGCTCTTCCAGGCGCTCCATGCTTATCTCCAGCGGTCAGAGGATTGGGATTTCATCAGCGAACGCTTGACCTCGCTCGAGGAGATTATCGAGTGGCACATCCGCGGCACCTATCACGGCATCCGGGTCGACGCGAGTGACGGACTGCTGGCCGGTGGGGAGGAGGGGATCGCGTTGACGTGGATGGATGCGCGCGTCGGCGACTGGGTTGTGACGCCGCGACGGGGCAAGCCGGTCGAGGTCAACGCACTCTGGTTCAACGCACTGCAGCTGACCGCCGACTGGTGCGCGCGGGCCCAGCGTCCGTCCATGCGATACCGGCAGATGGCGCAGCAGGCGCAGGAGTCGGCGGCCCGGCGGTTCTGGAATCTCGACGCCGGGTACCTCTTTGACGTCGTCGATACCCCCGACGGCGATGACGCGAGCCTTCGCCCTAATCAGCTCCTTGCCCTCGGACTCGTCTATCCGCTTGTCGACGGTGAGTGGGCGCACCGAAGTCTCGACCAGGTGACGGCGCACCTCCTGACGCCCTATGGGCTTCGGACGCTGAGCCGTGATGACCCGCGGTACCAATCGAGCTACCGAGGGGACCAGCGGAGCCGCGATGCCGCCTATCATATGGGGACGGTATGGCCCTGGCTGCTGGGGCCCTACCTCGACGCGGTCAAGCGGCTGCACGGCAACCCGGTGTCGATCGACGCGATCCTGGCGCCTTTTGAGCAGCACCTGTGTGAGGCAGGGCTTGGCACCGTCAGCGAGATCTTCGAGCCGGAACCACCCTTTCGCCCGGCCGGCTGCATCGCCCAGGCATGGAGCGTTGCCGAACTGCTTCGGCATGCGGTGACATCAGGAACCACGATATGAAGCCAGTTGACATCAGCGTCCCGATCCACAACGCGATGGCGGTCTATCGTGGCAATCCACCGGTGCGGATCCGCCCGGCCATGACGCTGGCGAAGGATGGCGTAAACCTGAGCGAGATCTGCCTCGGCTCCCACACGGGAACCCACGTCGATGCGCCGTCGCATTTCATCAAGGGGGGCCGCGGCGTCGACCGATTCGACCTGAGCCTGTTCCTCGGTCCTGCCTGGGTTGCCGACCTGCGGGCCGTGACGGAAGGCATCGATGCCGAGGCGCTGGAGGCGGCGCGGATTCCACGGGGGACGTCGCGCGTCCTCCTGCGCACGAGAAACTCCCGCCTGTGGCATCCCGCGCGCGCTTTTACGACCGAGTTCGTGTATCTGGCGCCCGATGGCGCCGACTGGCTGCTTCAGCGCGGCGTCAGCCTCGTTGGCATCGACTACCTGTCGATCGAAGGCTTTCACGTCACCGGGGCGCCCACTCACAGACGATTGCTGGGCGCCGGCGTCCCGATCCTCGAGGGCCTGGATCTCTTTCGTATCGCCCCCGGGCGCTGGCAGATGGTCGCGCTGCCACTTCGGATCGAGCACGGCGATGCCGGCCTGACCCGGGCCGTGCTCTTCAAGTAGCTCGCTATCATGAGCGCGATGCCGGTCACCGCCGCCGATTTCAACCTGCAGGGTCGGATCGAGAACTACCGCGAGCGACTGACGGAGCTGCTGAGCATGCTGGACCAGCTGGTCCGCGAGCAGATGGAGGCCGCGAACCGCGAGAAGCTGGGCGGCAACGGGGTCATCAGTTACGAACCCAAACCGCCTCGGTGGACCCTCGCCTGGACTGGCGAGGGTCGCCGCTATGAAGTCAACCTGATGGCGTTCGCGCAGGGCGGCGCCTGGGTTATTCACGGGCGCATGGGATTGGACCGCCCATTCCGCAATCAAGCCAGCGCCACGGGGCGCGACATTCTCGAGCTGCGGCGCGAGATCGACGACCAGATCACGACCGACCGCATGCGCTAAACGTCCACAGCTTGTCCACAGATTGTGGATAAGGACAAGCTTGACAACTATATCTTGGGGTCTCAGAATGTGGTGGCCCCGGATGGAAACCGCTGTTGACGTCCAGCTCCTGACCCATACCCCGGACCCGGTCCGCGTGATGTACGTCGCCTTTCGCACCTGCTACTCGCGCTTTACGCCGCAGGAGTTGTGGGCGGACATCGAGTCGGGGAAGATCACCGAGGAGAAGATGAAGACGTTCATCTTCGACAAGCTGAAGAGCGGCCATTCCTCGCCGCGGACCCAGGTCTACTTCACCTTCGCCGTGAGCGGCCTCTCGCGGTCGGCGAGCCACCAGCTGGTCCGCCACAACAACGGGATCACGTTCGATCAGCAGTCACAGCGGTATTACGCCTTCAAGGAATCGGATTTCCCCTACGTCGTCCCGGAAACCTGGGAACGAGCCGGCCTTCGCGATGAGTACCTCGCGTTCATGCGGCGCGTCGGGGAGCTGTACGACCAGGCGCTCAAGGCGGGCGTCCCGGCGGAGGACGCCCGTTTTCTCCTCCCCAACGCGGCCTCGACCAACCTGACCTTCACGGTCAATTTCGAGGAGTTCCTGCATATCGCCGACCTTCGCCTCTGCTGGCGCGCGCAATGGGAGATCCGGCATATGTGGGCGAAGGCGCGCAACGCCCTGAAGGTAGAGTTTCCGGAACTGGCCAAGCCGGTCCAGCCGAAATGCGGCGACCAGCGGATGGGTTACTGCGACGAGCCCTACGCCGAATACCTGAAGTGTCCGCTGGGCGCCCGCCGGATCCGCCTCCACAAGGACGAGATCGTGTCAGCCGCCAAGCAGGGGCGGACGCTCGAGTCGTCGGCGCTCACGGAAGACCATCTCTCCCTGCTGGCCGCCCGTCCCGAGTTCGAGACGGCTCCACCGATCACCGTCAAATGAGCGAACGCAGAAGCGCTAGCATTTCGTCCATGCGATCCTCGACGAGTTCGCCTGCGTTGGTCAGGCATTGGATCGGCGAGCGCACCGTGGCGTCAGACATCGGTCTGGTGCTCGCCTTCAGCCTCCTCATCGGGTTGCTGGCGCATCTCGTCATCCCCCTGCCCTTTACGCCGGTCCCCGTGACCGGGCAGACCTTCGGTGTGCTGCTCACGGGCGCCGTCCTCGGCAGCCGTCTCGGCGTAGCCACGCTGCTCGCTTACGTCGTCGAGGGGACGGCGGGACTTCCCGTCTTCGCGGCCGGCACGCACGGACCGGCGACCTATGGATACCTGGCCGGGTTCGTGGCGGCGGCCTTCGTTGTCGGCTGGCTGGTCGAGCACGGCTGGGATGGCGACGCCCCACGCCTCGTCCTCGCGATGCTGGCCGGCGAGCTGGCCATTTACGTCTTCGGCCTGCTCTGGCTGGCGCGATTCGTCCCCGCCTCGAAGGTGCTTGCCTTTGGGCTGTTTCCCTTCCTGCTGGGCGACGCGGTCAAGCTGGTGGCCGCGGCCATCGCGGCAGGTGGCGGCCGGCGTCTCGCGCGGCGTGGATGATTCGATACTGCACAGATTGCGGCTCGAAGACGGCAATTCAGCTGATTGGCACCCACGAGCTCGACGTCTGTCCCGTGTGCAACCGGATCTTCTTTCGTAACCCCAAGGTCGTCGTCACCGGATTGATCGAGGAAAGCGGCCGCGTGCTCCTGGTGCTTCGGGACATCGAGCCCGGGCGCGGGTTGTGGGGAATGCCGGGAGGCTATGTCGACTGGGACGAGCATCCCGAGGCGGCCATGATTCGCGAGTGCCAGGAAGAGACGGGCGCGGAGGTATCGGCGCTGTCGCTGATCGGGGTTCATCACGTCCGGATGGGGGAGGAGGGGCTCATCCTGCTGGCCTACCGGGCCCGGCTGCTGGGCGGCGAGATCCGCGCCCGCGACGAGGTGCAGCATGTCGCATGGTTTGCACCGGACGCGCTCCCGCCGCTTGCATTCTCGACTCATCGCGCCGTGCTCCAGGGTTGGTCCGAGGAGCTTCTCGCCCGCGGGGTCGCCTGACCCATATGCCGCGCAAAAGCATCGTCACGAAAACCGGCGACAGCGGGGAGACCGGTCTCCTCTACGGCGGCCGAGTCTCGAAAGCGGACCCCCGCACCGAGGCCTACGGGACCGTCGACGAGGCGATCTCCGCGCTCGGCACGGCGCGCGCCCTGATTCGCGACCGGGCACGGCACGCGACCGTACTGCGAATCCAGAGCGAGCTGTTCACCGTGGGTGCGGAGCTGGCGACCGACGCGGGCGAGGTCGCGAATCTGCAGAAGCATTTCCTCACCGTGACCCCGGACTTCACGGCGCGCCTCGAGGCGGAGATCACGGCCCTGGAGGCCACGGTTGCCCTTCCCGACGCCTTTGTCATTCCCGGGGGAACCATGGCGGCGGCCGCGCTCGACGTCGCCCGCACGGTGCTTCGCCGCGCCGAGCGCCGGATCGTCAGCCTGCAACAGCAGCATTTCCCGGTGAGCCCTG
>JALYYC010000133.1 GCA_030946755.1 Candidatus Dormiibacterota bacterium
CCTGCTCCAGCCGGATCGCGTAGGGGTAGTCATCCTGGTTGAGGGCCACTGCGCCGAGCGTCTGTAGCGCGAAGCCGGTGCCCCACGCATCCCCGGCGGCGGTGTACAGATTGAGGCTCTCTTCACCGGAGATCTGCGCCTGCGCATAGGCGCCCTGGTAGATCGCGAGGTAGCTGGCCCAGGCCAGCGCCTTGGCCCGCAAGGTCGCGGGCGCCGCCGCCTTGGAGGCCAGTCCGCGTTCCAGCCAGTCGCGGCCTTCGCTGAAGCGTCCGCGGGCGCGCCAGTAGAGGCCCAGCGCGGCTGCGATCCGTAGCGCCGACTCGACCTCCTGCGCGGCGAGGCACCCTTCGAAGGCGGCGCGAAGGTTGGCCATCTCAACGTCGATCCGGTCGAACCAGGCCAGCTGCTCCGGCCCATGGATGTTGTCCTCCGCCTCGAGTGCCAGGGCCAGGAAGCGCGAGCGGTGGCGGCCCTGGACCTCGACCTCCTCGCCGGCGGTCCGGGCGCGCTCGGCAGCGTACTCGCGAATGGTCTCCAATTGGCGGTACCGGAAGCCGCCCGGCTGTTCCTCCACCGCCACCAGCGATTTCGCCACGAGCGCGCTGAGCAGATCAATCAGGTCGTCGGCGTCGAGCGGATCCCAGGCACAGACTTCTTCGGCGAGCTCGAGCGTGAAGCCGCCGGCGAAGACAAAGACTCGCCGTAGCAAAACCCGCTCCGGCTCGGACAGCAGCTCGTAGCTCCAGTCGATCGTCGCGCGGAGCGTTTGCTGGCGAGGGAGCGAGGTTCGCCGCCCACCGGTCAGGACCTTGAAGCGATCGTTGAGCCGGGTGACGAGCTGGGGCAGCGTCAATAGCGAGAGACGGCTTGCGGCCAGCTCGATGGCGAGGGGAATGCCGTCCAGGCGCTGGCAGACCTGTACGACCTGCGCCGCGTTTGCCTCGGTGATCCGGAAGGTGGGGGAGGCCGCCATCGCGCGGTCGGCGAAGAGCGCGACCGCCGCCGATTCCGCGACGCGCTCGAATGACGGGAGCCGGTCGGCATCAGGCACACCAAGCGACGGCACCCGCCAGACGCTTTCGCCCGCGACTCCGAGCCCTTCGCGGCTGGTCGCGACGATCCGAACGCGCGGACACGTTTGTAGCAGCATCTCGGCCAGCCGAGCGCACGACTCGACCAGGTGCTCGCAGTTATCGAAGAGAAGCAGGGCGTCTTTCGGACGCAGGTAATCGATCAGGCTGTCAATCGGGGTCCGACCCACCTGCTCGTGCACGTCGAGGACGGTCATGAGCGCGCGCGGGACGAGGTCGGGATCTGTGATCGGCGCGAGCTCCACGATCCAGACGCCGTTGCCGTAACTCTCGAGGACCTCGGTGGCCAACTGGATCGCCAGTCGGGTCTTGCCGATCCCGCCGGATCCGACCAGCGTCAGCAGCCTGGTGGACTGAATCAACGGCTTGAGCTCGGCAATCTCCTTGTCGCGGCCAAGAAATGTTGTGAGCTGAAGCGGGACGTTGTTCTTTCGAATCTCGAGCGACTTCAGCGGCGGGAAGTCGGTCTGGAAGCCGTCGATGTCCACCTGGTAGAGGTGCTCGGGTCGCGGCAGATCCTTGAGCCGGTGCTCGCCCAGGTCCCGCACGGTGACGCCCGAGGGGAGGGCCTTCTCGACCAGCGCCAGCACGGTGTCGGAAATGACGATCTGGCCCCCATGTCCTGAGGCGGCGATCCGGGCCGCCCGATGGACATCAAGGCCGATGTAGTCGCCGCCTACGGCGCGGGCTTCGCCGGTATGCAGGCCCATGCGCACCCGTACGGGATGTCCCTCGGGCCAGGCGTGCGCGGCGAGCGCCTGCTGGGCTGAGACGACCGCCTGGACCGCGTCGGTTGCCCGCACGAAGACCACGAAGAAGGAGTCGCCCTCGGTGCCCAGCTCGAGGCCGGCATTGGTGGCGATCGCCTCGCGCATCAGGCGGCGCTGGTCATGAAGGACGTCGGAATACCGGTCGCCCAGTTCGTGGAGCAGGCGGGTGGAGCCTTCGATGTCGGTGAAGAGGAACGTGACGGTTCCTTCCGGGAGCTGCCGGGCGCGGCCTTCGGTGCCCATGACCATTACGCGGGCCCGGAGCAGCGTCCGAAGACGCCGGAGGGCCGGCTTGCGGGCATCTTACCCGGGCCGGCCCTCCGCTTCAAGATCGGATCAGGTCGCTCTCGCGAATGTTGGTTCGTGCATCATTGCCGAGAGGCCACGAGTGCCGGTAAGCGACGCCAAAGGGAGGTTGCAAAAGGGCGGGCACAGGGGCGTAGGCTGCGGACAAACGGTCGGTTGGCACGGAGGCGGCGGCGGGCATAGGTTGCGATCGCTTGCAAAACATGCCGGGATCGGGGTGCAGACTCCTTTGGTGCACGTGATCGCCGCGGCGCAGAAGCTCGCCGGGCCGCACTGATTGGTTGTGGTCGTGCCTTGCTGCGTCGATGACTGGATTACCGTGCACTTGCCAGTCGTCTGGCAGGTACCAACCGTCTTTGCGTCCTGGGCGGCCTGAGGACCACCCTCCTGGACGGTCTGCTGACGGATGTTGAAGCTGTCGTTCGGATTTGTCCCCTGGTTCGTGCAGCAGCGAGGATCGACTGTCTGGGTTTGTGGGCCATCCCCCTCGAGATGCTGCAACTGCTCTTGCGACACTAAGTTCAGGGACCGCCCGCCAGGGGTGTCGACCTGATTCAGCCTGCCAACCTGATTGCTATTTTGCGTCTGCGCGGCCCTCTCCGCCGAGCCAAACTGGCGGGATCTCTGCGCCAGGAGGGCGAAATTGCTTCCGCCGGCGGTTGCAGTCTGTTGGGTCTCGTCCGAATCCGACCCGAGATACTGGTTATTCGTCTGGCTTGGGTCGTCCCTGTTGGCGTCGCCCGTTGTCTGTGTGATCAATTGAAATTCGCCGAGAAAGTTTGAGCCGGTGCCGTTCAGCTGTTCAACATCGGCGAACTGGGTGGCCTCCTGGACCGCGCCACCGTTCTGGCTGCGTCGCTGAATCACCAGGGCGTAGTTGTTGGACGTTGTATTGGTCTGCATGATGTCGCAGACTTGGATCGTCCCAGGGGTATTGTTCTGGACGCAGACTGCGACGTTTCGCCCCGTATGTCCCGGCTGCGGCTGGACGATGGTGCACGTGGTGGTCGCTCCGGTCGTTGAAGGAGTTCCGCCGATGCAGGCGCTGCCGCCACCGTCAGCCAGCGCCGTATAGGTAGCAAGCAGAGTATTGAATGTCGCGTCGGGCGCCGCGGGCGCCGCGGGCGCCGCCTGCGCCGCGATCCCCGACGAACCCAAGCCGACGAGCATTCCGAACGCCGCCGCGATTGTCGTCAATCGCCGTCTTCCCATGGCCATCCGTCCCCTTTGCTGGTTCTTGACCAGCGTTAACCTAGCGACCCCTTCGGAGCGGGCTTCCCGCTCGTGCCGCTACGTTACGCCGGGTCCACTTCATGGTCAAG
>JALYYC010000161.1 GCA_030946755.1 Candidatus Dormiibacterota bacterium
TCGTGGCCTGCATCACGCCCTGGAACTTCCCCCTGGCGATCCCGTCATGGAAGATCCTGCCCGCCATCATGGCCGGTAATGCGGTCGTGTTCAAGCCGGCGTCCGACACCCCGATCGTCGCCACCAAGCTGGTGGAGATTCTCGAGGAAGCGGGTCTGCCCGGAGGCGTTTTGAACCTGGTCACCGGCAGTGGCAGCGAGGTCGGGGATCCGCTCGTGAAAGACCCGCGCGTGAATGCCATCTCCTTCACCGGGTCGACGGAGGCGGGCCGCACGATCGCCGAGAGCGCCGGCCGGAACCTCAAGCGACTCGGTCTCGAGCTGGGTGGGAAGAACTGCATCGTCGTCCTCGACGATGCGGACGTCCCACTCGCGGTTGACGGGGCGCTCTGGGCCGCGTTCGGGACCTCGGGGCAGCGGTGCACCGCGGCGTCGCGGCTGATCGTCGACAGGAAAGTCGAAGCGGATTTCACCGATCTGCTCCAGGAGCGGGCGGCCAAGATGAAGGTCGGCGATGGCCTGCTCCCCGACACCGACATGGGCCCGGTCATCAATGAGGCAGCCGTCAAGAAAGTGCACGAGTACACCGGGATCGGCAAGAGTGACAGGGCGCGGCTCGTGCATGGCGGCGAATTCGCTGGATCGGACGGCTGGTTTTACCGGCCCACCATCTTCGCCGACGGTCGCAAGGACATGCGGATGGCGCAGGAAGAGATCTTCGGTCCGTCGACCCTGGTGATGCCGGTCAACGGCCTCGAGGAGGCGCTCGAGGTCGCGAACTCAACCCAGTACGGGCTGTCCATGTCGATCTACACCAACGAGCTGCGCAAGGCGTTCCACGCCATGGACGAGATGCAGTCGGGCATCGTTTACATCAATGCGCCGACCATCGGGGCCGAGATCCAGCTGCCGTTCGGCGGCGTGAAGAACACGGGCAACGGCCATCGCGAAGCCGGCACCGTGGCGCTCGACGAGTTCACGGAGTGGAAGACGATTTATGTCGACTACAGTGGCCGGCTGCAGCGGGCGCAGATCGACACAGGGGAATAGATCCGTCGAGATTCCATCCAGCGCGATCCGCGTCATCGATATCGGCCAGCGGCGGGTCCGGTACCTCGACCAGGGGACCGGACATCCCTTGCTGCTGTGTCACGGTTTTATCGGCTCGCTCGAGAATTTCCACACCTGGGCGCCGGCCTTCGCCGGTCACCGCCGCATCCTGATCCCGGATCTGCCCGGGTGCGGCGAGACGGCGGCCTGCGACCCACCCCACACCGTTGCCGGGCATGCGGAGTTCCTCCGCGCCTTCGTCGAACGCCTCGGGATCGAGAATCATGACGTCGGTGGCATCTGCCTCGGAGCGACCGTGGCGCTGGAGTACGCCTCGCGCTTCCCTGATCGGATTACCCGACTGGTCCTGCACACGCCGATCTACTCACCGACCACGCTGCGGCCGGCTTTCAAACGCCAGGTGACGATCCTGACCTCGGGGCCGATCTTCTTCGGCGTCGACCGCCTCCGGCGCAACCGCCTGGTCTCCGACCTCTACAAACGGTTCGTGGTCGAAGGGCCCGGGGTTGACCCCTACGACGCCCAGGTGAACTTCCAGAATCAACAGCGCGCCGATGGGCGGGCCGCCCGGCAGTGGCTCCGCGACGGGATCGGGCGCGACTACCGACCGTTCCTGTCGAGCTGGCGAAAGCCGGTGCTGGTCGTGGTCGCCGCCGACGATCGCACGGTTGACGTGGAGGCGATCCGCAACCTCGCGTCGCTGATGCCCCAGGCCGAGATCCGCGTCATTCCCGCCGCCGGACATGGATGGACGCCGGCCCTGATCGCGGCCCAGGTCGAGGCGATCAGCACGTTTCTGGCGGCATGACCACCCGCGTCTTCAACACCGAAGGGCTTTCCCCCTGGGGTGGCCTGAAACGACCGGCGCCCGGAGTCGCGGCGGACTTCAGGATCCTCGGCGTTCCGATCGAGGCCGGTTCGACCTACCGCCCCGGGCAGGCGGTGGCGCCGTCGCACCTCCGCCGGCTGTCCGCCGTGCTGGCGCCGGTCAGCGAGCGGGCCCGGCTTTTCGATCAGGTCACGGTCCTGGACGACGGCGACCTGTCCCTCGAGCCGGGCGACATGGGGGTCAACGTCGCGATGGTTGCCGCCGCCATCGGTGAGACCCCGACCGGCACGCTGCCGATCGTGCTCGGAGGGGATCACACGACGGTCAGTCCCACCCTGATCGCGCAGCAGCGCCGGCACAATGGCCGGCTGAGCATCCTCTATATCGACGCGCACCCGGATCTCAACGACACCTCGCGACACTCGCGCTGGTCCAACGGCTGTGCGCTGCGGCGTGGCCTCGAGATGGGCGAGATCGATCCGAAAAAGGTCATGCTGCTGGGTTGCCGCGACTATGACTGGGAGGAGGTCGAATACATCAAGCGCATGGGGATCACGCTCGTGACGAGTGCCGACGCCCATCGGTTGCGCGACGGGGCCCTGCGCGACCGGATCCGCGAGACCATCGGATCCGATGCCCTCCATATCTCCCTCGACATCGACTCGTTGGATCCTGCCTACGCCCCGGGGACCGGGATTCCGTCGGCTGGTGGGCTGACCTCCCGCCAGCTGCTCGACTTCCTGCATCAACTCGAGGGTGTCCCCCTGGCAGGTCTCGACGTCGACGAAGTGGCCCCACCGCTCGACCTTGGGGACGTGACGAGCCTGGCGGCGCTGAAGTTTATCTTCGAGTTCATGGCCATGGTCAAGGTCGCCCCGCAGGACTGAGGTGACCCGTCGCGCGGACGTTGTGATCGTTGGCGCGGGCGTGATCGGCTGCAGCCTTGCCTTCTACCTCGCCCGCGCCGGCCGCCGCGTCGTCGTCGTGGAGCGGGGAGCGATCGGCCAGGGTTCGACGGCCGCCTGTGCCGGTGGAGTCCGCGCCCAATTCTCGACCGAGATCAATATCCGGATCGGCATCCAGGCCAAGCAGATGCTGACCCGGTTCGAGCGGGAGGTGGGCACCTCTGCCGATTTCCGACCGGTCGGGTACCTATTCCTCTTGACGACCGCAGAAGAACGGCATACGTTCGCCGAGAACGCCCGGCTCCAGCGACGGATGGGCCTGGAGGACGTGGTCGAGCTGTCCCGGCGGCAGGTCGAGGCGATCGTGCCGGGGTTGCGCTCGGAAGACCTGAGTGGTGCGACCTTCTGCCCAAGCGACGGGCTGGCGGGGCCGAACGAGGTCACCGCCGGTTACGCCCGCGCCGCTCGCCGCCTGGGCGCCATCATCCTCGAGGACACCCCGGTCACAGGCTTTCCGCGCCGCAGCGGCCGGATCGAGGGCGTCGAAACGGCGACCGAGGAGATTCGAGCGGATGAGGTGGTCATCTGCGCTGGCCCGTGGGCATCGGCGGTGGGTGCCGTGGCCGGCGTCGCCCTGCCCATCACCGCCTCGCGGCGGCACATCTTCACCACCGAGCCCTTCGATGGCATCAGCCGCCGGACCCCGATGACGATCGACTTTCATACATCCTTTTACTTCCATCCGGAGGGGGACGGCGCGCTCTTTGGCATGGGCGAGGCGGACCAGCCGGACTCGGACAGCATCTCGGTCGACCCCTCGGTGCTCGACCGCCTCCTCCCGGTGGCGGCACACCGCTGGCCGCCGCTCCTCGAGGCCCGCGTCAAGAACGCCTGGGCCGGACTCTACGAGAACACCCCCGACGCGCAGCCGCTGGTTGGCCCGGTCCAAGACGGCCTGTGGGTGGCAGCCGGATTCTCGGGCCACGGATTCATGATGGGGCCGGTGATCGGTGACTGGCTGGCCACATGGATGACGGCCGGGTCGTCGCCGGTCGACCTCGCGGCCTTCCGGCCGGATCGATTCACAACCGGCCGGTCAGAGCCCGAGCGGAATGTGGTCTAGATGAGCGAGGCCGCCATCACCGAGAAGCCCTGGCGCCTCTTTGTTGCGGCGCTGCTGACGGACGCGAACCGCCGGGCCTTGTCCGGGACCATCTCGCAGCTGGCCTCCGTGACGCCCGGCGTCAACCCGAGCCGGATCGACGCGATCCACCTCACGCTGCACTTCCTCGGATCGGTCGAGGTCGAGCGGGTCGAGGCGCTGAGCCGTGGCCTCGACGAGGCCGTGACGCCGTTCACGCGCTTCCAGGTCGACGTGATGGGGGTCGGGGCCTTTCCCTCGCTCAGCCGCCCGCGGGTTCTGTGGGCCGGAGTCGGCGGGCCGAAGCGGGAACGACTGGTTGAGATCCAGCAGGCGACCGGCAACGCCCTGAGGAACGCCGGCCTGGTGGTCGAGGCGCGGGCATACGCGCCGCACCTGACGCTGGCTCGGGTGCGGACCATGGCGGGGGCCGGCAACCGGACGGCGATCGCGCGCTGGGCCGCGGAGTGGAAGGACGCCGCCTTCGGCGCGCTCCCGATTAAGGCCGTCCACCTGATGCGGAGCGACCTCTCGGAGCGGCCGCCGCGATACAGCAGTGTCAGGAGCTTCCCCCTACAATAGGGTTCCGCAATGCGCCCATAGCTCAGCCTGGATAGAGCACCGGGCTACGGACCCGGGAGCGGGGGTTCAAATCCTCCTGGGCGCATTTCTCTTCACCTTGATGCCGGCTTTAAGATTGACCGGCATGCCCCGCCCGGCGCGAACCGACGTCGTCCAACCCGATGGGCGGCATGTCTACCTCTACGATCGCTTCGCGCCGGCGCCCGCCGGTTACGAAGCGCCGGTCCTGGGTGACGGCGCCTACGAGCGGCGCTGGAACCCCTTGCGGCAGGAATGGGTGCTGGTCGCGGCCGCGCGACAATCCCGGACGTTTCTGCCGGCGCGGGACGCCTGTCCACTCGATCCCTCGACACCGGGTCACTCCACCGAGATCCCGGC
>JALYYC010000181.1 GCA_030946755.1 Candidatus Dormiibacterota bacterium
GTCAAGGTCAACCCAGGTCTTACAGGGACTGCGTGCCAACGTGTCGAGTTCGTCGCGCCCATTAACTAGCAGGTACCCGTCAATCGTCAAGCTCACCTTGATGACTGCTTGGAACCCGGCTTTCATAAATCCTGAACCACCAGGGGACTCGAGCGTTGGACGCGCTGGTGCCGCAGTCCCTCGAAAATCGCAAACCGGCCCTGCGGATAAACCTGACACCTAATTGGCAAGGTGCTGCAAGGCGTTGGCAAGCGGTGCTAGGCCCTCGGGATCCTCTTCAAGTATCAATTCGGCCAAGCGCTTTCCGTCGGCAATCTTGTCGTATGGTGATCGGCTAAAGGCCCAATACATGCGACTCAGTACTTCTGAACCGGCTACCAGGGTAGGGTCGGCAGCAAGCGGAGGGTCCTTCTGCCGGTAAAGTTTGTCGTCCGTGACGTTGCCCAGTTGGGTTAGTAACTCCGTTTCAACATCCTCCACCGAGGGAGCGGCGATTTCAAGTTGTTGACAGCGTTCGACTATTGCCGCATAAATGCATCGTGGTCTGAGGAACAAGTTCTCGAGCTCCCGCACCTCCAGAAACTGTGCCCGGCCGCCGCTGGTCTGCCGGATGCGCTCCTTTAGGTCTTCGGTCTTTTCGTCAGCATCGAATAAGAACGACATCCGCACAGCCATAGGGGCAAGTGCTTCCGAAACCTTTTGACAAAACTCAAAGGCAGCCCGTGCCGTCTTCTCGCTTGCTGATCCGAAACGAGATGTACCTGGCATCGCCTTAATTCGCACTCCCCTTCTTCGCAGTCGCGGGAGTCTAGCGGACAAGAGCTCGCTCACGGCCTCTTCGCTCGTCCCTTCCACCCACAGAATTGCGTCGGCCGACCAAAGGTCAGCAGCAGTTAGGCCCACCTCCTCGAGAATCCGGCCGGGCGTTTCGACAGTAATCACAGTGCTGCCGGTACTGCCCATAGTTATCAGCCGCGACTGTCCTATCGGCAGCGCATTTAGAAACACGCCCGAGTGCGTGGCAACGATGTACTGATGTTCGGTGTGGTCCTCCAGAAAGCTAAGCAGGCTGCGTTCAGCGCTAGGGTGCAGGAAGGCGTGCGGTTCGTCGAGCAGAAAGAGTCGGTTGCTTGAAGCCGTCAGGATTCCAGCGCCAAGCACTAGCAATTGCTCTATCCCAGTGCCACACAGCCGCAGAGGTACCGACAAGTCTCCGTAGCCCAGGAAGATCTCAGCAAATGGAGGCCTAGTTACAGGAGACGGGTTCGGCGTCATCGGGACCTCTATTTGCGTAATTTCGGGGAAGGCGCTCTTTATGAACTCTTGAAGCTTGGAAAATGCTGAGTTAGGCTTAGTTGCCCCGTCGACATAAAGGGTTGCGACTACGTTCGTGAGGTTACTGCCATCAGGGGCCAGCACCGGTTGTAGCTGAAACTCGGGACGGCTGGGGCCGCTGCGATGTGGCTCGATATAGGAGATGCGTTGGCCGAGTTGGGCAATTAACTGATAACAGCCGTTAAGGCCTGGATCCGGAGCACCTAGCGCCTCGGCGTCTGCGGCCAGCGGACCGGACAGCCAGTACATCGTCGACTGATTTCCGCTCTGAACGGCCATCCATCCGAGCGCCGTCCCTATTTCAGGGAACTCTAAGCCCATCCACTGGGCGCCAGCCACTAAGCCCGGGGCGAAGATGACGCCTCTGGTAGTTCGAGGGAGGTCGGTGATAACAAGTGGTCGCGCCGGCGATACGAATGTCGCGCGCATCTCGTGACTATCCTTCGTCCGGAAGGCGGTTTTCAAACGGTCGGCCCACGGAGCGTCCGGAAGGTTCATGATTTGAAGTATCTCGTCCGTTCCCAGTCTCCATACGAATGACATTTCAAAATCGGTGCCGACTCCCTCCTGAGCTGCGGCCGGTATGCGAAGCGCACGGAGCAATGCGCTCTTGCCGACGTTGTTCCTGCCGGCGAGTATCGTTATGGCCGGATTGAGCGTGACGGTCTGGCGCACTCGGTAACTCTGGAAGTCCCGAAGATCGACGCGGACAAGTCGCATGTAAGGATGTTAAGCGGGCCATTTGTCGAGTGCGCTGGAGGCAAGCGCCTTGGCGGCCGGCACCGCGGCTCGGCACGTGGCTATGAGGAACGGGGCGGCAACTTCAAACGCGCTTAACTACTACCCCAGCGCCGCCATGACGTGCTTGATCTGGGTGTATTCCTCGAGTGAGTACATCGATAGGTCCTTGCCGTAGCCGCTCTGCTTGTAGCCACCGTGCGGCATCTCGCTCACCAGCGGGATGTGGGTGTTGATCCAGACCGTGCCGAATTGCAGGCGACGGGCGGCGTTGAGGGCACGTCCGACATCTTTGGTCCAGACGGACGCTGCCAGTCCGTAGTCGACGTCGTTCGCCCAGGCGAGCGCCTCGTCGTCGTCCTTGAAGCGCTGGACGGTAACAACGGGCCCGAAGACCTCCTTGCGGACGATCTCGGACTGCTGATTCACATCGGCAATCAGGCTCGGCTTGTAAAAGAACCCACGACCGTCGATCTTCGATCCACCGGTGACGATCGTCGCTCCGCCCTTCCTGGCGCGATCGACGAAGCCGCTGACGCGCTCCAGCTGCTCGCTGGCAACCAGGGGACCCATGTCCATGCCGTCCTCGAGCGGGTTACCGACCTTGACCGACTCGACCGTCGTCTTCAGGGACGAAAGCAGGTTGTCATAGATCTTTGGGCCGGCGATCACGCGCGTCGCGGCGGTGCAGTCCTGCCCGGCGTTGAAGAAGCCGCCGATCTTCACCCACTCGTTGACGGCATCCAGATCCGCGTCGTCGAACACGATCATCGGCGCTTTGCCGCCCAACTCCAGGTGGACGCGCTTGAGCGTCTGTGAGGCAGCCCTGGCGACTTCTTTGCCCGTGGCCACGTCGCCGGTCAGGGAGACCATGTTGACCCCGGGGTGGCGAACGATCCCGGCGCCCACCGGTTCGCCGTCGCCCGTGATGACATTGAGCACACCGGGCGGGAAGATATCCGCAGCCAGCTCGGCGAGCCGCAACGCCGTGAGCGGTGTCCATTCCGACGGCTTCAGGATGACCGTGTTGCCGGCGGCGAGTGCCGGGCCGATCTTCCAGATCGCCATCATCAGCGGGTAGTTCCAGGGGGCGATCGATCCGACCACGCCAATCGGCTCGCGCCGGATCATGCTGGTGTAGCCGCGCATATACTCCCCAGTCGCGCGGCCTTCGAGGATGCGAGCCGCGCCGGCGAAGTAGCGCAGGTTGTCGGCGCACACCCACAGCTCTTCGGACAGGAACAGCGCCCGTGGCTTGCCCACATTGGCCGATTCAATGTCCGCCAGCTTGTCCGCGTCCGCGAGAACCGCGTCGGCAAGCTTGAGCAACATCTCCGAACGCTCGCGTGGCGTCGTCTCGAACCAATCGGTAAAGGCGGTGCGAGCCGCCTTGACCGCATGCTCGACGTCTTCCTGGGTGCCCTTGGGCACCTCGGCGATGACCTCGCCGGTGGCGGGGTTGACCACGTGCTGTGACTCTCCACCGGTGCTCGGGACCCATTTGCCGCCGATGAACATCTCCCGCCGCTTCAGCGTCGTCGTTGCCATGGCGTTCTCACCCTCCTGTCGCTAGGTTCGTTGTCGGCTCAGGCGACCACATCGGTGCTCACGGGCACGTTGGAGAAGGCGTCCGGCGGACCGACGATTCGCGGCGTCCGATAGAAGGGGGAATGGCGTCGAGCCATCGAGTAAACAAGCGCGACGACGCCGCTCAGCATGACGAGGACGGGCACGATGACGAGGAACTTCCCGTTGGTGGCATCGATCGCGATCGTGTCGGTCGAGGTCCAGTACTTGTAGATCAGATAGCCGGCCATCACGAACAAGGCAATTGCTGAGAGCACGGGCACGATCCCGGCAAAGATCAATCCCTTGACGCTGTGGCGCATCGCGCGGCGGTAATAAGCAGCCGACGAGACTGCCGCAAGCCCGTAGTAGACGGACACCAGGATCCCGAGTGAGGTGACGCCCGCGTTCACGACCGCGTTCAGGCCGCCGATGGCGAGTGAGAGGATCGCGACGGCGCCCGCGATCACCGCGAGGATCAGCGTTCCAACCGCGGGCGTGCGCCACACGGGGTGGACCCTGGCCCAGATGGGGCTGAGCACCCCATCCCGGCCCATCGAGAACGCGGTACGAGCGCTCGGCAACAAGGTGGTCTGGACGGTGGCGACGGTCGAGGAGAGGAAGGCGAGGATCGCCAGCGAGGCCCACGGATCGCCGACCAGCTTCTTCGCGAACGCCGTCAAGGTCGTGGCGCTGTTCTTCTGGACCTCATCTGGTGTCAGGACCATCTGGATCGAGATTGCCGCGAGCAAGAAAATGCCAAGCAGCGCGAACATCCCGAGGATGCCGGCCCGACCGGGGTTCTCGCGGCCGTTCGAGCTCTCCTCGTTGAGGTTGGCGGCTGTGTCCCAACCCCAGTAGAAGAAGACCGACACCACGACGCCGGCGGCCAAGGCCTGCAACGACCCGAACGAGCGAGGGTCGAGCCAGCTCAGCGAAAACGTCGAGCCGCCGCCTTTGAAGAATCCGAGGATCGCAAAGCCAACCACGATGAAGTACTCGAGCGCCAGCAGCACGTACTGGAAGCGGGCAGCGACCCGGATGCCGACCATCACCATGTAGGTCACGAACGCAAGCCACAGAACGCCGATCACGACGGCAGCCCCCTGGCTGGCAAGTGAAGAGGCATCAAGGTTGAGCGGCCCGATGCCGGTCAAGCCGAAGGCGTTTACGAGCTGCAGGGTTGCCTGCCCAGCCTGGGGTGCGGCAAACGACAGGAAAAGCAGGCTGGCCAGGATCTGTACCCAGCCGCTGAAGAAGCCGAGGCTCGGGTGGAGGAATTTCCCCACCCAGCTGTAGGATGCGCCGCAGTTGGGATCGACGCGATTCAAATAGTAGTAGGCGATCGCAACGCCCATGACCGGGAGGAAGCCGACCCAGATTGCTGCCGGGGCGCCGAGCGCGACAGCCAACGCCAGGCTGCCGAGAGCCGTCGCGACACTATAAGCGGGTGCGGTGCTGGAAACCGCAATAACGACGGTGTCAAGGAGCTTGAGCGCGCCGCGCTTTAATTCGGTCGTCTCGGCCGCAGTGCCGGCAACCGGGCGCTCGCGAACTGGGGTCCGGGTCGACATGTGTGCTTCCTCCTGCGGGTTCATCCGGGGGTGGCAGGCGCACGTGTCCCTCGCGCCAGCGCGACTAGCATGGGGTGGCCGCGGGCGTTCGTCAAGGGCCCTCCGTCCGAAAGCGGTGCCCTGGGGCGCTGGAACTCCTTATGATTTCGAGGATGGAAGACGGGCCGGGGCCTCGTTCCCGCGAGCTCCAGGCCGACCGCGACCGGTACGTGAGCCGCGGCATGGGCTCGACGATGCCCGGCTTCGCCGAATCCGCCGACGGGGTGACCCTGACGGACGCCGATGGGCGAACCTACCTCGACTTCGCGACTGGGATCAGCGTGATGAACGTGGGCCACAGCCACCCGGCCGTGACGAAGGCGATCGTCGAGCAGGCCCGGCGGTTGGTCCACTCCGGCGCCCCGGTGATGATGCCGGCCGCCTACGTGAAGCTGGCTCGGCGCCTTTGCGAGATCACGCCGGGGAATTTCGAGAAGAAGGCGCTGCTGGTCAACAGTGGCGCCGAGGCGGTTGAGAACGCGATCAAGATCGTGCGTCAGGCGACCGGCCGCCCGGCCATCATCAGCTTCCATAACGCGTTTCACGGCCGCACGCTGATGACCATGACCGTTACCGGTAAGGTCTCGCCATACCGCCAGAACTTCGGTCCTTACGCGCCCGAGGTCTACCAGGTGCCCTATCCATACGAGTACCGGCGCCCGGCCGGGATGGCGGCGGAAAGCCTCGGTGGTTCGTGCGTCGAGGCTATCCGGCAGCTGTTCAAAACCACGGTCAGCGCCGACCGGGTGGCCGGCATCCTGGCCGAGCCAGTCCAGGGCGAGGGCGGATTCGTGGTGCCGCCCCCGGACTTCCTCCCGGCGCTGCGGATGGTCTGTACCGAGCACCAGATCCCGCTGATTGTCGATGAGGTGCAGACCGGCTTCGGCCGCACGGGCACGATGTTCGCCTGCGAACACTCCGGTCTCGAGCCGGACCTGATCGTGCTCGCCAAGTCGCTCGGCGGCGGTCTTCCGCTGGCGGCCGTGGTCGGACGCAGCGAGCTGATGGATGCGACGCGGCCCGGAGGACTGGGTGGCACCTACGGGGGCAATCCGGTCGCCTGTGCGGCGGCGCTCGCCGTCATCGATGTGTTGATCGAGGAGCGGCTTCCGCAGAAAGGCGCCGCGCTCGGGACGAGGGCGTTGGCGCGCATGCGTGGATGGGCGGAGCAGTTCCCCTGCGTCGGCGACGTGCGTGGCATCGGGGCCATGGTTGCCTTCGAACTCGTTACCGATCGATCGACCCGCGAGCCCGCGGCCGCGCTCACGAACGAGGTCCTCAAATACTGTCATGCGCACGGGCTGGCGATCCTGAAGGCCGGCCTGTACGACAACGTGATCCGGCTGTTGTTCCCGCTCACGATCACCGAGCGCGACCTCGATCGCGGGCTCGATATCCTCGAAGAGGCCTTGGCCACCGCTTCCGCTTGACCTTTTCGATTCGGCCCGTCGAGCCGACTGATCTCGCAGCGTGGATCGGGCTGTCGAACGCGTGCCGGTACTGGAAACTTGATCGAGACTCGCTTCGCTTCGAAGATGGACTTCGCTCGCCAGGGGAGCCGTTCCTTCGCCTCGGTGCATACACAGACAAGGGGGATCTTGCGGGCACCGCCGAGGCCTTCGTCGGTGAGTACGGCGAGCGCTGGAAGGACCGCGCCCGCGGCTTCGTTTCGGTTGCGCCTCGATACCGCCGCCAGGGTCTGGGCACGCGCCTGCTCGCGGAGGTGGAGGAATTCGCGTTCCGGGCCGCTGCCAAGTGGGTCGAGGGGGAAACTCGCGAGACCGACCTTCCGGCTGTGTCGCCGCTCCTCAGGCCGCGCGGCTACCGGGAGCTCGAAGTGTATAAGACCTCCCGCCAAGAACCGGCCAGGGTTGACGTCCACGCGCTCGAAGCGCTCCATGATCGCCTGCGCCGCCAGGGCATCGACATGATCAGCTTTCAGGATGTGGATTCGACCAATGCGCGAGACTCGCTCTATCGGTGCGCGATGGCGATCCACCGCGACATGCCGCACGAGGCGCATGTCGAGTGGGAGGACCCATCCAGTGCGACTTACCTCTCCCTGATGTTCAGCAATCCTCTCGGCCTCGCGGACGCGATCTTCGTTGCGCGCGACAAGGAAGAGATCGCCGGCCTCACCTACCTGGTACGTCGGCCGGGCGGTGACGTCGAGGTGGGCGACACGGGCGTCCTCCGGAGCCATCGCCGGCGCGGAATCGGTCGCGCCTTGAAGCTGATGGCCACCCGCTATGCGGCCGAGCAGGGCTATCGCTATGTCTATACGGACAACCGGTCAGACAACGTTGGCATGCTCGCCATCAACCGCGAGCTCGGCTTCGTCCCCGATGAGGTCCTCGTCATCTTCGAGAGGACGCTCGACAAATGATCACAATCGCGCATTCGCCGGGAGTCACGCACGATAATCAGCCGAAAGGAACATTGGAGGCGGTTGCCACATGGCGGCGCAGGTAAGCAAGAAGTTAGCTGAGTTCGCGAATGAGGTCTACCCGGCCATCATCGGGACGACCCGTACGGATGGGTCAGTCGAGATGGTACCGGTCTGGTTCGAGCAAAAAGATGGCTCCTTCTGGATCAACGGGGCGACGACCCGCGGCTGGTTCAAGCACATGCAGCGCGACCCCAGGATCACGCTCATGCTGGTCGATCCGAAGAATATGTGGCGCTGGGCACAGGTGGAGGGGAAGATGGTCGAGTGGGCCGAAGACCCGAATGGTGAGCACATCAACCATTTGTCGCATCGATACCTGAAGACGGACTACCAGAACGCGCGGACCGGCCGGATCAAGATCCAGATCGAGCCGACACGCATCACGGGGTCGATTGATGGCCGGGACTGACGAGCGGGTCGACCTCCCGAGCGCGGTGAAGAGGCTTGCGGAGCTTCCGATCCTGACCGTGGTCGGAACCAACCGCGCGAACGGCGCGGTCCAGATGAATCCGGTCTGGTTCGAGTACCGCGACGGCGACTTCTGGGTCAACAGCAACACGCGCCGCACCTGGCCAAGGAATGTGCAGCGGGATGGTGGGGCGCTCTTGCTTCTGGTCGACCCGAAGGTGCCGGACCGCTTCGCGCAGATCCGCTGCCGGCTGGCGCAGACGATCGCCGACCCTCAGCATGCGATGATCGACCGCCTGGCGCACCGCTACACGGGGAAACCGTTCCGTGAGCTGGAGCCGGGGGAAGAGCGGATCACCTTCAAGCTGGTGCCGATCAAGGTCACCGGCCAGGAGATCTAGCAGGGATGGGCCCGATGGAGCGGTCGGTTCGCACTCCCGACGCTCGAACGCTGGTGGTGGAGGAAGGCGGCGATCCCCGGGGCCGTCCCATCGTGGTCCTGGCCGGTACGCCGAACTCGCGGCACCTCTTCGGTCCGACTATGGCGCTCGCCGCGGAACAGGGCATTCGCCTGATCGGCTATGACCGCCCCGGCTATGGTGGGTCGACGGCCAAGCCGGGACGCACCATCGCGGACGGGGCGAGCGATGTCAGGACGATCGCCGATCGGCTGGGCATCGACCGTTTCGCGGTGTGGGGGATCTCCGGCGGTGGGCCGCATGCCCTCGCCTGTGCCGCACTGCTGGAAGGCCGAGCCGTCGCGGTGGCTTCGCTCGCTTCACCGGCGCCGTACGGGGCGCCCGGATTGGACTTCTTCAGCGGAATGGGCGAGCTGAACGTCGAGGACATCAAGCTCTACCTGACCGACCCGGATGCGGCCTGGAAGAAAACCCTGGCGGATCGCGAGGTGATGCTGGCCGGGACGCCAGAGGGAATCCGCGAGTACATGAGCAGCCTGTTGAGCCCTGTGGACGCGGCCGTGCTGACCGGGGCACTCGCCGAGTATATGGCGCGCAACACAAAAGATGGGCTTGCTCCCGGTATACAGGGCTGGTGGGACGATGGCGTCGCATGGATGAAACCGTGGGGCTTCGAGCTGGACAGCATCCGCGTTCCGACGGTGCTATGGCACGGCCGGCACGACCGCTTCGTCCCGTTCTCACACGGGGAATGGCTGGCGAAGGCGATCCCCAACATCGAGGCGCATCTCTCCGAGGAAGACGGGCACCTGACGCTCACGGTTCGCCGGCTACCGGCGATACACGCCTGGCTGCTCGAGTACTTCTAGCCGGTCAGGCAGCCAGGTAGCGGGCCACGGCGGCGATGACGACACGGGCCGCCTGGACGATTTCCGTCACAGCGATGCTCTCGTTGGTGTAGTGCGCCTGCCGGATGTCACCCGGCCCATAGAGGATCGCTGGAGTGTCGCCTTCATGGATGTAAAGGCGCATATCGGATCCATACGGCGCACCGTCCAGTTCCGGTGCGACCCCGAACTCCTGCGTATGAGCCCTCCGAAGCTCGGCAAAGGCCGGGAGGTCGGCGTCCACCTCGGCGGCATCAAACTGCCCGCCGTACCATTCCACGCGCGGAGGGTTTTCCGATAGCCAGGCGTCCTTTTGCGCGGTATCGGCCAAGGCCGCCTGGAACTGCCGCCGGACTTCGGCCGAGGTCATCCCGATGGGAACACCGACGCGCCCCTCGCACTGCAGGTCGTCGGGCACCATCGCGGACCAGGTGCCGGCGCGCAGCCGGCCAACGCTCAACGGGTAGGCGATCGGATAACGCCGGAACAGTTCGTGCGTTGAGGTGTTCAGGCTTCGCTCCAGCTGACGCAGGCGCGCCTGGACCACCTCAAATTTGTCGATGGCACTGACCCCCTCGTATCTGACCGAGGCATGTGCGGCGCGGCCAGGGATGCGGAGTCGAAACGAGAGGGCGCCAGCCTGGGCCGGGATCATCCGCAGTCGGGTGGGCTCGAGGATGATGGCCGCGTCGGCGCGGTAGCCGCGATCGATCATCGCGAAGGTGCCGATGCCACCGTCCTCCTCTCCGACTACGCTGTGGAGGATGAGGCGACCGCGCAGAGAGATCCCACTCTTCTTGATAGCGGTCGCCGCGGCGATGGCTACGGCGAGGCCGGCTTTCATATCGGCGGCCCCGCGACCGATGAGCCGTCCCGCGTGCACGTGGCCCGACCATGGCGATGCGTGCCATTGCTGACGATCGCCCGGCGGCACGACGTCGATGTGGCCGTTGAGGATCAGCGAGCGATCGCCTTTCGCTCCAAGGATGCCCGCGACCAGGACGGCTTCCTGCCGATCGACCTCCATCCCGGGGAAGCGTGGATGCGCCGTCAGCCGGGGCAGGTCGGCCTCGAACTGGTCCACCTCCAGGCCGGCCGCGGCCAGGGCAGCCGCCACATGCTCTTGCGCCGCTCGCTCGTCGCCGGTCACCGATGGGATGCGGATCAATTCCTGCGCCAGGCGGACGCATGCCTCGGGATCGAATGCGTCAACCGCCCGGGTGTCAGCCTGTTGCTGGATCACGCGCCTGAGTTTAGAAGGGGCGGAACTGTAGTTGCCCGAGGTCGATCAGGTAGAGCGGCACCTGCAAGATCCCGGTGAGGTTGGCGACCGCGCCGAAAAAGGCAGTGCTCACCGGCCCAACTTGCCAGAGCAAGAAGATGACGAGGACGTAGGGGAGCATGCCGAGACGCTGGGCCGTAATACGCATCTCGATCGAGAGCCACGGCGAGATGATGCCGAAGCCGTCGAACGGAGGAATCGGCAGGAGATTGAACACGATCGCGGAAAACTGCAGAAAGAGAAGGAAAGCGAGGGCCGCCCAGAAGCGCCCGTCGCCGATGTTGCCGTCCGGAATGTGCAGGAGAAAGGGCCAGCCGGTGAGGAGCGCGAACAGCAGGTTGCCCAGCGGTCCCGCGGCTGAAGCCAATGACCGCCACCCGTCGCTACGCATCGCGTTTTGATTCAGGTAGACCGCACCTCCCGGGAGGCCGATCCCGCCCAGCAACAGGAAGACCACAGGCAGCAGGATGCTGAGCACCGGGTGCGCGTACTTCAGGGGATCGAGCGTCAGGTAGCCGGCGGCGACAACCGACCGGTCGCCGCCGAGGTAGGCCACCAGGGCATGCCCGAACTCGTGGATGCAGAGGGAGACGACCCAGCCGCCGATCACGAACAGGATGGAGAGCGGGACCGTGAACACGGCTGGAGGACCGATAAAGAGCCCCAGGCCGCCCAGAAGAAAGGCGGCCAGTGGAATGCCAAAGACGGGGCTGACTCCGATCGCGCCCCGGAGTGAAGGGAGCGGAGCCCGTCGCATCGCGACGATCGCGGGCGCTGACCCGCTTAAGTACGCCCGGACCGAATAAATGGTGACGCCGGCTGCCTGCAGCAGGTCGGCGGTGGCCTTCGAATCGTTGTATAGCAGGGCCAGCAGGATGTGCAGGCTGTCGATCTGATGATGCCCCACGGACTCCGCCTCGCGATGGCTGTTGTTCAGGAGGTAGCGCGTCGCCGTCCCGATCGGGACCGCACTCCGGGCGGGGATGCTGCCGGCCGGCGTTGCCAGCGCCGTCTCGAGCTGCGTGAGGTTTGCTTTGAGCGCGACCAGCGCGCGGTGGCCAGGATCGTTCTTGGAGCGACCCATCGCGGCGAGCACATGCACCGGTAAGGTTCGGGCGGCGCCTTGTTCGGCGGCGATCCGCTGGGCCAGCTCAACCAGCTCGCGGGCCGACGAGGTAAGCGGTAGGTCGCGGGCAATCTGGCCTAGAGACCAGGCGTCCGCAGGCCCGGTCTTGTCCGGCGGCGTGCTCAGGTCTTGACCGTGCCGATCCGCATTCGGAGGCGGCCTTCGATCTGGCCCAGCAGCCAGGCAGCGAATTGTTCGTGGGTCGGATGTTGCTCTTTGACGACCTCGAGCATCTCATCGTGAATGTGGGTGAGCAATTTCAGGAATTCGCTGTCGTCCAATCCCCCCACCTCCTCCACCATTGCGGGCGGTTCACGGCTGCCCAAATGATAGCCGCCCTCGGGCAAAAGAAAAAGCGGCCCACGGGACCGCTTCCGCCATCCTCAACGAACCCGCTACCCGTCGTGACGCTCGACTTCAGTGACCTCGGTCGTGTGGACGTGGCGCCGACCGCCACCAGCCAGCAGGTTGAACACCACCAGGGCGATGGCCACCAACAGCAGCAGGAAGATCAGGTTGCCTGCGATGTGCAGGGAGAAGCCGAGAAGCCACATGACGAACAAAACCACAATCGCTACCCAGATCAAACTCGCCATTGTTGACCTCCAGTGCAAAATCGGCCGTATCTATTGCCTAACAACTGACAGTATAACTATCATCTATGATGGGTCAACCATGAGCAGGAGTCAAGTGGGGCACCGATGGCGGCGATAGCGGTTCCGGACGCCTGGCAGCCACCCTCAAACGTCTATCCGGGGGAACTTGCCGATCCGATCGCGTCGGCCAAGGCTGCCGGCCTGCGCTACGTGTCCGACCTCATGCCGGGTATTCGGCGCAAAAAGTCGGGCGAGTCGTTCTCCTACGAGGACGCCGGGGGCGACGTGATCAAGGACGAGGCGACGCTGAGCCGTATCAAGCGCCTGGCCATCCCACCAGCGTGGACTGATGTCTGGATCTGCCCGAACCCGATGGGTCACCTGCAGGCAACCGGCCGGGACGCGCGCAAGCGCAAACAATATCGGTACCACGAGCGGTGGCGCCAGGTCCGCGACGCCGTGAAGTACGACCGGATGCTGGCTTTCGCCGAGGCGCTGCCCAAGATCCGCGAACGCACCGACCGAGATCTCGAGCTACCAGGCATGCGGCGCGAAAAGGTCCTGGCCACCGTTGTCCGACTGCTGGAAGAGACCCGAATCCGCGTCGGCAATGAGGAGTACGTCAAGGAAAACGGCTCCTTTGGACTCACCACCCTGCGCAACCGCCACGTCAATGTGGTCGGCTCGGCAGTGCGTTTCAAATTCAAGGGCAAGAGCGGCAAGCACCACGACGTGCAACTGCAGGATCGGCGGCTGGCGAAGATCATCAAGCGCTTCCTCGACGTGCCCGGGCAGGAACTCTTCCAATATCTCGACGAAGACGGCTCATACCACCCGGTCGAGTCGGCGGACGTCAACGACTACATCGGCGAGATCACAGGGGAGGACTTCACGGCGAAGGACTTTCGCACCTGGGCCGGCACCATCCTGGCGGCACGCTTCTTCCGCGAAGCAGACATCACACCTGAGACCCAGGGAGCCAAGAAGGAGCTGGTGCGCGCGATTGCCAAAGTTGCGGAGGAGCTGGGCAATACCCCCGCGGTTTGTAAGAAGTGCTACATCCATCCGGCGGTCATCGCCGCCTATCTCGCCGGCAGTCTTCAACCGATCGATCGGGCAGATGAGGGCGATCCCTACAACCTTTCCCCGGAGGAGCGCGGCCTGCTGGCCCTACTCAGCGCTGAGGCCGCGGCGCCCAAGGCCAAGAAGAAGGCGAGTCGGAAGAAAGCGGCCTAGCGCTCGGCTCTACGACTTCGGCTTGTTGGCGGCCTTGTTGCGATTCTTGTTCTTGGGGCGGGTCTTGGACTTGAAGCCTTTCGCGGTTCGTGAAACTTTCATCTGGCCGATTCTACGTGTTGTCTAGTCGAATTTGATCTTCTTTGCCTTATCGCGCTCGCGATCCAGTTCCCGCTCGTCGCGATCCTTTGCCTCGCCTTCAGCCTTGTTCTGACCGGCCAGTTCGGCCTCATGGCGCTCCATTTCCCGGTTGGCGTGGTCGGCCGCATCTCGAACAATGTCGCGATAGTTCGCGGTGAAATCATCCACGCCGGTGTTGATGACAGGGCCGGGGACCGAGTTGTCCCAGCCCTGGAAGGCCGTCTTTTTTGAGACCGCCCCGTAGCCGGCCGACTCGCGCATGAAGTCCCCAAACAGCTTCCGCCACTTCGGGTTCGGATCCTCGGACAGCTTCACGACCAGCCGTCCAGTGCCCATGACGACGACTTCCAGCGGGGTTATCTGCTGCGCCACTTGCACACCATCCTAGAGAAGAGGGCAATCCCGGGGTTGAACGCAGGGGAAACGCTTCGATGAATGGGGGGCATGTCGTCTAGGCGCTCCCCTGCGTTTGAAATCGTACTTGGCGTCGGCGCCGTCTGCAATGAGATCGTTAATACCAGTAGTTGGAGCCCTCGGCCGAGTCGGCGCCTTTCGGCGGGGGCTCGTCACGTAATTCGCCCTTGGGGCCGGCCAGCTTTCGAACCGCCTGCTCGACCCGCGCGATGAAGGTGTCGTAGTCCTCGCCGGGAAGCGCCCGCATCGGATCGCCCCAGGTCAGGGTCGTGTCATGGAAGCGGGGGAGTCGGTGGAACCGCGGAAAGACCTCGAACATTCCCTCGATGTAGGCGGGTACGATCGGCACGCCGGCGTCAACCGCGAGGATCGCCGCGCCCTTCCTGAAGGTGCCGATGTTGCCGGTACGGGAGAGGGTGCCCTCCGGGAAGATCACCACCGACCACCGATGGCCCAGGTGCTCTTTGAGCCGATCCAGTGCCGGTCGGGCGCCTCCGCCTCGCGGGATGGGAAAGGTATTGATCAGCAGCCCGGTGAGCGCGCCTTCCCATTTCCGTTTGTAGATCGAGTCGGCGGCGGCAACGACGAACGACCGGTAGCGGAACTTCTTCGGCATGGCCTGCAGCATCGCCACCGCGTCAAATGCGCTGCTGTGGTTCGAGACGAAGATCGCTCCGCCCCTGAGGCCCTTGAGGCGCTCGCGGCGCTTCAGGGTGAGGGGCGAGAACAGGTTGAGGAGGGGAAACACCAGGAACGTCTGGAGGAGGGCCCGCAGCCCGCGGACCGGCCGTACCCGGGTCCAACCGGGTGCGTCGACTGGCGGATTGCTTGCCGTGCTCAACTCCCTACCCCTCGGCAAGCCTGCCCCGCTAAAGTAGGGCTGCCATGCCGGAATACCGCCAGCCTATCAACTGATGGCTGATTCCGCCACCACCGCGCCGCTCGTCTCGGCCGAGATCAGCCGGAACCTGGCACTCGAGCTGGTCCGGGTCACGGAGGCCGGGGCCCTGGCCAGCGCCAGTTGGATGGGCCGTGGCGACAAGAACACCGCCGACGGCGCGGCCGTCGATTCCATGCGGCGGGCCCTGGGCCGGATCGAGATGGACGGCATCGTCGTCATCGGCGAAGGTGAGAAGGATAAGGCCCCGATGCTCTACATCGGCGAGAAGATCGGCACAGGCGACCCGCCCCAGGTTGACGTGGCCGTCGATCCGATCGACGGTACGACGCTACTGTCCAAGGGCCTACCGAACGCGATTTCTGTCGTGGCGATGGCGGCTGGACGTGGGTCGCTCTACGACGCCAAGCACGTGGCCTACATGCACAAGATCGCGACCGGGGCCGAGGCGGCAGGATCCTTCGACATCAACGATCCGGTTGCCGCCAACCTCCAGCACATCGCCCGCGCCAAGCGCATGCGCGTGAGCGCGCTGACCGTGGTCATCCTTGATAGGCCGCGTCACGAGGATTTGATTCGCGAGGTTCGAGAGACGGGCGCGCGGATCAAACTCATCAGCGACGGCGATGTAGCGGGCGCTGTGATGACCGCGATCGACGGCACCGGCCTCGACGTGCTGATGGGTATCGGGGGGTCGCCCGAGGCGGTACTGGCGGCATGCGCCCTCAAGTGTCTTGGCGGCGAAATTCAGTGCCGCCTCTACCCGCGAAATCCGGAGGAACAGGCGAAGGCCGAGTCGGCGGGCGCTCGGTTCGACCAGATCCTCTGCATCGACGACCTGGTTCGGAGCGATGACGTCTTCTTTGCTGCCACCGGAATCACCGACGGGGAGCTGCTGCAGGGAGTCAAATATCACATGAACTGGGCGGAGACGGAGTCCCTGGTGACGCGGAGCCGGTCAGGGACGGTTCGCCGGATCTCCGCTCGGCATCATTGGGCCTACAAGCAGCGGGAGTGGCTCGGCCAGCCGGAAGGCTAACGGATCTCCGGCCTCAGCCAGCGCTGTCGATCACGTACTGAATCGCCGTCCGTCGTTCCGTGATGGGGCGAATCAGTGTGCCGATGACCTCCAGATGATCGGGATGCGTGCCGTAAACCTGGAGGGCTTCCTCGTCCACGAAGTCCGCGACGAGGGCGAAGTCGGCGTTCCCCTCCTGCGCGCCGAGGTCGCGGCCGAATCGATAGCTCTGGATGCAGGCGATCTTGTTCGGAAGCTGGTGAAGGGCCGCTTCGACCTTCGAGACGTCGGCGGCCGTCGCACTCGGCTTCCAGTGAAACAGCACGACGTGGCGGATCACGGCGTTACGAGCGAACCGAGATCCCGGGCATCGACGGGCGCTCGATCGTAATGTCGTCCGCCTGCTCGATCGCCTCGACGGTCCGTTCCCTGATCTGCACCTCGCGGCGCAGGAGAGCGAGGACTTCGTTCCACACGCGAGTTCCGAGTGCAATCAGGAAGGCGTCGCCCGCCAGGTTGGCCACCCGGCGCATCCCGGAGGGCGGCCGCTGACCAACCGCATCGGCGAGAAGGTTGGGGTGATACAAGCTGGCCAGCATGATCCCCGACCAGGTCCCGACGCAGAGATGGCAGTGGATGAACTCCTCCGCCTTGGGGTGGATCGCCGAAATCCGAGTCCGCGCGCCGGCGAAGATCCCGCCCTCGACCAGGGTGTATGTGACCTGGTGACCGATCGCGGCAAGGAACGCGAAGCGCATAAGGGTCCGGCGCAGGCTCATCTAGCCGAGCTTACCGGATTGCCGGCCGTAGTTTAGCGCTCGCCGGGGCGGCGGCATGTCGCGCCCGAGGGGTTCGAGCGCCTCGGCCACAGCGGTTAACTGGCTTGCCGACAGCCGTTCCACAAAGTGTCTCCGAACGCCGCGCAGATGCACAGGCCGGGCCCGTCGGACTCGGTCGATCCCAGCGGGTGTCAGTACCGCGAAGGTGCCTCGGCGATCGGAGGAGCAGTGACCCCGGGTCACCAGGCCGGCCTCGACCAGCCGATCAACCAGCCGGGTCAGCCCGCTGCGGCTGAGCCGCACGCGCTCCGAAAGCTCCGTCATGCGGAGCCGACGATCGCCGGCCACCGCGAGTTGGTAGAGGACGTCGTACTCGGCCAATGTCATCCGCTCCTCGGCGACCAGTTCGGCCTCGAGATGGCGGAGGATAGACGCCTGGGCGTCCAAAAAAGCACGCCAGGCGCGGAGGCCTTTTGGTTTCAGTTGGATGGACATGTGGAATACATTGTGGCACCGATTTGTTGTCGTGGGTAATGTTGCTCAAGCAACAATGTCAGGAAACCGAATCCGATAGGAGGACGAAATTAGATGAAGTGGGCTATTGACCCGAACCACAGCGCCGTCACCTTTACGATCCGCCACATGATGTCCAAAGTGCGGGGCCAGATGAAGGTTAAGGAAGGCTGGATCGAGGCCGAGAACGACCATTCGACGGCCAAGGTGGACGTCACCATGGATGCCTCGAGCATCGACACGGGCGTTGAGGCGCGCGACAACCATCTGCGCAGTGCCGACGGGCACTTCGATGTTGAAAACTACCCGGTCGCGACCTTCAAGAGCAAGAGGATCGAGGGCAAGGACCCCAAGCACTTCAAGATCATCGGGGACCTCGCGCTGCACGGGATCACCAAGGAGATCACGCTCGACGCCGAATTTGGTGGCGAGGGCAAGGACCCGTGGGGCAATCGCCGAGTCTCCTTCTCCGCGACCACCAAGCTGAACCGCAAAGACTTCAACCTGACCTGGAACCAGGCGCTCGAGGCGGGCGGATTCATTCTCGGTGACGACGTCAAGGTCGAAGTCGAGGTCGAGGCCATCCCCGCGCAGAATCCGGCCGAAGCCAAGGACAAGATCGCGGCCGAGGCATCTGCCGAGTCTCGTTAACGACGGCCATTTCATTCGAAGCCCGCCAGCGTTCTGGCGGGCTTTCCTCTATCCTGGCCCCACAATCCGCATGATTCAGGGATGGCGCGTGCGCTCCGAGAGATCACCGATGAAGAGCGGCGGGCACGGCTTGCCCGCCGACACCATCTCGCGCCTCGCTCACGCGCGGCCACCCCGGTCGAGGTTGCCGGCGATCTCCTTGGACTCCACGGCACGACGGCGTCGTCCGTCTTTCTCTCGGCCGCTGCGCGGCTGAAGAACCCCACCGTCACCGGCATCGAGGAAGCGCTTTACGAGACGGGCACCGTGGTTCGGATGCTTGGGATGCGGCGAACGATGTTCGTCGTTCCCCAGGACCTCGCGCCGATCATCCATGCTGCCTGCACCCGGGCCATCGCCATTCGGGAGCGCCAACGTCTGGTTCAAATGCTCGAACAGGCGGGAATCGCGCGCGAGGGCGCGACCTGGCTGGTTCCGGTCGAGCGGTCGCTTCTGCGGGCGCTCGCCGCGCGCGGCGAAGCCACGGCGGCAGAGCTCGGTAAGGATGAGCCAAAATTGCGCACGCAAATCCGGTTGGCGGAGGGCGAGGCCTACGAGGGTTCGGTCAGCGTAGGGACACGATTGCTGTTTGTGCTGGGCGCGGAAGGGCGCGTGGTCAGAGGCCGCCCGCTCGGTAGCTGGACGAGTAGCCAGTTTCGCTGGTCCGCCGTCCGTGCCCGACGCGCCAGGGAGCTGGAAGCGTGGCCTGTCGAACGCGCTCAGGCGGAGTTGATTCGTCGCTGGCTGGCGTCCTTCGGTCCGGCCACCCTGGCCGACGTTGTGTGGTGGACCGGGCTCACGATCGGGGCGGTCAAGCGGGCACTGGATCAAGTCGCGACGGCTGAGGTCAACGTGGAGAGCGGCACCGCGCTGGTGCTGGCGGATGACCTCGATGAGGTGCGACCGGGCGCGCCCTGGGCCGCGTTGCTGCCCGCGCTCGACCCAACCGTGATGGGATGGTTCGAGCGGAGTTGGTACCTGGGCCGGCATCGCGAGGCGCTCTTCGACCGATCAGGCAACGCCGGGCCGACCGTGTGGTGGGACGGGCGTGTTGTCGGGGGCTGGGGGCAACGTCCAGAAGGGGAGATCGCCTTCCGTGTTCTGGAGGATATCGGCGCCGAAGGGTTGCGGGCGGTCGAGACGGCGGTCGCGCGCCTCCAGGCTTGGCTCGGCCCGGTGCGCGTGACCCCGGGCTTCCGAACGCCACTCGAGAAGTCCCTGACCGGCGTCGCTGGGTAGGCTTAGCCCGTGACGGCCGCCCGGACCTGCGTGTTGCTGATGCGGCATGCCACCGTTGAGAATCCCCACAAGCTGATCTACGGGCACCTCCCGGGGTATCGCTTGAGTGCGGTCGGCCGGGACCAGGCCGCTGCGGTCGGCCAATCGCTTCGTGACAGGGGCATCAAGCGGATCCTGCACAGTCCGCTCGAACGCGCCCGCGAGACGGCAGAAATCGTCAATGCACAGTTGCCCATGCCGGTCGGTCTCCAGGAGGAACCGGCGTTGATCGAGGCCGAGTTCGGCCGCTATCTTCAGGGGGTGCCGTACTGGCAGATTCCTCTTCGTCGCCCGGGTTGGATCGTGCACCGCATGCGACGGGGGTTTCTGAAAGGCGATGAATCGATTGAAGCGATGGGGGGCCGGGTGCTGCAGGTGGTTCACCGGCTCGCCCGCGATCATGCGACCGACGTCTCCCTCTGTGTCAGTCATGCCGATCCGCTTCAGGCAGCCTGGATCCTGCTGGACGATCGTCCGCGAACAGAGCGTGAGATGAGTCGCAAACAGGTCGGCCGAGCCGCAATCCTCGAGGTGATCCTCGAAGGCGACCGGGTCGTCTCGACGACCTATGTGCCGACGCCAGCGTTGCCGCGATGACCAAGTCGAGACGGCCGGCGGGATGATCGAGGAGAGTTGGGCGTCCCGGCCGGCGTTGGAGCTGGCTCACGCCATCGCCAACAGGCAGGTCAAGCCGCGCGACCTCGTCGCCCTGTATTACGACCGGATCGCCCGGATTGACCACGACCTCGACGCCTATGTGCTCCTGACCCAAAGCCTGGCGGAGGCGCAGGCGGATGCGTCCGAGCGGCGCGTGATGGCGGGTGAGCGGTTGGGGTTGCTGGAAGGCGTCCCAATCTCGATCAAGGAAACGGCTTCGCTGGCCGGCTACCGGGCAAGCCTCGCTTCGAAGGTATTCCAGGACGTCAAGGCGCCCCTCGATGGTTTTGCCATCAGCCGGCTCAAGCAGGAAGGCGCGGTGATCCTCGGCAAGACCAACGCGCCGGAGTTCGGCAGCCGGCCCACGACCGAGGGGCCGATGTTTCCTCCGGCACGGAACCCCTTCGATCGCGAGCGCACGGCCGGCGGATCGAGCGGGGGTGGCGCGGCCGCACTCGCTGCCCGGTTGTGCGCGCTGTCCCACGGCGGCGATGGAGGAGGTTCGATCCGGATTCCGGCCTCCTGCTGCGGCGTGGTCGGCTTGAAACCATCCCGCGGTCGCATCTCGAGTGGTCCGCTCCTTGGTGAGGATTGGGCGGGGCTCAGCACCACCGGCGTGCTGGGACGGACGGTTGCCGACGCGGCGCTCGGGCTGGATGCGATGGCGGGACACCTGCCAGGCGATCCCTACTGGGCTGAAACGACGGGATCATTTCTGGCCGCGACACGCCAGGAGCCGAGCACGCTGCGCATCGGCTGGACCGTCGATGTCCAGTCCAGGGTCGATCCAGAGGTTGTAGCCGCCACGGAGAAGGTGGCCGGGGCGCTCGAGGGACTCGGTCATACCGTCACCCGGGTCAGCCCCGACCTAGGCCAATTCCGGGAGATCATCCAACTGTTGGCAGTCACCGCCGTCGGGTTGCTGCCGATCTCGCAACCGGACCAGCTCGACCCCTTGAACCGGCTGATGTTCGAAACCGCCCCTCAGGCCGGTGCCGTCGATTACCTGAGGGCGCTTACGGAACTCCATCGCCGATCGCGCGTCCTGGTCGCTGCCTGGGATCGGATGGATGTGCTGCTTACGCCGACATTGACCTACCCGGCGCCGAAGCTCGGCACGCTCGGTCAGAATCCGCAGACGGCCGGGGAAGAGTTCCGTGACTGGTTGAGCTTTACCTACCCGTTCAACTGCACCGGACAGCCGGCGATCAGCCTGCCCCTGGCGAAGACGGCGAGCGGCCTCCCGATCGGCATCCAGCTCGTCGGACGTCCGCATGACGAGAACACGATCCTGGCCCTTGGGGCCCAGCTCGAGGCGAGCGCTTCCTAAATCGCGACGGCGACAATCGTCGACGGTGGCGACGTCGGCACGACGCGGTCTACCCGGAAGCCGGCCTCTGACAGCATTCCGCGGAGTTCCTTCTCAGTTCGCTCGCGAGCGCCGAAGAGCACGTACATGTGCAGGTCCATGGTCAACGCCTGGGCCTCGCGGGGACCGGGGACGGCCAGCTCGGGAAGGATGTGATCCATGACCAGGAGGTGCTCGCCAGGCCGCATGGCGCGCCGGCAGGTCTTGAGAATTGCGGTCGCACGTTCGTCGTCCCAATCGTGGAGGATGAGCTTCAGCAGGTAGGCATCGCCGTCCTCGGGAATCGATTCGAAGAAATTGCCAGCCTCGAGCTTGCAACGATCGGCGACACCGTGCTCCCGTAGATATGCCTCGGCGCCCTCCAGGCCGGCGTCGAGGTCGAACAGCGTTCCGCTGACCGGCGGATGGGCGGCCAGGGTTCCTGCTATCAGAGCGCCATTGCCGCCGCCGACGTCCACCACCCGCGTACATGTCGAGAAATCGAACGCGTCAAGAAGTTGGGGAACAAAAATCGCCGTCTGCGCTGCCATGAATCCGTTGAATCGAGCGGCGAATGCCGGGTCGGCAGCGACCTTGTCCCACATGGACCTGTCGTGGGCAAGCTCGAAAGGGATGGCGCCGCCTCGCACCCCCTGCGGAAGTTGACGCCACGCGTCCCAGTACATGTCGTCGGGAAGGCCAATCGCCGCGTTGCGCATACTGCCGGGGACGTCCTTTCTCAACAACTCGCCGATCGCGGCGTTCGAGAACCGACGGTCCGTACCCTCGACCAGGGTGCCGAGGCCGGCCAGCGCCCGCATCAGCCGGCGTAGAAGCATCGGATCCGCACCCACCTCGGTTGCCACCTCGGCGGCGGTACGCGGTCCACCAGCCAACGCATCGCAGATCCCAAGGAGCGCCGCGGTTCGAACCATCTGGGTCACACGAAAACCGCTAAGCATCTGATACAGGCGATCGGTGGCCTCGGTCACGGGAGCCATTATCACCGACCCCGCCAGGTCGCCGTGGGGGCGGGTAGCATCGAGGCGATGGGAACTGACTGGCTGCTGATCGACGGGTCGAGCATCATGTTCCGCGCCTTCTTCGGCATCCCGCTCACAATGAAGGCCCCGAACGGCCAGCCGGTCAACGCCGTTCGCGGCATGCTCGATATGCTGGCTCGGCTCGTCATCGATCGCAATCCCCGTGGGCTGATCGTGGCGACCGATGAGGATTGGCGTCCGGCCTTTCGTGTTGATGTCCTGCCGAGCTACAAAACGCACCGCCTGGAAACCGGCAACATGCCGCCGGAGCTGGAGCCGCAGGAGCCGATCATCTGGGCGGTACTCTCGGCCATCGGTGTCGATGTGGTCGGGTCGCCTGGGTTCGAAGCGGAGGACGTCATCGCGTCTCTGCTGCCGCTGGTCACCGGCAAGGTCGAGATCGTCACCGGCGATCGCGACCTGTTCGCGCTGGTCCGCGATCCCGATGTCACGGTGCTCTACACCCAGAAGGGGATCGGCAACCTGCTCGTCGTCAATGAAGCGGAGCTCGAGAAGCGCTACGGCATTCCGGGTCGGTCGTATGGCGACTTCGCCGTGCTGCGCGGGGATCCGTCAGACGGTCTGCCCGGGGTGCCGGGCGTGGGGGAGAAGACAGCGGCCCAGCTCGTGCGCCGGTTCAAGGACCTCGACGGGATCATCGCCAGCGGCAAAGTCAGCGCTACGGCGATCGAGTACATCCAGAAAGCTCGCCGAGTCGGCGTGCCGGTCGGAATCGCGCCGGTCAACAAGCCAACAGCTAACCGGCCCGTGATCGCCCGAGACCCCGCCGCGCTCGCGGTATTGAATGACACCTACGGGATCAAGGGATCAACCGATCGGCTGCTCGGAGCCCTGGCGCGCAGGGCTGCCCTCGCCCGCTAGGGCGCTATGTCGCCCGCATCCGGTTGTTTTTCGGGTTGCTTTCGACCTCCGCCATCCCCAGTTCCTTCATGACCGGGGGGACGTACATCGCGAAGCGGCCGCGCAGCCCCTTCTTCAACCCGTACCAGCCGCCGACGGGATTCTCCGGTGATCGGGCCCACGCCTCGACGGTGCCTTCCGCCGCCGGCTTCTGCTCGTCGGCGCTGCCCAGGAGCATCCAGTCGCCATGCTTTTTCAGCATCGCGTGCAGATCATTCAGGGCTCGCAGATGATAACGGAGCTCGGTCTTTCCGACCTGCACCACCAGCGCCGGCGGGTCAAGCGTCTCATCCCGGTAAGCCTGGTATTCGGAGGAGCCGCTCGGGGTTTTCAGCATCCAGGGCTTCTCCTTCGTTCCTGCGGTGCCTTTCGCGGTCGCTGCCATGCTCTTCCCTCCTCAGGTTGTCGTTGCTGACCTGCTTTGCGTGACGTCGGACGTCGGCTTGCCTGCGATGCAGGCCAATCGATACGCTGGCAGAACGCCCTGCCAGCCGTTTTGATTCGCATCGCGCCAGGGGACACCCTGCGCGCCGAGACGTTCCCAGCCGCGGTGCTCGATCTCGACACGAGTCGCGTTGCCGGCAAGCTCGTGAAAGAGGATCTCGACGTCGGTCGCGTCGGCGCGGTCGGCGCGGATATGCCAGCGGTAGCAGAGGCGGCGTGGCGGCTCCCAGACGGTTACCTCGCCCCACTCAAGTTCGTTGCCGTCGGCGGTCCGCTCGAAGACGCGGCCGCCAACGTGGGGTTCGAAGACGATCTGCGAGCCGGGCATCCCCGACCCGGTGTGCTCAGGCGGCCACCAGGAGGAAGCCTTCGCGGTCCAGGTGCTGAAAGCGTGTGCGGCTGGACAGGCTACGGTAAACGAGAGGCGGAGCGGCGCGATCATCCCTCGCCTCGCGCTGGCGCGGTGTTTTCCGCGAAGATCCGAAATCTGGCCGCCGTCTGACCCCATATCCGGGTCAGATAAGCCTGGACCGCCTCCGCACCCTGCGCCTGCAAGTGGTAGAGGCGCTGGGTCCCGACGGCGTCGTCGCTGACGAGGCCGGCCTTGCTCAGCAAGCGCAGGTGCCGGGACACTGCGGGCCGGCTGATGGGCAGCTTGTCGGCAATCTCACGAACCGATCGTGGCCGGCTTGCCAACAATTCGACGATGGCGCGTCGATGCGGGTTGCCGAGGGCGTCGAACGGGTCGCCATCCGCAGACGCATTTCCCACCTAGCTAATGGTAACAGGAGAGTTACGGTAACAAAAAGGCGACCAATTTGGTAACGTGTGCGGCAGCGATCACATCAGGCTGAGGAGGCGGGGATGAAGTACTACGAGGCGGAGTCGACAATCAACGCAAGCCCAGACGCCGTCTGGGCGATTCTGACCGAAGCGCCGGGCTATACCGCGTGGGACTCCGGTGTCGTCCGCGTGGAGGGCCGGATTGCTCCGGGCGAGACGATCAAAGTGGTATCGAAAGCCAATCCGTCTCGGACATTCCCAGTGAAGGTGACCGAATTTGTGCCGGGCCAGCGGATGGTCTGGTCGGGCGGGATGCCGCTGGGTCTGTTCAAAGGCGTACGGACCTTCACCCTCGCGCCCGCCGGGAGCACGACGAAGTTCTCAATGCGAGAGGAGTACACGGGACCGTTACTCCCCATGATCTGGGGCTCCATCCCTGACCTGGGCCCCTCGTTCCAGCAATTTGCCAGCGGTTTGAAGGCGAAAGCGGAGCGCCGAACCTAGGACCGGCCTGCTTACGCTGAGGCCGCCTCCCGTTTGCGGAGCTTGATCCGCATGTCCTCGGCGAGCACGCGCTTGCGCATCCGGATACTCTTTGGCGTCACCTCGACCAGCTCGTCGTCCTCGATGAAGTCGAGGCTCTCTTCGAGCGACATCTGGCGCGGTGGGACCAGCTTCACCGTCGCGTCTTCGGTCGAGGCTCGCATGTTGGTTTTTTGCTTTTGCTTGGTCGCATTGACATCGATGTCACCGCCACGGCGGTTGAGGCCGATGATCATGCCTTCGTAGATCTGCGTCCCAGGCGCGATGAACGGCTGACCGCGTTCCTGCACCCCCTGCAGCCCGTAGGCCACGGCCATCCCGGTCTGGCTTGCGGTCAGCACGCCGTTGCGCGTCCGCGGAGGAAGCGCCCGCCAGCGTTCCCACCCGATCACGCGCGTCGACATGACGCCGGTGCCTCGCGTCAGTGTCAAGATCAGGCTTCGCAGGCCGATCAGCGAGCGGGTCGGTGCCCGGTAGGTGAGACGGGCCCCGCTCCCGGCATCGGTCCGCATGGACTGCAGTTGGGCGCCGCGCGACCCGAGCGCCTCGGTGATGGCGCCGACCGAGTCGGTGCCGCAATCGATGATGCATTCTTCGATCGGCTCATGCCGCTGGCCATCGACCTCGCGGGTGATGACCGCCGGGCGCGAGACCTCGAACTCGAAGCCCTCCCGTCGCATCGTCTCGATCAGGATCGCGAGGTGCAACTCGCCACGCCCGCTGACCTCGAAGATGTCGGCCGTCGGACCATCGGCGACCTTCAGCGCGACATTGGTCTGCAACTCGCGCGCCAGTCGGGCCCTCAGCTGCCGCGAGGTGCTGCTGGTCGTCGCCTCCCGCCCGGCGAAGGGTGATTGGTTAACGGAAAACTGCATGCGCAGAGTCGGCTCGCCAACCTCGAGCCGCGGCAATGGCTCCGGATGCTCCGCGTCGGCGACCGTATCGCCGACCGCGACGTCGGCGAGCCCGGTGATGTAAACGATCTCGCCGGCGGCCGCCTCCTGCGCGGGCAGCCGCTGCAGCGCCTCCACCGTGAGGACAGTGGAGATCCGCTGGCTTGGGCCGATCCCGCTCTCCGTGCAGCAAACGACATCCTGGCCGGGACGCAGCATGCCTCGGGTGATGCGGCCGAGCGCGAGCCGCCCGCTGTAGTTGTCGTAGTCGAGGTTGCTCACCATCAGCTGGAGCGGGCCGGCGGTATCCCCGAGCGGTGGCGGCACGTAGGTCAGGAGGGCATCGAGAAGCGGTTCCAGGGTCGTGCCCGGGTAGCGCAGGTCGGCCGTCGCCGTCCCGGTCCGCCCGTTTGTGTAGATGACGGGGGCGTTGAGCTGGTCGGGGTGCTTGGCGAGTTCCAGCAGCAAGTCATGGGTGGCTTCGACCGTCTCCGCCGGCCGCGCGTTCGCGCGGTCGATCTTGTTCACAACGATGATGGGGGAGAGGCCGAGCGCCAGCGCCTGGCCCAACACCACCCGTGTCTGGGGCATTGGCCCCTCAACGGCATCGACCAGCAGAAGACAGCCGTCGGCCATGCCGAGCACCCGTTCCACCTCGCCGCCGAAGTCGGCGTGGCCGGGGGTGTCGATGATGTTGATCTTGACCCCCTTGTACCGGATCGAGGTTGTCTTGGCCAGGATCGTGATGCCCTTCTCCCGCTCCAGGTCGTTGGAATCCATGATCAGCTCGCCGACCTGTTCATGCGCCGCGAAGACGTGCGATTGCTTCAGCAGGGCATCGACCAGGGTGGTCTTTCCGTGATCGACGTGCGCGATGATCGCGACATTTCGCAGGTCCGTGCGGCGAATTGGGGCGATGCTCAGAGCACTCATCCGACCGCCAGTGTAGCCGCCAAACGCCGAAGGCGGCCGTTTTGGTCCTAGCGTGGCGCGGTTGAGCGGGACAGGACCGCGAACCGATTCGCCTCCAACCAGGCTACCGCAAGGCCGAGCGGAACGATCAGGAGTTCCACCGGAATTGCGCTGGTGAAGGCGCGGCCCGGCATGACGGTGGGCAGCACACCGCCTTGGAGCAGGAAGATGGAGAAGGACAGGCCGGCCGCTACCAGGCCGGCTACCGCCGCGATCAGCGCCACCGGCGCTTCGTAGCCGTGTTGGCGGGCAAAGTGGCCCGGGAAGCGGCGTCGAGCGATTTCGGCCGCTCCCACCAGCAGCACGATCCCCAGCCCGAGTTCGGTGAACTTGGTCAGGCTCGCCACGATCGGGAGGTGGGGAAGGATGAGGTCCTGGATGAAGGGTGAGAGCACGCCACGCCTGGTGGCGGGGCTTGAGCGGACAAACGCGCCGAAATTGACCAGAAAGTTGGGATCGGCAAACTTGTTGAGGCCCGAGAGAAGGAATTCAATGCCCAGAGCGGCCTGGATCAGCGCAGACGCGGCCAGCGCGGCATTGCCGCTGGCGGGAAGCCGCCGGATCCTCAGGACCCGGCCGTCCGCAGTCTCGAGAGTGGCTCGCATACATGTCCATACGTACCCACTTCTGAGTCAGACCAATTCGGCTAGGCTAGGCGGATGCTCGACCCGACGCACCGGATCTCGATCGAGTACTGCCTCCCCTGAAACTATCTCGACCAAGCCGTCGGTCTGGCGGCAGAAATCGCGGGGGCGTGGGCGCCGATCCTCATCGATCTGTCGCTTCGCGGTGGGAGCAAGGGTCGGTTCGAGGTTACTGTTGACGATCGGTTGGTCTTCAGTAAGGCGACGCTCGGCCGGTTCCCCCATAAGGGCGAGATCCTGAAGCTGGTCGAGCCGCTCATTGGCCCGCCGTTGGACTGGCGTTAAGCCTTATCGGCGCGCTTCGCCGCCCGTTACCCATCCTCGTTGGCCTGGTGCTCGCGGCCGCGGCCGTGCAGTACCTCCGGCCGCTGCCGGCGGTGGCCTCGAGTGCCGTCCTTGCGGGGCCCCTGATCGTCGGTAAGGCGCCGGTGATCCCCTGGCCGGCCCAGGGGGAGGCGGCCCTGTCGGTTGAGGGTCTCGGCGACATTGGATCCTCCGGCGGGACCACCGCTTTGCCGATGGCGAGCACCGCAAAGATCATGACGGCCTTGCTGACGCTCGAGACCCACCCGCTCGCCCCCGGGCAGGCCGGGCCTGTCCTTACCGTGACCCGCGGCGACGTCGCGAACTTCTACGCGGAGCGGAATCAGAACGAGTCGGTGGTCCCGGTGGCGATCGGCGAACAGCTCGCGGAGTACCAGCTTCTGGAAGGCCTGCTCCTGCCCTCGGGCAGCAATTTCGCCGACATGCTCGCCAGCTGGGACTCGGGCAGCGTCCCGGCGTTCGTCGCCAGCATGAACCAGCGAGCCCTGGCCCTGGGGATGGCATCGACCCACTTCGCCGATGCCAGCGGCTTCTCGCCGGCGACGGTCAGCACCCCCAGCGACCTCGTCAAGCTGGCGCGGGTGGCGATGGCGCAGCCGGTCCTGGCGGCAGTTGTCGCCGAAAAGCAGGCGGCGCTTCCCGTCGCCGGGGTGGTCAACAATCTCGATACCCTGCTCGGGCAAAACGGCATCATCGGCATCAAGACCGGGCATACCGATCAGGCGGGCGGCTGTTTTTTGATGGCCGCCGATCTCAAGCCCGACGGCCAGCCGGTCCGGGTCTACGGGGCGCTGCTGGGTCAACCGAACCAGTTGCCGGGCGCCTTTGCCGCCACCACCGCGCTCATCACCGCGCTGACACCAGCCCTCCATCTGCGGCCGGTCGCAGCCCGGGGCGACGTGGTTGGCCGCTATGAGACGCCCTGGGGCGAGTCCGGCACGATCGTGACCGGGAGCGGGGTCAGCTGGGTGCTGCTCGACGGGATGACCGTCACCCGCCAGATGACGCTGACGGCGCTGCCGGCGAAGCTTCCCGCCGGCTCGCGGGCCGGAACGCTGGCGCTTGCCGCCCCCGGCCACCAGGTGGTGATCCCCCTTCTGACCTCCACGCCGATCAACGGCCCCGACCTGGGGTGGCGCCTGACCCGCGGTTTCTAAGTTTGGGGGACGAAAAGAGCCCCTCGCGCTGAGGGGCTCTTTTCCGTATCGGTCGATTCGGTCGGTTCGAGTCAGGCGGCGACTGGCTGCGGCTTCGTCTTCAGAACGGGCATCTTCACCTTTCGCGGCTCGCGAATTGCGAGGAACACCTCGAGGGCGAGGGCCCCGAGAACCACGACGGCGGCAATCGCCAGCCCGATCGCGGCGTAGAGCGCATAGGTGCCGATCGTCCACCAGCCGTAGGCGTTGAGCAGCAGACCACGGAGGGTCTCGCCCTTAAAGAGCGTGGCAACCTGACCGGCAATCTTCGTGTCGGTCGGATTGGCCTGCGCCTTCGCGCTCATCTGCGAGTAGGTCTGGCCGCCGGCCACCTCACCCAGATGAACGTTGATGAAGCTGTTCGCATAGACCTTCGCCTGCTCGCCGGTGGTCAACTGCTGGCCGCCGTAAAGGGCCATGGCCGTCGCATCAGCACCACGGAGTGCCTGGACTGACTTGCTGTCCGCGGGCGGGAACACGATCTGTTGTGCCGTCAACTCGGTCGAAATCTGATTGTGAATGAATGAATTTCCCCAAAAGAGGAATCCCGCGCAAAAGCCCAGGATGCCGATGAGGCCAACCTGGAGCACCATCACTCGCCACCGCATTGTCTTGGTCATTGTGAATACACCTCCATCGAATCCGGGTTCCTGGCTTTTCGCCAGGGCTTGATGTCATCCTGACCGAGTTCTCGCGCTCCGCTCAGGACCGATGGTCCCGACCTGTCGGTGACCACCGGTCCGGGGAACGGGACTTCGCCTAGCGGGCTCCGGCGCCTGCCAGTTCGCGATCAACCGCATGCGTCGCAACAACGTTTCGCGTCAGCATGACTTTCAACGCGCCGGTCTTCCCAGCGGCCCCGAACGTGTCGTACGCGGCCATCGCATCCGCCAGGGCGAAGCGGTGCGTCACGAACATCGTCGGATCGAGCCGCCCGGCCTTGATCAGGTTCAACAGCCGCGGGATGCTGTAGGTATCGACCAGCCCCATCGTGATCGTGATGTCTCGGATCCAGAGCTTCTCCAGGTGGAGCGTTGCCGGGTGGCCGTGGACGCCCACATTGGCTACGTGGCCGCCGGGCTTCACCAGCTCGGTGCACAACTCGAACGTTGCGGCCGTCCCAACCGCCTCGATTGCGACGTCGACGCCAACACCGTCTGTCATGGCCAGCACGGCACCCCGGGCATCGATGCCGGTGTTGTTGATAGTCGCATCTACCCCGAAAGCCTTCGCCCGATCGAGGCGCGACTGGGCCAGGTCGATCGCGATGATCTTGCCGGGCGAGAAAAGGCGCGCGGTGAGGATCGCGGCGAGGCCAATCGGGCCGGCGCCGACGATGGCGACGGTATGGCCGGGCGCCACCTTGCCGTTCAGCACGCCAACTTCAAACGAGGTCGGCAGGATGTCAGAGAGGAACAGGACCTGCTCGTCGGTCAGGCCCGCCGGAATCTGGTAGACGGAGGTGTCCGCAAATGGCACCCGGACCAGCTCGGCCTGGGTCCCGTCGATGGTGTGGCCGAAAATCCAGCCGCCACCACCGGTGCAGGCGCCGAATCGACCCTGCTTACAGTATGAGCAGCGGCCGCAGGAACTGACGCAGGAGAGCAGCACGCGGTCTCCCTTCTTCACTGTCGTGACCGCTGTTCCAATCTCCACGATCGTTCCGACCGCCTCGTGACCGAGAATCGTTCCGGGCGTGGTTTCCGGCACATCTCCCTTGAGGATGTGTAGGTCAGTGCCGCAGATGGTGGTGGCGTCAACGCGCACGATTGCGTCGGTTGCCGCGCGAATCGTTGGATCTGGGACCGCATCCCAGCTCTTCTTTCCTGGGCCGTGATAGACAAGCGCTTTCATTGGTTGCCTCCAGATTGGTGGTAAACGATCATCCAACCCTAGGGCGGATCCGTTCGAAGACGTAGGTCCCCCGAACTTTGGGCCCACGTCGCCGCACCATTTGGCGGCCTAAATTGGTATGGCGACCGTAACGGTCGTGCCTTCGCCGGTCGTACTGTCGATGGAGACCGTGGCGTGGATGGTGGCCCCACGTTCCCTGAGATTCCGCAGCCCGTTACCGAGCTGGGGCAACGACAGGTCAAAGCCGCGCCCGTCGTCATCGATCTCCAAAACGGCGGACTCACCCTCACGCCGCAGACTGACTCGGCAGGTCGCGGCCTCGGCGTGGCGGCCCACGTTTGACAGGGCCTCCCGGGTCAGTTGCACGACGTCGGACGCGCGTGCGGCCAGCTCCGCGGCAACCGTCCCATCGATCTGTGTGACCGTCGTGACGCCGCTGCGGGCTTCGAACTCGTGGGCGAGGTCCTGCAGTGCTTGCTCGAGCTGCCGGTCCGCGAGGATTCCTGGACGGAGGCCAAAGATATAGTTGCGCAGGTCCCGGATCGCCCGATCGATTTCGGCGATCGCCGACTCCAGCCGTGATTCCACCTCGGGATCAC
>JALYYC010000185.1 GCA_030946755.1 Candidatus Dormiibacterota bacterium
CGCATCGCGGCCGACGTCCGGCCTCGACTTGTCCCTGACGCCGATCCGCTGGCGCAGGTGGATGGGCCCGACAACGGCATCATGGTCGATGCGACCTGGGCGGGTCCGCTCTATTTCAAAGGCCTTGGCGCCGGCCCCGATGCGGCCGCGAGCGGCGTGGTCGCCGACCTCATCCGCGCCGCCCGCGACATCCCGGCCTCCGCCGGCAGCCTGCTGGCCGCCCTGGCCGGGACGCCCGCGGCGCTCGTGGTTCCCCTCGGCCCGGAGGAACCGTACCCGGCTGCCCGACCGCTAGCCGGCGAGCCGATGCAGGGTCTTCAATAGCGCCGGCCTCTCCCCGGCCGCGGCAAAGAACTTCCTGTCCGCTGCCTCGACGACCGCAATCGCCTCTTGTGCCAGGGCGGCACCGCGCGTCGTCACACCCAGGCGCCTGGCCCTCGAGTCGTCAGGATCCGCCCCACGCGTGACGAGGCGTTTGGCCTCCAGCGCCCGTAGTACCTGCGACGTCATCATGGGATCCGTCCCGGCGTGTTCGGCGACGCGACGTTGCGTCGCCGTCTCGCCGGCCACCGTGGTGATCCACCAGACGCTGGCGAGCAGGACAAACTGGACATGCGTCAGGCCGAGCGGTTTCAAGGCCGCAACCATCGCCCGCTGCCAGCGGAGTGTGACCCGCCAGAGCAGGAAGCCCGGGCTCTCGTTCGGTTGCACCCTTACCGCCGCCCCTCCATCGCTTCCGCCCGCGCGATCAGGGCGGCGATCACCTGGGGGAAATCGGCCGTGACCATCGGGCCGATCTCTTCACCGGCTTTGTCGGCCTCGGGACCATCGATGCTGGTGCTGAAGGTCACCCGTGTCCCCCCGCCTGGCAGTGGCTCCAGTCCATGCCGCACTCGAACCACGACGCCGGCGCCAGGAACCTCGGTCTCGTCCTCGAAGCCACGAGGGGCTTCAACCCAGATGAGCCGAGCGTCGAGCGGCTCCTCCTCGCCGGGCATCCACATTGTCGTGGTGGTCCCAGTGGCAAAAGGCCCATGGAGCTCCATCCGCTCGACGCCCGGATTCCAGTCCTTCCAGCTGCTAACGTCCCTGAAAATCTCGAACAGCGCATCCGCACCCGCCCTGGTCTCCTGACTGGTCTTACTCGTCCACATCGCCATCCTCCTATCGGTTGATTGTGCTATTCCCACATATTATATGCGCGCATAGCGCTTGTCTAGCCCCGCGATCGTCGTCAGGGCGGTCAGGGCTCGTCCGGCCGTTCGTTTCGGTCGCGGTCAGCCTGTCCACCGCTTGCCCGATCGGGCAGACCTGCCTGCCCAAAGGTCCGCGCCGCGGACGGTTGGCAGCGCGCCGCCGGGGTGGTATCGAAGACAGGTGAAGCCATTGGCTCGGGCGTATCTCGATCAGCGCCTCGAGCTCACGCCCGGTCATGCTGGTCGCGCCCATTCGCACGCCGAATTCCGGACGGCCACGGCGGCGCAGGCCACCATCCTGCGCTTGCAACGTAGCGCCGGCAACCGGGCGGTTGCGGATCTCCTCGCCCTGCAGCGATGCGGCGGAACCCCATGCGACTGTCCCCACGACGAGCGGGAGGCCCTGGCCGGCGCCCACGCGTCGGTGCAGCGCGAGGAGGCGGATGCCGGCACCGAAGCCCCGCCTCGCTACGGAACGACGTGCATCGGATTCACGAGCTTCGCGGAGTTCTTCCGAGGAACGGCGCCCCCCTCACGGTTTGCGGCCAAGACCGTCTTCCACATCCTGCTGCGCGAGGGGCGCGTCGCGGTCGATCCGGACCGCGCCGCCTCCTGGGTGAACCGGCGCCGAGTCCCGGTGGACGGTCGACGAACGGCCCCGACGGCCGCGGCCGTCGCCAAATGCCGGCGGCACAGCCCCGGCGGGGCGACCACGGGCGACTACACCTGGGCGCCGTCCGGAGATTGCCCGGCCTCCGCCGCCCTGCGCGGGGAGGCGACGGCAACGACGCGCGATGAATGCGAGACGGTTATCGGGGCCCAGCTCGATGACGAGGACCTTGCCGACATGGCCCGGCTGCTGCGCCATGAGGAGTATCACCTGAACCTCGCCTGCGCGCTCGCTGTTGCCGGCAACAGGCAGATCGCGCGGGGAGCGGATCCGAAGATCGTGCTCCGCCAGGTCAAAGCAGCGAGCGCGCGGGAGCAGGTCGCCTATGACAACGAGACGGACCACGGATGCAAGCCAGAGCCCCAGGCAACCTGGGAGGGAAACATCGACAGCGGCGCGGTTGCGTTCCCCTGACGCTTCCAACCGGCGCCTCGGTGGTGGCGAGGCGAACCACCGGGAGCGTGTCCCGGTGATCCCTCCGCCTGTCGTGATGCCTGCTTAGCGAAGCGAGATGGCGACTTCTTCGAGCAGCGCGAACGACTCCTGCATGCCGCCTTCCATGCCGGTGGCGATGATCATGTCGCGGATGTCCTTGCTGTCGAGCTGCATCAGATTGGTGAGGGTCGTCCGCCCGTGCTTCTCCGTCAGCGTCAAGGTGTTGACGGC
>JALYYC010000190.1 GCA_030946755.1 Candidatus Dormiibacterota bacterium
CTCGGCGGTGCGCGGGACGGTTGCCGACCTCGAGGCCTGTCAGGCGCAGGTCGTCGCCATCGGGTCCCTTCTGGTCCTCGGAACAGCCATCAACGCTTTTGCAATTGGCAAGGACATTGCAGCCGAGACACTGGCCGTCGCTGACCAAAACCTCTGGGAGCCAAAGGCCTGTCCCCTGTGTCAATCCGGAGTGCCGCTCACGATCCCGTCCTACGGTCCGACGGCGACTTAGCGGATCGGCCTTCCTCTCGTAACCTCGCCCGTTCGCTGGCCGTAGGCCTTTCCCTTCCGGCCGCCATGCTCGCTTCGGAGTCGCTCCAACTCCCGCTGTAACGCGTTCTCCGCCAGCTTCGACATCGTCAGCCGATGCGGCGGTCCCGCCAGGGCAACGACGGTGTTGCGCATCTCGTTCAACAAATCAGCCGGCAGATGAAACGTCGCCCGGCCCTGGGGCAGGCGGCGTTTCTCCTTCTCACTCGATTGACGCCACGGCTCACGCAGTCGGTGTTCCGCCGACCCGTTGTTTAACTCCACCTTCTTCAAGATCTAAGCCTAGCATAAAAGCCGCCAAAGCCATATTTGACATTAATGGCAGCATTATCCTATATTTGTGCCCGTGAGCCTTGGAGAGGGGACTCAGGCCGGCAACCCTGTACGCATGGTCTGGGTGTCCGACCCTAACCGTTTGCTTCCTGGAGAAGTCCTGGAGACGGTCTACCTGGAAGACGCTGATCATTGGGTGCGCGTCTATGAGGACCTCGTCAACTGGGTGGTCGGGGCTTCGGTCACGGGGCCGTTGCCCTTCGATGGTCCCAAAGACGGCCAGGAGCAGCCCGACCCCGAACTCCTTCGAGCGCATCTCGATCGGCTGTGCGAGCGTCTGCGATTCTGGGAGGATCGAGTCAAGGAACTGAGGGCCGGATCCAACAAGCGTCAGGGCGCATAACGGCCTCTGTCCTGGTGGCAGCTTAAGGCGCCAGTGGGGCGCCCAGAACGTGGGTTACCCAACTGGCTTCGTCTCTCCGAATCTGGTTGAGCCGATAGTCGGTGCCGTCGGACTGACGTAGCCAAAGCGTGCGCGACTCGGCGCGCACGAGCACAACACTCGATCGTGCGTCCGCAAAGGTGACCGCCTTAGGCGTTCGACCGTTCCAGTTCGACAGCCGTATGAGGATGATCCGCCGGTCGGTAACCCAAAGTAGCTCGGGTTTCAACAGCAGGAATCGCCCGAGCCCTCCAAGCAGGAGATGAACGATCAATGGACTCGGGCCGACCATCGCATTCGCGGCGGCAAGCGGCCGTTCCCCGGGTTCGGCCACCCGCGCCAGCGCGGCAAGGGCCCGTTCGAGGCGCTTTCCAGCCATCGGACTTTTTGCCTCAGCTGGTGACGAGGTGCGGGCCCGAAGTAGCTCGACGGCGACGGGGTCAGCAACGCCGAGTGGCACCTCTAAGGGCTGAAAGTCCGGGGCCCCGCGCGGCACGACAATGGTCGCGGCGACGATGTCGTACAACGCCTGGTGACGTTGGGTGAAGGCAGCAACGACAAACCCAATGCCTGAGGTAAGAACTGAAAGGAAGACCTTGCTCAGGTAGCGAAAGGTAGCCCGCTGAAAAGACAGCCGCCGCCCGGACGAATCGGCGACCTGGATACCGAGAGCCCTCTTGCCGAGTGTCGCCTGCGTTCGCGAGCTTTCCAGCAGGGAGGAGTACAACCAGGCAGATACGACCCACACGCCGAAGACGATCCAGATCGGAAGGTCGCTTTTCATCATTTGGTCGTCGGCTCCTGCAGCACCGAACGAGAACGCAACCACGACCAGGATGACGGGAAAAGCTACAGCGATAATCGCCGCGTCGATCAAGCCGGCGACGAGGCGACGACCGAGGGCGGCAACCTTGACTCGCCCGGGCTGGGTACTTCCGAGGGTTGCCCCGTAATCCGGCGTTTGGTTCGGGAGGCTGTATCCCATCACAGCCCTAACGGGTCGAGATGGCGACCTTTGCAGTTGCGATGAGTCTTGACGACCGAACATTTGTTCGATAGTATCGACCCAGCCTCAGCGGTTCTGGTTCGCGTCCCCATCGGAGGCCTGATGTCATCGCGGCGCCGTCGTCATCTTGCTAAGCGGGGCGTGATCAAATGCCGGATCGTCTCCAACAAGCTATTACCGTTCTCCAGACCCGCTTTGGGAGCGCGGCCCCGCGGCCGGTACAGCCCGAGCATCCCGCTCGTCCCTCGGGTATCCCTGAGCTCGATGCCTTAACCGGGATCGGCGGCTGGCCGGTCGGGCGGCTGAGCCTGCTGGCAGGCCCGAGGGGATCGGGCAAACGGACGATCGCCCAGCGCAGCGTGGCAGCGGCCAGCCAGGAGGGGACCGTGGTCTACGTCGATTTCCCCGGCCGCCTCGATCCGGAATTCCTGAGCCGGTTCGATGCCGACCTTAACCGCCTGCTCGTGGTTCGCCCGAAGAATCTCAGGGAAGGGATGGCCAGCGCCCGGGTGCTGGCCCGAGCCGGCGCGGATCTCGTCTGCCTCGATCTGCCGCGCGCCCGCGCCGCCGGGCTCGATGCGGAACTGCCGCATTTGCTCCACCGGATCGCCGAAGCCAACTGCACGCTGCTCTTGATTCACGATGCCGACGCCGATGATGCCGTGCGGTATTACGCCAGTTTGATCCTCGGCTTTCAGCGGAGCGCCTGGGTCTTTCGGAGTGATGGTGACCTCGAGGGCTTGCAGGTGACCGCGACTGTGATGAAGAACCGGCTGGCGCCACCGGGCCGCCAGGCGCGCTGGACGATCCCCTACCCGTTGCCATGATCGCCTGCGTCCGCACGCCGCATCCGTCGCTGGTCGCCGCCTGGTTGACGGCACCCGCGCTGCGCAACCAGCCGCTGATCCTCGGTGGCCTCGCGCACGAGCGCGGCACCGTGATCGCCGCCTCGGCGCCGGCACGAGCGCTGGGCGTGCGCGTGGGCAGATCGCTCAACCAGGC
>JALYYC010000200.1 GCA_030946755.1 Candidatus Dormiibacterota bacterium
CGGCGACCGTGGGACTCCTCGTCGGGTTGCTGTTGGCGGCGCTCGTCGGCCTCTTTCTGGCCAAGCTGCCCTGGTATCTCGGCTTCGTCATCTCGCTGATGGTGGCGCTCGTCTTCGCCTACTGGGGCGTCACCCTGGGCCTGAACCGGCGCAACGAGATGATGGCCCTTGTGCTCGGCCCGGCGCGTGCCGCCGGGGCGGTGGGCGGCGGACACGCCCCGGTTGCCACCGTCCTGCTGGACACCAGCGTCATCATTGACGGCCGGATCATGGACATCGCGCAGACCGGATTTCTTCGTGACCACATGCTGGTGCCGCACTTCGTCCTGGCTGAGTTGCAGTACATCGCCGACTCGAGCGACACGTTGCGCCGTAACCGTGGGCGCCGCGGCCTCGAGGTGCTCAACCTGCTGCAGAAGGAGCCGCTCGTCGACATCGAGTTCACCGATGACGACATCCCTGACGTGGCCGAGGTGGACATGAAGCTGATTCGCCTGGCTCGAAACCGGAATGCCGCGATCATGACGAACGACTACAACCTCAACCGCGTCGCCCAGCTCGAGGGTGTCCGGGTCCTCAATCTCAACACCCTGGCGAACGCGCTCAAGCCGGTCGTCATCCCTGGCGAAGAGATGAACGTGCAGCTGATCAAGGAGGGCAAGGAGGCGAACCAGGGCGTCGGCTACCTCGACGACGGCACCATGATCGTGGTCGAAAACGGGCGCAAGTATATGAACCAGACGATCGGCGTCGTGGTGACCTCGGTGCTGCAGACCGCGGCTGGCCGGATGATCTTCGCCACGCCCGCCAGTGAGTCGACCATCGAGCGCCGGCCGAAGCCGTTGCGCAAGATCCAGGGCGGCAGTTCCGGTCACTGACCCGGTCGGTCTTCGCGTCGAGGACGGCCCCGGCTTCCCGTCGAGGCTGCGGGCTGCGGCCGCCGAGTCGCCCTGGGCCACGCGATTCGCTATCGGTTCGGGCGAGGTCCCGGCGGAAGCGCTGTCCGCCACCGACCCGGTGGTTGTGCTTGGCGTGCCGGTCCGTGACACCTGCAAGGAGGTCCGAGAAGGCCTCGTACAGCGCACGGTCGCGCGCGAGACCCTGGTCGACCTCATGGGACCGTGGCTGGTCAGCCGCGCGGCGCTCGCCGCCGCCCTCGACCAGGGCGGGGCGGTAGCACGAGCCGCGAATCCGCTGCAGCTGTTTTCGGCCGCCGGTCTCCCGATTCGGGTGGTCATGCGCGGATGAACGCGGCGGCGGTCGTGGTCGCCGGAGGCCGGGGAACGCGTATGAATGCCGGGGTGAACAAGGTCTTCCTGGAACTCGCCGGCCGGTCCATCCTGGAGTGGTCGCTTGACCTCTTCGAACACTCGCCGCAGGTCGGGCTGGTGGTGGTGGTGGCCCAGCCCGCGGACATCGACACCTGCCAGCGGCTGCGCGCACGCTACCCCAAAGTCGATCGGGTGGTGCCAGGTGGCGATGTCCGACACCGGTCTGAATTTGCCGGCGTGGCCGCGCTTGCCGCGCACATCGATACCGGAAAGGTCGAGGTCGTGCTGGTCCATGACGCCGTCCGTCCATTCGCCACCCCCCTACTGGTGGATCGCCTGCTGACTGGGATGGCCGGCGCCCACGGCTGCGTGCCGGGGCTACCGGTCCCGCCAGGCACGGTGGTCGTCGAGGGCGGTCTGGTCGCGAGCATTCCTACCGGGCTGTGGTCTGTGCAGACACCGCAGGCGATCGACGCGACCTGGGTTCTGGAGGCGCATAACAAGGCCGCTCGGGCCGGCTTCCTCGGGACCGACACCGCGTCGGTCATTGAATGGGCCGGTGGCGATGTCCGCGTGATCGAGGGCGAGGGTGACAACATCAAGATCACGACCCCCGACGATCTCGCCCGCGCCAGAACGATCGCCGGCCGGCGTTAGTGCCGTGATTCGTCAACTCGGGTGGCGACGTGCAGCAGCAACAGGCCGACGGCAAGGGCAGAGATGGCGGGGCCCAGGGCTCCAGGTCCGGATGCCTGCAGGATGAGCCCGACGACGGCCGGAAAGCCGCCGGCACCGAGGGTTCCGGCGGCCAGCTCATAGCCCACCGCGTGAGCCGTCATCCCCCGCCCGACCCGGGCCGGGGTCAATGAAACAAGCAAGGGAAAGATCACGCTGACCCCGAGACCGAGCAGGGGCAGGGCGATAAAGCCGGCGATGATCGGCGGAGCGAGCCAGAATCCGGCGGCGCTGAGAAGGATGGCGATCACACTGACATCCAGCAGGCGAGGCGCCGCAACGCGGTCGCCGTACATGCCGAGCGCCATGCGTCCGCAGGCCAGACCGATCCAGAAGAGCGACACGCTCACACCCGCGGTGCCGGATGACAGAAGCCGGTGCGCGGTCAGCTCCGTATAGGACCAATCGCCGGTGGTGCCCTCGACGCCACTGCCGAGCAGAAAGAGGCCGATCAACAGCGGGAGGATCCACCAGCGGGCCCCTGGGACGCCGGACTCCGCAGGGATCGACGGATCTCGCCGGATCTCACCCGATTCCCAGTCGTGGCGACGCCAGGCGATCAACCCGCCGACGACGGCGTAGAGCGCGGCCATGACCACGAATGCGGGGCGCCATGACCCGGAGAGCTTGAGCGAGACCACGACGAGTTCCGGTCCGATGGCAGCGCCCACCGCCCAGGACGCGTGCAACCAGCCCATGAACCGGACCCCGCGCGTCAGGGCGATCCGGGTGTTGACCGTCGCATCGATCAAGCCGGACCCGGCGCCCACCATCAGGCTGGCGACCGTCATGATCCACAATGAGGGCGCGACGGCAAAGCCCATGGTCCCCGCCGTGGCCACCGCGGTGGCGACACCCAGCAGCAGCGGCAGTTTCAGCCGGGTGCTCAGCGGCCCGCTGGCGGCGCTGACAATGAAATACGCCGCCGTCCAGGCCGCGATCAGCACGCCGAGCCCGGCCAGCGGCGCCCCCACCGAGACCCGCATCGAGGGCCACGCCACGCCGATGGCGCCGGCCGGCAGACCGAGGGCGACGAAGGCGAGCATCGGGCTCCCGGCCACCATCCCGGCTGCCAGCGCCTGGCGCTGAGCCCCGCGATTCGTGATCACCGGGGCATTATCCGGGTTGCCGCGCGGCTTCCAAAGACCGGCTCGGATTCGATGCCCGGGCCTTATACTTCAACCCACCGAAAACCGACTTGACAAAAGGGGTGACTCGTGGAGGTACAAGCGATCATTCCGGCCGCCGGGGCCGGGCTTCACAACGGGGAGTCCAGCGCCAGGGTCCTGATGCCGGTCGG
>JALYYC010000112.1 GCA_030946755.1 Candidatus Dormiibacterota bacterium
AGCGGCTGCAGACAGTGATGTACAACCTGGTCGAGGCGATTCGGCTGACGGCTTACCTCGTTTCGCCCTTCCTTCCCGAAACCGCGCCCAAGATCAGCGCCCAGGTCAAGGCCGACCTCCGCGCCCCCTGGGCGCAGGCGCGCGAGTGGGGTCGGCTGGCGCCGAGGACGCAGACCAGCCTTGGCGGGGTTCTCTTTCCACGAATCGAAAAGCCGGAGCCGGTCGCCTGATCGACTCGCACGCACACCTGCTGCACCTGCGTGCCCCCCTGACGCCGGAACTGGCGATCGAAGAGGCCCGGGCGGCGGGTGTCCAGGCGGTGCTCAACATCGGCGACGACGTCTCGGACAACCGCCCCGGCATCGAGCTGACCGAACGGATCCCTGGCTTACGGACCACGGTCGGCCGTCATCCGCACGCAGCCGGCGAACCGATCACGGCGCCAATACGGCGCGACCTTCGAGAGCTCGCCAGCCATCCGGCGGTGATCGCCATCGGCGAGATCGGCCTCGACTACCACTTCACCGACTACCACCGCGTGCCCGCGAAAGCCCAGGCGCAGACGTTGCGACAGATGCTGGGGCTGGCTCAGGAGGTCGACAAGCCGATCGTGCTGCACACGCGCGACGCCTTCGAGGACACCTTCGCCATCCTCGACGACTATCCGGGCCTTCGTGGCGTGTTCCACTGCTTCAGTGGCAACGCGGCGATGGCGGCCGAAGGCATCGCTCGCGGCTTTTATCTTTCGTTCGCGGCGACGGTCACCTACCCTGGGGCGCACGGCATCATCGGTGCCGCCAGCATCATCCCACTCGATCGGATGCTGGTCGAAACCGACGCGCCCTTCCTGCCACCGCAGAGCCGCCGCGGCCAGCCCAATGCTCCGCGCTTCCTCCCGGAGACCGTGGAGCGGATCGCCAACCTGCGTGGCGTGGCGACGGAGCTCGTCGCCGCGGCGACCCGGCAGAACGCCATCGACCTGTTCCAGCTTCCCCACGCCAGCTAGCAAGCCGCCGCTTAAGCTCGCCGACCCGGATGTCATCCGCGGCATCACCCGCCGCTTCCAGATCCGCTACCAGCGCAAGTGGGGCCAGAACTTCCTTGCCGACCAGGCGGCGCTCGAGCGCCTCGTGGATGCGCTCGAGCTCGCCGACGGTGAGCGCATCGTCGAGGTCGGCCCGGGACTGGGCGTGCTCACCGTCGAGCTGGCGCAACGGGCCGCGCAGGTCGTCGGCATCGAGATCGATCCGAACTGCGTCCACGCCCTTGAGTTGACGCTCCGCGGCCTTGGCAATGTCCGCATCATCGAGGGCGACGTGCTCCGCACGCCCATCGGCGAGGTCATCGAGCCCCCCTACCGCGTCATCGGCAACATCCCGTACAACCTAACCGGGGCGCTCATGGTGCATCTGCTCGAGCAGCGGCGCACTGCGTCGCGGATCGATCTGGTGGTGCAGAAGGAGGTGGCGGAGCGCCTGGCGGCCCCTGCCGGCTCATGGAGCCTCGCGACCCTGGGCGTGCGCGTCTATGGTCGGCCCGAGATTCTGATGACCCTGCCGCCTGATGCCTTCGTTCCGCCACCGCAGGTGGCCTCGGCTCTGCTGCGCATCGTGCCCGACGCCCGTCCCGCCCTCCCCCCTGACCAGCTGCCGGCCTTTTTCCGCTTTGTCACCCCCTTCTTTCAAGCCCGACGCAAGCAACTGGCCTTCGCGATGGCGCGCGGGCTCGGCGTCCCCAATGCGGAGGCTCGAGCCCGGCTGGCCGTTATAGGTATCGACCCGGCGCGGCGTGCCGAGACCCTGGGGCTCGACGAGTGGAAACGGCTTTTCGAGGAGGAGCGCACCAACTGGAGACTCGATACGATACAGGCGCGTTGAAAGATCCCCGGGAGATCATTCTTCCCAGGCCGCCCGGCTTTCGGACGGTGCTGGCCAACCACGACTTTCGCCTGATCTGGTTCGCACAGATTGCCTCCCAGCTCGGCGACAAGTTCCTGATGTTCGCGCTGCTCGTGCTCACCTACAGCATCAGCCGGGCCAACACGCACGGGGCAGCCTTGTTCCTGGCGTACACCTTTCCATCGGTGGTCCTGAGCCCGCTCGCTGGTGTCTACGCGGATCGCCATGACAAGAAGCGCCTGATGTTCGCGACCAACGCGATCCGCGGCTTCCTCATCCTGCTCATCCCACTGAGCCGCTTCGTCCCATACTTCGAGCACGTCACCTGGCATTTGCTCGTGATCACATTCCTGTTTTCTGCCGTGGGACAGATCTTCGCGCCGGCGGAGGCCGCCTCGATCCCGTTCATCGTCGGATCGGAGGAGCTGATGACCGCCACCTCGATGTTCACCAGCACCGTGATCGTGACGCTCCTGATCGCGGTTCCGCTTTCGACGCTCGCGATCCGCTTCCTCGGGACGGACTCGCCCTACTGGATCGCCACCGCGCTCTTCGTAGGCGCCGCCGCGCTGATCTACATGGTGCGGTCGGACCTTCGCGCTCGAATTCAGCAAGGGCCGAATGCGCCGGACATCCTCTATGAGCTTCGCGAAGGGCTGGCCTACATCGTTGCGCGCCCGCTGGTTCGCTTCGCGGTCGGCCAGCTCAGCCTGACGATCACCGTGATCTTCTCGGTGTTCGTCCTGGCCCCGAGCTACATGTTCACCGTCCTCCATCTGCAGGTCACGGATGTCTACCTTTTCCTGGCCCCGGCCGTGATCGGGATGCTGGGAGCGGCCTTCTACCTTGGCCAATACGGCCGTAACTTCCGTCGAAGCCGCCTGCTGATCGGCGGGCTATTGTCGGCCGGCGTCACCCTGATGCTGATCGCCGCCGTGCCCTATTTGCTGCAGCGCTTCGCGCCCGGTCTCCTGGGCGTGTTCCCGGTGGTCTTCGGCTTCATCGGCGGCATCGAGTTCGGCTTGCTGTTCATTCCGGCCTTCACCGTGCTTCAGGAGAAGACCGAAGCCGAGTTGCGCGGACGCATCTTCGGCGCGATGTTCACGATCGTCAATGCGGCGGTCGCGATCCCGATCCTGGTCGCCGGCGGCCTTGCGGATCTCTTTGGTGTCACCCGGGTGATCTTCGGCATGGGCGCCCTGCTCCTGCTCAGCGGCGCAATCTCAGCTTTCCCAATCCGCCGCCGGAAGACCGTAGATTCCGCTGATGTGGCCTTATAATCCGGGTTCGAAGCTCTAGCGGGCGCATAGCTCAGTTGGTACGAGCGCTTCCATGACAAGGAAGAGGTCACAGGTTCGACTCCTGTTGCGCCCACCACTCCATTGACCCGCCTTACCAGCGCTTAGCGCCCTCGTCTGCGCGTGCGCCAGTTGGCCCCGACGTCACGCGCGGCGGGCGGCGCGGCGCAGCAGGCGGCGGACGACCAAACGGTGACCGCCCGTGCCGATCACCAGCGCGCGATACGCACGACCGGCCAACCCGGGAAATGCCGCCCAGCTTTGGGCGCGAAGGGTGCAGGCAGTCGCGCCGTTGGCGTCCAACTCGAAGACGAGGGCGTACGTCGAAAAGCGGTGCGCGCCCCGCAGCGCCAGACGCATCGTGGGCATTGGTGACGCTGATCCCCACGCTGGTCCTGATCGACCGCGGCATCATCGCCCGCGAGGAACGCGATCTCGAGCGGAGGTTCGGCGGGGAATACACCCGGTTCCAGGCACCCGTACGGCGCTGGCTATAGTACGGCGATGCCACACGAGGACCCCCAGTGGGAGTCGGCGGTTGGGAAGCTCTGGGCCGAGATCGATCGTTACGACGAGGCCGAGTTCCGCCACCGAATGGACGTCCTTGTCGCCGAACTTCCACCCAAGAGCCCGCTGGGCATGTTCGAGCAAGGCTCGGCCTGGGATTCGACCGGTCACCCGGATCAGGCGGTCCCGCTCTATGCCGCAGCCATCGAGGCTGGGCTTGAGGGGACGCGTCGTCGCCAGGCGGTGATCCAGATGGCCAGCTCGATCCGCAACCTCGGGGATCCGCGGCGAGCGCTGACCTTGCTAACGGCTGAGGCCGAGCGGACGTCGGACGAGCTGGATGCCGCCGTCGCGACCTTCATGGCCCTGGCGCTCGCCGACCTGGGCCGGGAGCGGGAGGGCCTTGCGGTGGCGTTGACGGCGATCTCGAAGTACCTGCCGCGCTACAACCGCTCCGTCGCTCGGTACGCCCAGGAGCTCGCCAGCCCCACGACGAGCGCGTCCTGACGGCATCCGGGCCCGGGCGCGTTATAGAGGGGTGACAAAGGTCGTTCGCTTCCGACGCTGGCTCGCCCAGCTGCTCGATCACGTGCTGCTGCACGGCATCTGGAACTGAGCCCCGGCAACCACTAGCCTGTAGGCGTGGCGGCCCAGGTTTCCTTCCAGGAGATCCAGGTTGCGGCCGAACGCATTCGTCCGTACATCCTGCCGACACCGCTCCTCCGCGGTGACGCCCTCGGGCCCAGCGCACCGTGGCTGAAGGCCGAAAACCTGCAGCGAACCGGCTCCTTCAAAGTCCGCGGCGCCCTGAATGCCGTGATCCAACTGACCGACGACCAGCGGACCCGAGGCGTCATCACCCTCTCGGCCGGCAACCATGGCCAGGCGCTCGCCTATGCCGCCCAGCTTTTCGGCATCCCCTGCGTCGTCGTGATCCGAGAGGACGCGCAACGAACCAAGCTGGAGGCGATCG
>JALYYC010000006.1 GCA_030946755.1 Candidatus Dormiibacterota bacterium
GTCGGCCTGAGCAAGCTGCCCCGCCTGGTCGAGCTCTACAGTCGCCGGCTCCAGGTCCAAGAACGGATGACCCGCCAGATCGCGGAGTGTCTGCAGCGCCACCTCGAGCCGCTCGGGGTGGGAGTCGTGGTCGAAGCGGCGCATCTCTGCATGCAGATGCGCGGCGTCGAAAAGCAGAACAGCCGCGCCATTACCAGCTCGGTTCTCGGCAGCTTCCAGAGCGACCCTCGAACGCGAGCCGAGTTCATGGGCCTGGTCCGGGGTAACAGCACCATATAGGCGCGCTCTACGTTGGCACATCGGGCTTCTCCTACGCCGCCTGGCGCGGCCCCTTCTATCCTCGGCGCCTGAAGTCGGCTGACATGCTCGGCTACTACGCTCAGCACCTCGACACGGTCGAGATCAACACCACCTTCTATCGGAACCCGAGTGGCGACACGATCGCGAGCTGGGCGTCGGCGGTGCCGCCCTCGTTTCGGTTCGCGGTCAAGGCGCACCGCCGGATCACCCACAACCGCCGCATGCCGAACCTCGAGGGCGCGATCGCCATGATGGCGGAGGTGGTCGAAGGCCTCGGGGATCGCCTGGGCCCGGTGTTGTTCCAGTTTCCGCCCACCGCGCCCTACGACGAGGGGCGCATCGAGCGGATCGCGCGCGGAGTGCCGGCGCACTGGCGTCTCGCTTTTCAATTCCGGCACCGGTCCTGGCACACGGCAGCCCTGGCTGACCGGGTCGAGAGCCTGCAAGCCGCCTTCTGCCACGGGGACGGCGAGCCCGAACCCGGTCCCCTGGGACGCGGCGCCTTCCTCTATATGCGGCTTCGCCGGGAGGCCTACTCCCCGCAGCGACTGACCGTCTGGGAGCGACGGATTCGAGGCTACCTGGCAGGCGGGCGGGACGTCTTCGTCTACTTCAAACACGAGTCGGCCGCCCCCGCCTATGCGCAGCGGCTGCGAGACCGACTCCAAACATCCGCTCGCCAACCGAATTCAGCGGCGCTATAATCCGGGCAACTCCCAAGGAAGGAGGCCAGCGAGCATGGCCCGGTCGATGTGGCGCGGTGCGATCAGTTTCGGGATGGTGGCGATCCCCGTCCGGATGTACCTGGCGACCGAGGCGCATAGTGCGGTCTCGTTTCGCCAGCTGTGTCCGCACTGCCAGCAGCCGATCAAGCAGCTGCGGCATTGCCCGCAGGACGAGCACGTGGTCCCCTTCAATGAGACGCTCAAGGGCTACGAGGTCGGCAAGAACCAGTTCGTCATCATCGACGATTCCGACCTCGACAAGCTGCCACTCAAGACGACCAGGACCATCGACATCGTGGAATTCGTCGATCGGGGCGAGGTGCCGCTGGGGCTCTACGTCAAGTCCGCCTACTACCTGGAGCCCGAAGATGTCGGCGCTAAGCCGTTCGCCCTGCTGGGTCGTGCTCTGGCGGAGACCAACAAAGTTGCGGTCGCCAAGATCGCGCTCCGCGACCGCGAGCACCTGTGCCTGATCCAGGTGGAGGGGAACGCGCTGCTCTGTAACACGCTCAACTGGCCTGACGAGATCCGATCCACTGAGGAACTCAACCTTCCTGCCAACGTCAAGATCAGCGACAAGGAGGTCCAGATGGCGACCTCGCTGATCGAAAACCTGAGCGACACCTTCAGGCCCGAGCGGTACACCGATGATTACAAGGCGGCCTTTCAGCAGATCGTCGATCAGAAGATGAAAGGCGAGAAGGTGACCGTCGCGACGCCCACCCAGGACGCGCCGGTGATGGATCTCATGGCGGCGCTGAAGGCGTCGGTTGAGGCGACCCGGCAGGGTGCCCGGAAGGCCCCCGCGGCAAAGCCCGCGGCGCGCGCAGCGAAGGCGAAGGTCGCCGCCAAGGTTTCGGCGGCGCGCCCGGCAGCTCGCCGGCGCACGGCGTAGTTCCAGCCGTTGGATTTCCCTGTCGATTGCGCCTGATGCCGGCTCGCTCCCAAACGGTTGAGCTCGACCTGCCCTTCGACCGTACGCTGCCGCACGGCATCAGGCCGATGTTGCCCCAGCCGGCGGCGACCCCCTTCGACTCACCGGACTATGCCTTCGAGGTCGCGTGGAATGGCGTGCGGGCGCTGGCATCCTTCGATGGCACGCACGTTAGGGTCTGGGGACGCGACCTGCTCGACCTGACGGCCCGCTTCCCCGAGGTCCAGGCGCTCAAGGAGATGACGCCGGTCGATTCGATCGTCGATGGCGAGTTGATCGTCACCGACGTGGAAGGCCGCCCGGACCAGGCAGCCCTGCAGGAGCGGGTGCAGCCGATGGCGGCGGCGGCCATCGCCCGCGCCGTGCGCGACCACCCGACCACCTACGTCGTCTACGACATCTTGTATGCGCGCGGTCGGTCGCTGATGCAGGAGCCGTTGCAACGCCGCCAGGCCCGGCTTCGGGAGAGCGTCCGCTCCGCCAACCGCATCTATGTCGCCGACCCGGTCGCGGCCGAAGGCGTGGCGTTCTTCGACGCCGCGGCGGAGAAAGGTCTTGACGGGATCGTCGCCAAGCGCCTCGACAGCCCGTACCGAGCCGGCCAGCGCCATCCCGACTGGCTCGACATCCGTGCGGCTCGCCAGCAGGAGGTTGTTGCCCTCGGATTCATCCCGGGCACAGGCGCGCACCGGCTGGAGTCGCTGATCGTGGGAATCGCCGACGGCGGTCGCTACCTGCCGGTCGGCCTGGTGGTCGGCGGGTTCGACGCGCTCGCCGAGGCCCGCATCCGAGCGGCGCTCGAGCCTTTGCCCAATCTCGGACGGCCGCCTGAATCATCGTGGCGCGACGAGCGCATCTGCTGGGTCGACCCGCGACTGGTTCTCAGCGTCAAGTTCAGCGAGTGGACCCCCGCCGGGCAACTCCGCTTCCCAATCTTCAACGGACTCCGGCCCGAGGTCACGCCGGGCGAGTGTGTCCGGGCCTCCGTGATCGAGTCCCCGATGTCCACCCAACCCCGGCACGGCGAGGTCCAGCTGCCCCGACTTCCGCTCTAGGTCGCTCGCTACAGTTAGTGACGATGGCGAGCAGGGTGCCGGTGCACCTCCGTGTGAACGGGGACGAGGTAGCGGTGATGGTGCCGCCATACAAGACGCTCCTCGAGGTGCTTCGTGAAGACCTCGACCTGACCGGGACCAAGCATGGATGTGAGCTCGGCGAATGCTCGACCTGCGGGGTCCTGGTTGACGGCAAACCGTTTCTGTCATGCCTGGCGATGCCCCTTGACCTCGAGGGGAAGGAGATTACGACCGTTGAGGGCATGGCGAATGGCAACCAGCCGCACCGGCTGCAGGTCGCCTTCGCGGAATTGGGCGCGGCTCAGTGCGGGTATTGCACGCCCGCGATGCTGCTGACGGCCAAGGCGCTCCTCGACCGCGATCCCGAGCCATCCCGGGATGCCATCAAGCAGGCGCTCTCCGGCGTCCTCTGCCGCTGCACCGGGTACGTCAAGATCTTCGAGGCGGTCGAGCTGGCCGCAACCCGCAAGGAGGGGCCGGTTGTCTGACGAGCTCTCGGTGGTCGGCCACTCCCTCACCAAGCCGGATGCCTATGCGAAGGTCAGCGGCCAGACGCGGTTCGCGGACGATCTCACGCTTCCGCGGATGCTTTTTGGCCGAATCCTTCGCAGTCCCTATCCGCATGCCCGCATTCTGAGCATCGACACGACTCGAGCCAGGACGCTACCGGGCGTGCACGCCGTGCTCACCGGCGAAGACCTGCCCATCAAGTTCGGGATCCTCCCAGTCAGCCAGGATGAGGAAGCGCTCGCCGGCGAGAAGGTGCGCTACGTCGGTGATCCGGTGGCGGCGGTCGCGGCCAGTGATGAGTGGATCGCGGACGAGGCGCTGGCTCTGATCGAGGTCCACTTCAAGGAGCTTCCCCGCTACATGGGAATCGAGGAAGCGATCGCCGGCGGCGATGAGCCGATCCATGGCAAGACGAACGTGCACAAGGCGGTCGCGCTCGAGTTTGGCGACACCGAGGGAGCGATCGCGGCCTCGGAGCATGTCCGCGAGGATGTCGTCTTTTTCGAGGGCAACACCCACCTCCCGATGGAGCAGCATGCCGCGCTGGCCCAGTACGCGCAGGACGGCAAGCTGACGCTGTGGACCTCGAGCCAGACGCCCCATTACGTGCATCGGGCGCTGGGCAAGGTCCTGGAGATGCCGATGAGCCGGATCCGCGTCATCGCCACGCCAAACGGCGGCGGCTTTGGCGGCAAGAGCGATATCTTCGCCCACGAGCTGGTCGCGGCCAAGCTCGCGATGACGACCGGCCGGCCGGTCAAGATCGCCCTGACCCGCGAGGAGGTCTTTTACGCGCACCGCGGCCGCCATCCGGTCTTGATGAAGGTCAGGACGGGATTCCGGCGCGATGGCGCGATCACCGCGATGCAGTTCCAGAGTTTTCTCGACGGCGGCGGCTATGGGAGCTACGGCGTCGCCAGCACTTACTACACCGGGGCGCTCCAGACCGCGACCTATGCCATTCCGCGCTACCGCTTCGAGGGCGTGCGCCTCTTCACCAACAAGCCGCCCTGCGGGCCGAAACGTGGCCACGGCACGCCGCAGCCGCGTTTTGCGCTGGAGACCCACCTCGACAAGGTCGCGGAAGAGCTCGGCATCGATCCGGTCGACCTGCGCCTGCGCAACCTGACCCCGCCGAACAGCCGCACCGTGAACTGGCTCCGGATCACGAGCTCTGGGCTGAGGGAATGCATCGAGCGGGTGGCGGCCGAGTCCCGCTTCAAGGAGCGGCGACGGTCGATGCCACCGGGACGGGGCATTGGGTTTGCCGTGAGCTCGTACCTGACGGGCGCCGGGACCGCGATCTACTGGAACGACATGCCGCACTCCGAGGTCCAGCTGAAGGTTGACCGCAACGGCGGGGTCGCCGTGCTCTGCGGCGCGATCGACATCGGCCAGGGGTCGGACCACATCCTCGCCGCGATCGTCGCCGAGGTGCTCGGCGTTCGACTCGAGGACATCCAGCTCACGACGGCGGATACCGATCTGACGCCGATCGACCTGGGCAGCTATTCATCGCGAGTCACGTTCATGGCGGGTAACGCCGCCAAGGCGGCGGCCGAGAAGGCTCGCGCCCGACTCTTCACCGCGGCGGCCGAGGCCATGCAGTGTGATGTCGACGAACTGAGCGCCCGCGATCGGCAGATCTTCCGGCGGGGCCGGCCGTCAGACACGATGCCGTTCGTCCAGGCGGTCCGCCTGGCGGAGGCTCAGGGCGGCGTGGTGACCGCGAGCGGAAGCTACACGCCACCCAAGCTGGCGGGGCCGTACAAAGGCTCGGGTGTTGGGCCCAGCCCCGCCTATTCCTTCTCCGCGGCCGTGGTCGAGGTCGACGTGGATCGTCAGACCGGCGAGGTCCGCGTCCCCGAGGTCTGGGTCGCGCATGATATCGGGCGCGCCATCAACCCGGTGCTGGTGGTGGGCCAGGTCGAGGGGAGCATCTACATGGCGCTCGGCGAGGCGCTGATGGAGGAGCAGACCTTCCGGCTCGGTCTGCACAAGTTCCCCTCGCTGCTCGAGTACAAGAGCCCGACGGCCCTCGAGACCCCGATCATGCACACCTACCTCGTCGAGACAATCGATCCGGAAGGTCCCTTCGGCGCCAAGGAAGCCGGCCAGGGCCCGCTGCTTCCGGTCATCCCGGCGGTGGCGAACGCCGTGTACAACGCCGTCGGCGTCCGCAT
>JALYYC010000119.1 GCA_030946755.1 Candidatus Dormiibacterota bacterium
GCCGGCGTCGTTCGGCCAAGAACTAGATCGTTCTCAGCGGGATGAAACTCGACTGGTTGAAGTTGCGGATGCTGACCTGGGCCGCGAGGTGGGAAGCGACGTCCCGGTAGACGCGCGCCAGTGGCGAGTCCGGGTCGCTGATCATCAGCGGCACGCCGGGGCCGCCACCCTCACGAATTTTCTGGTCGAGCGGGATCTCACCGAGAAATGGGATCTGCATCCGTTCGGCCAGCGCGCGCGCGCCGCCGTGGCCGAAGATGTCGCTTCGCTCGCCGCAATGGGGACACACGTGGTAGCTCATGTTCTCCACGAGACCAAGATTTGGCACTTTCAGCGTATTGAACATCTGGATGGCGCGCCCGACGTCCGCCGTCGAAACGTCCTGCGGTGTCGAGACGACCACGGCGCCCGTCATCGGGATGCTTTGCGACATCGTCAGCTGGACGTCGCCGGTGCCCGGTGGGAGATCGACCACCAGGTAGTCCAGCTCGCCCCAGTTGACGTCGAAGAGAAACTGGCGGACGGCCCCCGAGAGCATCGGACCGCGCCAGATCGCCGGCTTGTCGGGCTCGATGAAAAAGCCGATGGAGATGATTTTGATCCCGTAACGCTGGATCGGAATGATCTTCTCGTTTTCGGCATAGGGCTTCTCGTGCTCCGCACCCAGCAGGATGTGCACATTCGGCCCGTAGACGTCGGCATCGAGGACGCCGGTCCTGGCGCCGAGCTGCGAGAGGGCGATGGCAATGTTGACGGCGCAGGTCGACTTTCCGACGCCACCCTTCCCGGCGCCAACAGAAACAATATTCTTGACGCCCTCGACCTGCTGCTTCTGCGGAATGCCGCCCGTCCTTGAGACCTGCGCGTCCCAGGTGATCCTGGCCTTCGGTGACCCGGGCAGCACCGCGAGCGCCGCATCGATGTCGTCGTGGATCCGGTTTTTGAGCGGACAGGCAGGCGTGGTCAGGACCACGCGCATGCCGATCGTCTGCGCATCGACGATCACCACGTCCTGGAGCATCTTGAGGTCGAGCATGCCCTTGTGAAGCTCGGGGTCCTTGACGGTGCTGAGCGCCTCGAGGACGGTCGCTTCGGTCAGCAGGGTTACGGCCATGGAGTGATTTTAGCCGCCTTTGCGAATGTATCCCAGGATGATGTCATCGATCAGGCGCTCGACGGGCGCGAGCTCGTCCGTGAAGACGATCCCGTTGGGCGCCATGGCGCGGACGTTGCCGCTGGCCAGCGCCTCGTCGACAATGGGCTTGAGCCGGGGATTCATTTGCGCCGCCGCCCGTCCGCGAAAGTCATCGATCGTCGTCGGGGCGGCCGTGGCAAATAGCAGGCTGTTCGCAAACCCGTGGCCGGTGTCGAGCGCAAAGACCCGCGGGAAGACGGCCGTCAGGGTTCCACCCAGGGCATCGACGAGGCGGTAATCCGTCGCCGTCCGGCCAACGTTGATCGCCAGGACGCCGCCTGGGTTCAGATGGGCCCGCGCATCGGCGAAGAACTCCCGGGTGGTCAGGTAGAAGGGAATGTAGGGCTGCCGGTAGGCGTCGACCAGGATCACGTCGTATTTCTGGTGTTGGGTCGCCATCCAGTAGCGTCCATCCGCGACGGTGACGTTGAGGTTCGGCTCCGTCATGGCGAAGAAGCGGCGGCCGACGTCCACGATCCGGGGATCGAGCTCGACCCCGTCGATCGGGATCGCTCCGTCGATGGCCGTGAATTGCCGCGCCACCGTGCCGCCGGCGAGCCCGACCAGCGCGATCCGAATCGGCTCGTGCCCGGTGCCGAAGTAGGGCGCCAGGAGGACGTCATCCCAGTACCCGTGCGTATAAATCGTGGTCGGGTCATAGATCGAGTGGACGGCCTGCCCCTCATTGAGAATCAGGTCGTTCTCGGTCCCGTTCCGGACGACCTGAATGTAGTTGTAGGCCGACTCGGCCTCGTAGATCCGCTGGCCGTAAGCGGCGCTCCGGATGCTGCCACCGGAGAGAACCCCGAGTACAACGATGAGGACCGGGAGCAACGCGGCGATCCGCCGCGCACCGGCGGCCCAGAGGCCGGCAGCCGAAATCAGGCCGAGCAGCAGGGCCAGAACGATGATCGTAGGCCGCGTCCCAAAGGTCGGGATGAGCCAGAAGACCGGCAAGAAGGTCCCAAGAATGCTGCCCAGCGTCGAGAGGGCATAGACGGCCCCGGCGGCGTTGCCGGCGGTGGCCAGATGCTGAATTCGCAGCCGGATGACAAACGGTGACACCATCCCCAGCAGGACGACCGGCACGGCAAAGAGCACGACGACCGAGATCAGCGATCCGAGCACCAGCCCCACGGAGAGCTGCGCGAAACCCGTCTGCGATAACGACAGAATGGGTCGTGAGATCACGGGGATCATCGCGGTCGTCAGGGCAGCCGCGGCGGTGACCGTGTAGAGCAGGCGCGGGTGCGGATACCGATCGGCGAGCCGGCCTCCCGCGTAGTAGCCGACCGTCAGGTAGATCAGGATCAGGCCGATGAGCGTGCCCCAGATAAACAATGACTGGCCGAAAAACGGCGCCAGCAGCCTCGAGGCGGCAAATTCGATGCCAAGGCTTGTGAGCCCGCCAACGAACGCCAGGGGCAATAACAGTCTCGTGGCGAGCGTCGGGGCCGGTTGCAGCCGCCCCAGGGCCGCGCTGACACCTGGACCCATCTCCGGCCGCATATGCCATTTCAGGATACGCGGGCTCGAGGCGCGGGCCGGTCGTGCCCCAACACCGCGATCGGCCTTGACCGAGTCAGCGAGGAGCCCGCACCAGCTCCTCGCTTTCTTATTGGGCCAGGACCCCTGAGCGCAACAGCGACGCGTAGTCCTGGTGCCAGATCAGGGTCGCCAGGTCGTGACCTCCGTCCGGCTCCAGCGCCACCGCCTGGTCGTAGACGAAGTAATAGACATTGTCGACCGTCCAATCGCCCAGGTCCTTTTCTCGGAAAGCAGCCTCGAGGCCGGGGTCACCCTGGCCCATGGTGTACAGCCCGATCGCGGAATCGTAGATCGCCTTGAGGATCCGTAGTTGGGCTTCGAGCTCGTCGATGATGAGGGTCGAGGCCCGGTCAAACTTCAGCTTCGCAATCCGGTGACGCAGGGCGTTGATCTCGAGCACGTACTCGTCCATGCCTCAAGTTTATTTCAGCCGCGGCGCCATGGGAACTCAGTGAATCAGCGAGTTCGTGGCGATCATCGGCGCGATCAGGATGGCGATGATGTTGACCACCTTGATCATGGGATTGATGGCGGGGCCGGCCGTGTCCTTGTTGGGGTCGCCGACCGTGTCCCCGGTGACCGCCGCCGCATGGGTTTCGGTCCCCTTGCCACCGTAATGCCCGTCCTCGATGTATTTCTTGGCGTTGTCCCAGGCGCCCCCACCCGAGGTCATCTGGATCGCCAGGAAGATGCCCGTCACGATGGCGCCGATCAGCATCCCACCCAGCGCCTTCGGCCCCAGGATGAAGCCGACCAGCAACGGAGCGGCGACCGGGATGAGGCCAGGCAGGATCATCTCCCGCTGGGCTGCCTTGGTGACAAGATCGACCGCCCGGCCGTATTCGGGCTGGGCCGTTCCCTCCATGATCCCCTTGATCTCGCGGAACTGCCGCCGGACCTCGACGACCACCTCCCCCGCCGCCCGGCCGACGGCCAGCATGCTCAGGGAACCGAACAGGAAGGGCAGAATGCCGCCAAAGAAGAGGCCCACGATGACCAGGGGATCCGTCAGGTCGAAGAGCAGGTGCCTCGCCTTCCCCACCTCCTGGGTGTACGAGGAGAACAGCACCAACGCCGCCAGGCCGGCCGACCCGATCGCGTACCCCTTGGTGACGGCCTTGGTGGTATTACCGACGGCGTCGAGGGGATCCGTGATGTTGCGGACGGACTCGGGGAGGTTCGCCATCTCGGCGATGCCGCCGGCGTTATCCGTGATCGGCCCGTAGGCGTCGATGGCAACGATGATCCCGGTCATCGAGAGCATCGCCATGGCGGCGATCGCGACCCCGTAGAGGCCGGAGCCCGCGACCGACGCGTCCTGGTTGAAAAAGAAGGACAGCAGGATGCCGGCCCCGATGACGAGCACGGGCAGGCCGGTACTGAGCATCCCGATCGCCTGGCCAGCAATGATATTCGTTGCGTGGCCCGTGGTTGAGGCCTTGGCGATCAGCCGCACCGGGGCGTAGCTCGAGCTCGTGAAGAATTCGGTGATGCCGACGATGGCCAGCGTGACGACGACGCCGGCCACGGCGGCCCAGAAAAGATTGAAATTCAAACCCATCGCGACCGTCACGGCAAGAAAGCCGAGCAGCGCCAGCCCGGCGCTCACTCCGAGACCCCGGTACAGCGCGCCCATGATCCATGTGCTGGTGCCAAGCCTGACAAACAACGTGCCGACGATCGTTGCAACGATCGAGATCGCACCAAGGATTAGCGGAAAGAGGACGAAGCGGATCTGGCCCGGGAAGAGCAGGCTGCCCAGGAGCATGGCCGCGATGGCGGTCACGGCGTAGGTCTCGAAGAGATCGGCGGCCATCCCGGCGCAGTCGCCCACGTTGTCCCCTACGTTGTCCGCGATCACCGCCGGGTTCCGGGGATCGTCCTCCGGGATGCCGGCCTCGACTTTACCCACGAGGTCCGCGCCGACGTCGGCGGCCTTGGTAAAGATCCCGCCGCCCAGGCGGGCAAAGACACTGATCAGGCTCGCGCCGAAGGCGAGACCGACCAAAGCCTCCGGCTTGCGGAAAGCCCAGTAGGAGAGCGCGACACCGAGAAGTCCGAGGCCGACCACGAAGAGGCCGGTCACCGCCCCGCCGCGGAAGGCAAGCTGCAACGCCCGGTCGAGCCCGCCGGTGGCCGCCTGCGCGGTTCGGACGTTGGCCCGCACCGAGACATTCATGCCGACATAACCGGCGAGCGCCGAGCAGCCCGCGCCAACCACGTAGAGGATCCCGGTCTCGAGATTGATCACGAACGTGATCACCACCGCCAGCACCACCCCGATGATCGCGATCGTGGTGTATTGCCGGTTCAGGTAGGCGGCAGCGCCTTCCTGGATCGCCTTTGCGATCCTCCCCATCGTGGCGTTGCCAGCGTCAGCCGCGAGCACCCATCTCGTCAGCAGGCCGCCGTAGGCCAGCGCGAGGATCGCAGCGATGCTGACGAGAGCCAGGACCGTCGTCGCCGAGGCGTCGTCAACCGTGATGGCAGCCGCGAGCAGGTTGCTGTGCCTCCCTTCCCTACGAGATTGGGCGCGCCGAACGCCCGCCGTATTCTACCCGTCGAGGCTGAGTCTGCCTAGTGACCGGTCCGGCCGAAGAGGCTCATGACCTGGTCACGGATCGATTGCGGCGGCGCCACCCCACCCGGCCTGAGCCGGTCCGACCCGGAGGTGACGACGTCTTCGGCCATCACCCGGACGGGGATCGCCTCCCGCTTGGGCGGCGTGATGTAGCCGACACCCAGGCTTTCGGCCAGGTCCCTGATGCGTGCGTAAAACCCGGAGGTATGCGGCGAGCGATCGAGCTCGAGCCCGGTGAAGTCGTAATGGTGGACCCATTCGTGAAGCAGTGTCTCGAGAAAGACTTTCGGAGCCAGAACCTGCTGGCGCATGGCGGTCAGGTTGTAGATCCTGATCGAGCCACGTCGCGGCGCGGAGTCCCACGCAATCCGGTAGTAGCCGTAGGTCTTGAGCGCGAGGCGGCCATCCCGCGTCCGGTGGCGTTGCGGGCGATCCGCCACCGCAAGCTTGCAGGGTGGGAGGCCCGCCGCGTCGTCGAGCGCATCGAGCAACCGCTGACCGGTCGATTGCCTTCCTTCGGCGGATCCCTCCTCGAGGAGCGTAAGGGCCAGCCCGCGGCCAACCGGAGGGTATCGCCAGGTGATGGTCTCCAGGCCCTTGCTTGCTTCATAGGCGGATCTGGGCACTCCTGTCATTATGGGGCCGTGCCGCGCTCGAGCATCATCGTCGTGGGCAACGAGATCCTGCGAGGCTTCACGGTCGACACGAACTCCAACTGGCTTGCGTCACGACTCTTCGCCTGTGGCTTCACGGTTCGGGTGATCACGACCGTCGGCGATGTCGATGACGACATCGTCGGCGCCATTCATCAGCACGTCGCGCGGCGAGACCTCTCCCGAGTGTTTGTTTGTGGAGGGCTTGGGCCGACGCCGGACGATCGGACCTATGTCGCGCTCGCCCACGCCCTCAATCGCCCCCTCGTCTACTCCCGAGAAGTCGGCGCGCAGATGCAGAACCGGATGTTCGTTTTCAACATGGCCGCGCGGCGAGGAACCGCCGAACTCAACGCCGGAAACCGGAAGATGGCGCAGCTCCCGGAGGGGGCGACGCTCGTTCACAACGACGCGGGAATGGCGCCCGGCCTCGCGTTCGAGCTGGGCGAGGGCCGCTACCTCTTCGCCCTGCCGGGCGTGCCGGCCGAGCTTCGCGCCGTCTACGAGGCCGTCGAGCCCCGCTACCTGGGGGGCGAGCGCGGCGACGTCGTGCGAGAGCTCCACTACCGGATGGTGCCGGAAAGCGCCTTCCACGACATCATGCAGGCGCTCGAGCGCGACTATCCCGACGTTTCCCTCGGTTCCTATCCGCAGACCGAGACCCGCGAGTTGATCCTTCGCGCCAGCGGCCCGACCGCGCAGCGCGTCGAGGCGGTGCTCGAGGCGATCCGGACCGGGGTCAGTCAGTACCGGGCCGCGGACTGACTACTTGCCGGTGAACTCTGGCTGCTGCTTGCTAACGAAGGACATGATCCCGATCGCCGCGTCTTCCGTCGTGGCGGCGCGTCCGAAGTTCTCGGCCTCAACCTCGTAAGCCTTCCCCGGGGTGCGCTCCATCCCGGCGATGATCGCTTGCTTGGCCAGCCGTAGCGCGACCGGCGCCGACCACGCCAGCTTGTGGGCACGTTCGACGATGGCCTGCTCGAAGGCGTCCGGGGAAAGCGCGGCATTGACCAGGCCGATTCGCAGCGCCTCGGGAGCCTTCAGCCGGGTGCCTTCGAAGATCATCTCCGTGGCTTTGGCCTGGCCAAGGAGCCGCGGGAGCCGCTGCGTGCCCCCCGCGCCGGGGATCAGGCCGAGGCTCGTCTCCGTCAGGCCGATCGTCGACCGGCCGTCGTCGATCATCAACCGGTAATCACAGACCAGCGCGAGCTCGCATCCCCCACCCAGCGCGTGGCCGTTGATCGCCGCGATCAGTGGCTTCGGAAAGTGCTCGATCGCCGTAAAGGCCGCCTGGCTTCGCCGCGACATCTGCGCGATCCGCTCCAGGGTCGCCGGATTCTCGCGGTCGAATCCTTCTTCCCCACCCATCATCTTGATATCGGCCCCGGCCATGAAATACCGCTCGATGGCGCTCGTCAGGACCACGACGCGCGTCGCCGCATCCTCGGCCAGCTCATTCAGGTGCTCGACGAGCTGCTCCTGTAATTCGGCGGTCAGCGCATTCACGGGCGCCCGGTTCATACGGATCGTCGTCACGAACTCCCTGGTTGATAGTTCGAGGAGATCGCTCATCAGAAGGTGAAGAGGTCCATGCCGCCCATTACCGGCAGGGTCACCCCCGTGATATAGCCGGCGGCCGGCGAGCAGAGGAACGTAATCGCGTTGGCGATATCCTCCGGTTCGCCGGGGCGCCGCATCGCGATGCGCTTGATCATTCGCTCGTTCATATCGGCGCGGCCCATTTTGAAGGCCTCGGTCGCGATCACGCCCGGCACGATCGCGTTGCAGGTGATGTTGTAGCGGGCGCCCTCCAGGGCGAGCGTCCGGGCGAGGCCCTGCAAGCCGGCCTTGGTCACCGAGTAACTCGCCTGGCCGAACCCGCCCAGGCTGCCGGCGATCGACGACATCATGACGATCCGTCCCCAATTTCGTTCCTTCATGTGAGGCCAGACCGCTTTGGAGCAGTTGTAGGCGCCGGTGAGGTTCACCTTCAGGTCGCGGTCCCATAAGGCGTCGTTCTGGTTCTCGAGCGTCGCCATGTGATCCAGCGTGCCGGCGTTGTTGACCAGAATGTCGAGGCTCCCGAACTCTTTGACAGCCTGGTCGACCACGGCCTTTACCTGGTCGCGGTTGGTGACATCCATCTTCACGGCGATGGACCGGCGGCCCATGGCGCGGATCTCGTTGGAAGTCTTCTCCGCATAGACGGCCTTCTGCGAGGCCATCACCTGCGAGAACACGCTCTCAGAGGCCTCGGCGGTCTTCTCCAGCTCGGGATCACTCTCGATCAGGATGTCGGTGACCACGACGTCGGCCCCCGCGCGTGCCAGCGCCAGGCAATCAGCTCGTCCCAGCCCGCGGGAGCCACCCGTCACGAGCGCGACTTTGCCCTTGAGGTCGATCATCAGCTCACCTTCCGGATCTGTGGCGCAGCGTCCTCGCGCGTCAACGGCCGGCGGTCACCCGAAATCGCCCGGGCGATCACGAGGCGCTGGATTTCCGATGTCCCTTCCCAGATCTGGTAGATCTTGGCGTCCCGCATCCACTTTTCAACCGGATACTCCCGGATGTAGCCGTAGCCGCCAAGGATCTGGACCGCGTCCAGCGCGACCTGCATCCCCATGTCGGCCGAAAAGGCCTTGGCCATGCTCCCCTCGGCGCGCTTGAAGAGCATGTTGTTCTGCGCCATCCAGCCGGCGCGCCAGGTCAGGAGGCGCGCCGCATCGATGTTCATCGCCATCTCGGCAAGCTTGAAGCCGATCCCCTCGTGCTTGATGATCGGCTTGCCAAAGGCGACCCGCTGCATGGCGTAGTCGAGCGCGAACTCGTAAGCGGCCCTGGCGATGCCAATGGACCCCGCCGCGACAGCGGGCCGCGAGTGTTCCAGCATCAGGAGCGCTCCCAGCGCCCCGGGACCCGCGTCGGGATCGCCGGGCTCGCCTCCGAGGCGGTTCTCGGTGGGCACGAGGCAGTCCTGCAGGATGACCTGCGCGGTATGGGAGGCGCGCACGCCGAGCTTCTTCTCTTTCCGGCCCATCGTCAGACCGGGGTTGCCCTTTTCCACAACGAAGGCCGCAATGCCGGCCGCGCCGATGCTGGGATCGGTGTTCGCGAAGATGACGTGGATGTCGGCGATCCCGCCGTTGGTGATGAACTGCTTGGCACCATTGATCAGGTAGCCACCGTCAACTTTCTTGGCGGTGGTCGCGATCGCCATCGCGTCGGACCCCGTGCTCGGTTCCGTCAGGCCCATCGCGCCCACGACCGGGGCCGACGCATTACAGAAGTCACCGATCCAGCGCTTCTTCTGCTTCTCGTTCCCCATGGCGAGGATGGCGGCCGCCGCCAGCCCCGTACCGGTGATCGCGACGGCGATGCCGGCACATCCCCAGTGCAACTCCTCGGCGATCACCATGTTCGAGATCACGTCGAGGCCGCCGCCGCCGTATTCCTCGGGCATCACGGCAACCGGCGTGAGGCCGACCTGATGCGCCTTCTTCAGGACCGGCCAGGGAAAGTCTTCGGTCTCGTCGTAATGCGCCGCGACCGGGCGAATTTCCTTCTCCGCAAACTCGTGCGCCAGCGCCTTGATGTCCTCTTGCTCGGGGGTCAGGGTAAAGTCCAGCGGCATTCGGTTACTCCTTTATTTGACAGGCTGGTTTTCGGGAAACTCGGCCTCAGCCACGCCCTTGGTCAACACTTTTTCGTCGCGCTGGTTGGTGACGACCAGGTTGATCACGACACGCCTCGACGTCTCGTCCTTCTTTGCCACGCTGCCCGCACAGGTGACGTGGTCGCCCGGCCGCACGATACCGCCGAAACGGCCCTCCAGTCGCTTGAGGCGTGAGCGGCCACCAAGCCAGTCCGTAAGCATCTGGTTCGCGAATGCCATCGTGAGCATTCCATGGGCGATCACGCTGGGCAACCCGACCGAGCGCGCGAAGGCCTCGTCCAGGTGGATTGGGTTGCGGTCCCCGGAGGCCTCCGCATAGGCTCGGATTTGATCCACGGTCACGCGCTTGGTTAGTGATGGCAGCGCCTGGCCGACCTCGATCGCTTCGAACGTCAACGCGGTTGTCGTGGTCATGGCTTGCGGATGATGAACAGGGAGGTGGAGTCGGAGACCGGGCGGTCCTGCTCGTCGCGCGCATTCGCCTCGAAGGTCACCAGCTCGAGGTCGCCGCGCACGGTCACGTTCGCCAACCTGCCCATAGTGCGGATGCGATCGCCAGGGCGTACCGGCCGGTGAAATACGAATCGCTGGTCCCCGTGCACCAGGTGTGCCACGTCCATGGCAACCTCCTGATCAGACCAGAGCTGCCAGTACGCGTCGTAGCCGTAGACCATCGCGTAGGTGAGGGGCGCCTCGAGCGGCTCACCCAACGCGCGGTCGCCCACCGCGTCCATGTAGGCACGGATCGAATCCTCCGTCACCACGAACGGCTCGGTTTGGTAGGTGCGGCCGACGAGTCGTTGGTCGGTCACTACTGCAGCAATCCCTGGAGCTTCATCGCCAGGCCCATGTCGCCTTTGACTTTCAGCTTCTGCTGCATGAAGGCGGTCACGGGGTTCAGCTTCCCGGTGGCGATGTTCATCCAGTCGTCCGTGGTCGCGATCAAGGTCGTATTGGGGCTCGTCGCGGCCCCGGAGCTGAGGGTGGGGACGCCGTTGTTCAGCTGCAGCGTCCAGCTTTCGCCACTGAGGTCGAACTGGTAGGTGGCATTCAGTCCGGCGGCCTTCTCCGGTTTGGAGCGAATCCGGTTCTCGATCTCGGTAAAGACTTCCTTGGCGTCAGGCATGCGGGGCTCCTTTTTTTGTTGGCTTCCTGGCTGCGCCGTCGAGGAACAGGCGGGCGCTCGCCCGGGCGAGTTCGTCTGGAGCAAGCGGCGTGAAGGCGGAGACGAACCGTTGCGAATAGGCCAGCTGCGAGGCCATCCCGATCAGGGTGAAGCCTGCCAGCCCGGGCTCGGGAACGCCCAACTCGGTGAAGGTAGGGGCGAACGCGTCCACCAGCGTTTGATTCAGCTCGGCGTGGCGGGCCTCGAAGCCGGCATCGATCCCAAGCCCCTCGGTCAGGAGGCGGCGGTTCCATTCCCCGTACTCGGCGTAGTACTCGAAGTACGAACGCAGTCCGGCCTCGAGCCGGGCGCGCGGATCACGCTCATCGCGCGTCGCCCAGTAAATGCGGCGCCGGAGCAGGGTCGCCATCTCGGCCTGGAGGGCCTCGAACACAGCTTTCTTGTCCGAGAAGTAGAGGTAGAACGCCCCCTGCGAGAGGCCCGCGGCCTGGACGATCGCGCTCACCGTGGCAGCGTGGTAGCCGTCCTGCTCGAAGACGCGCCGGGCCGCCTCGAGCAGCTCGCCGCGGCGCACCCACTGGCGCGGGGTAACAGGGTCCACGCTCGGGGTCCGAATTGTGACTGACACGTCAGTCACTAATCTAGCAGATCAGTTGATGACGAGGAAGAAGCGCTCGGTCGCCTGATCCGACTGACTCGTCGCCGTGAGCATGACCGCCTTGATCGGCGCCACCGCGGTGAGCGTCTTGTCGGGAACGGCGCTCGAGGCCGCCAGCCGTCGAACCCCCGCGATCAGGCTGCTGACATTCACGTACGCCACCAGGCTCGGCTTCCGCAGGGAGGAGGCGATCGCGGCCTTGTAGCTCGGATCGGCGGCGATGGTTTCGGCGCCCTTGTGGGCGTCGATCACGGCCGTTACGGATGCCAGGTTCGACCCGAAGATGCCGACGCCATCGAGCACCGCGTAGGACGGCGCCAGGAGAGCCAGCCCGGATTGAGGCACCGACAGCGAGGTAATCACGGTCCCGCGGTACGTCGCCGTCCTTACTGCCGGCGTGCTCGGGGGCTTCTGCGACCCGGTTGAGCCAGGTATCAGGGCCGTGCCAACACTTGAGGCCGACGTCAGCAGCTTGCCGAAGAAAGTTCGCAGACTGGCGGCATCGTCCGTGGCCAGCAGAATCGCGCCCGATGGACTGACCCCGGATCCAACCTGCGCTTCCAGCGCCGCACCACCGGTCAGGTGGGGCAGGATCCCCCCGGGACCGGTCAGCCCGAACGCGTTGCTGCTGGCGACGATCGATGGATCCGACTTCGATGCGTCGACCAGCGTCTGCACGGTCCGATTAAGGTTGCCCACCGCGACCACGGCCTCGCTGCCTCGGGGGACCCAGGTCAGGATCGCGTCCGGCCGACCCGCACTTGCCAGGGCCTGCCGTGTCGCGGGCGACAGCTTCGATTGGTCGAACTTGACCAGCAGATCCGCCGCGATCCCGTTGTCGGCAGCGGAGAGTGCTGCCCCGATCCCGACGAAGGCATCGAGATCCTTGATGTTGCCCATGATGGGCGTGCTCGCCGTGGTCGCCCTGGCCAGCTGTTTCCTGATCCCGGCGACGATCGAGGTTCCGTTGACGTAGACGAGCCCGAGGCGATCGCTCGGGAGACCGGCGACCGTGGTCGTGTAGTTGGTCGAGTCGATGAGTCGCGCCCCCCGACCCTGCAAGGTGTCGATGGCCTCCTTGATCGTCGCGCTGGATGTCGCGATGAGGGCAATATGATTCACGTAGCTGTAGGCCGCCGGCTTGTCCGTACTGCGATTGGGCGTTCCACTAGCGATCGTGAAGCCGCTATACGATTCGTCGCGCCACTGCATCGTCTTGCCCACCCCGACGGTGCGAAGCTTGCTGAGGAAGGCCTTTGCCTTGACGTCGTCGCGGGAAACGGCATAGACGACCCCCGAGCTATCGGTCGTGCTGTCAACGTTGACCCGGGCGCTGAGCCCCAGCTCGCCGCCCAACCAGGGCTTTAGGTCGCTGCTATAGCTGAGCCCGGTGCCCTGGAGGGCGTTGTCAATCGCGTCCGAGATCGCCCGATCGTCTTTGGTGCTCGGAAAGCGGTGGAGCGAACGCGCCAGGTTGACCTTTTGCGCGACCGACGGGTCGAGGTTGGCGAGCACCAGCACATCGGACGTCGCCGGAACCATGCTCTCGACGGTGTTGACCGGTTTGGCCAGCAAGAGGAGGGCCGCCGATGCACTGACAGCTCCGATGGCGAGCGCTGCGCCCGTGGCGGCCAGCTGGAGGCGATGCCTGCGCAGCCAGGAGGCGCCGGCCGGCACGGCGAGGAGTGGCGTCTGGCCGCCGGGGTTGGTGATCACCGTGATGCCTCTGCTGCATCAACTGCTGGCCGCTGGTCAACTTGTTAGCTGCGTGGGCTCGTTGCCAGGGCGTTGCCGAAATGCAACCGGGCCAGGGCCTGCATCTCATCAGGGGAGAATCCGGTGGTTCGGCCGGCCGCATACTGACGCTCCACCTCGGCGTGGACGGCGACGACTCTTGGGTCGTCCTTTCGGACCTGCTCCGCGCCGCGCAAGCCGTTGGTCGTATTCAGCCAGTAGGCGATCCCGGCAAGGCCAGACCGGTCGTTGACCGTGATACCCAGCGGCCGATCGAGGAGAAGACCGGTATCGAAGATGTTGTAGATCTCCTCGTTTTTCATCAGTCCATCGGCGTGGATGCCCGCGCTCGTGACGTTGAAACCCGCCCCGGCAAAGGGGTAGTTGGCCGGCAGCGGCGTCCCGAGGACGTCCCGGAAGTAAGTGGCCGCGCGCGTGATCGCCGTCGTATCGATGCCCTCCTCTTCCCCCTTCAACCCGACGTAGTCGATCAGCAGGGCCTCCAGCGGCGGGTTGCCGGTGCGCTCGCCAAAGCCGAATAGCGAGCCGTTCGCGGCCGCGCAGCCGTAGAGCCAGGCAGCGACGGTGTTCACCTCACCGCGGTGAAAGTCGTTGTGCCCGTGCCACTCGAGTTGCTCGGACGGGACGTTGAGGGTCCTGGTGAAAAACTGAACCAGGCGAGGCACGCCGCGTGGCAAAGAGGCCTCGGGCCACGGCAGTCCGAATCCCATCGTGTCGCAGAGGCGGAACTTGACCGGGACGCCCGACTCGCGGCCGAGCTCCTGGAGGGCATCGACGAGCGGAGCAACAAACCCGTCGAGGTCGGCGCGGGTCAGATCCTCGAGGTGGCACCGGGGACGGATTCCGGCGTCGATGACGGCGCGGACGACGGCCAGGTACTCGTCGGCGGCCTGGCGGCGGGTGCGCTTCATCTTCAGGTAGATGTGGTAATCGGAGGCGGAAAGGAGGATGCCCGTCTCCTTGACCCCCGTCGCTCGAACGTTGCGCAGGTCGTCAACCGAGGCGCGCATCCACGTGGTGACCTCGGGGCCCGGCCGCAGCCGGCATGCAGCGATCGCTTCCCGGTCCGCCGGGGTGTAGGCAAAGAACTCCGCTTGCCTCACCACTGGCCCTCCCATGGCCCCGAGCAGGTCGTAGAGATGCACGATCTGCTCCGGGGTATAGGGCGCCCGGGCCTGCTGGCCATCCCTGAAGGTCGTATCGGTGATCCAGAGCCGCGATGGGGTCGCCAGCGGCACCGCGGTGGCCTCGAGCCGGATCGGTGGGATCCGCGAATACGGAAAGTCCCGCCGCAGCAGGTTCGGCTCCGCCGGGTTGGTCATCTCCACGCCACGATTCTATACATATATTGATTTACATTGCAATAGATTGACTGCTACCATTGGGCGGTCCTACGCGTCGTACGCTGGATGAAGCCATGGTCGAGATCCACGGGGAGCATTACCTGAGCTCGTCGGAGGCCTGCGAGCTGCTCGGCGTCAAGCCGGCGACCCTTTACGCCTATGTCAGCCGCGGGCTGCTCCGGAGCTACCGCCAGGGGATTCGGCGCCAGCGCCTGTATCGCCGCCGGGATCTCCAGGGCGTGCTGCGAGTTCAGCCCAGCCGCGGGCATCACCCCCTGCCGGAAGCCTCCGATTGGGTCGGCGACCCGTAATCAGCGGAACGTCGAGTAGTCGATCTCAAACGAGTACGCGGCAGGCAAAGGGCACTGGCCAATACGAATTAGCTGGCGGATGACGGCTTAACACCGTGATATCCGTTCCGCAACCCGCGCCATTGGCTAGCTTGACTTCGTTGAAGTCGGCCCGCCTTTGCGGCGCAGACGCGGAAATGACGGCTTGCAGAAGATCCAGATGCCACTAATGAGGAAGACCAATAGACCGAGGTTGAAAAGGACGATCAGTGCCAGGTTTCGCTCGGCCAGCCAGGGCAGGACGGCCTTGCTGAGCGGCATGATGCCGAGGCAGGCCAACGCGTAGAGCGTGGTCCCGACGGTTCGCTTTTTCCAGATGGCCCAGCCAACAGCTATGGCCATGGCCGCTTCCAAAATGAGATCGAGCGCGTTGTATGGCATGTCTCATGCTTATAACGCTGGGCTCAACGAAACGTGCTGAAGTCGATCTCCTTTTTGCGGGCGAAAGCCTCCTCACGCGTGTCGAAGGTCTGGAAGTAGCCGCGCCCATGCAGGACGTAGATCCCGTCGACATCGTCCCGCGTGACCTTCAGTTCGGCGAGGTCGATGTTGTAGACCTGGCCGGAATCGGTCGCCCGCAACCGTGGCATCGGTTACGCGACGGTGACCTCGTCCATCAGGTAGACGTCCTGCACGGCGTTCAGCAACTGGATGCCTTCGCTCATCGGTCGCATGAAGGCCTTCCGGCCGGTGATCAGCCCCATCCCACCGGCCCGCTTGTTGATCACGGCGGTCCTGACCGCTTCTTTGAGGTCGTTCTCCCCGGACGAGGCGCCGCCCGAGTTGACCAGGCCGCTCCGCCCCATGTAGCAATTGATGACCTGGTAGCGGGTGAGATCGATCGGGTTGGACGTCGTCAGCTTGTCGTAGACCTTCGGGGAGGTCTTGCCGAACTTGAAGACCTCGAAGCCACGGTTGGTCTCGGGCAGCTTCTGCTTGATGATGTCCGCCTCGATCGTGACGCCGAGGTGGTTTGCCTGGCCGGTCAAGTCTGCCGCGACCTCGTAGTTCACGCCATCCTTTACGAAGGCGGGGTTGCGCACATAGCACCAGAGGACCGTCGCCATGCCGAGCTCATGCGCCTCGTGGAAGGCCACCGCAATCTCCTGGAGCTGTCTATCAGCTTCGGCAGAGCCGAAGTAAATCGTCGCGCCCAGCGCAACTGCCCCCAGCTCCCAGGCCTGGCGCACCGTCCCAAACTTGATCTGATCGTACTTATTTGGGTACGTCAGCAGCTCGTTGTGGTTGATCTTGCAGATGAAGGGGATGCGATGGGCATATTTGCGCGCCACCGAGCCCAGCACCCCGAAGGTGGACGCGACGGCATTGCAGCCACCCTCGACCGCCAGCTCGACGATCTTCTCCCCATCGAAATAGGCCGGGTTGGCGCCGAAGGAGGCTCCGGCCGAATGCTCGATACCCTGGTCCACGGGCAGAATTGAGAGGTAACCGGTGCCCGCCAGCCGACCATGATCGAACAGGGATTCGAGGCTGCGCAGGACGCGCGTGGGACGGTCACTGACGCTGAAGATCCGGGTGGTGAAGTCCGGACCCGGAAGGTGCAATTGGGACTTCGGAACCGTTTCGCAGGTGTGATCCAACAGGCCCCTCGCATCGCTGCCCAGGATCGACTCCAGCTTGCTCAACGACGTCGCCGTAGCAGTGGCCATCTGTCCTCCTTTCTCAGGTTCTCAGTGTAGGACGGTGGCGGGGCGTGCCTACACTGAGATCGTGATCGTCCCGGGCCGCCGACGGATCGCCGCCATGGTGGCGATCGGGGCGGCCACGGGGCTGTCCAGCGGACTGCTCGGCGTCGGCGGCGGCTTCGTGGTGGTTCCGGGCATGGTGTACTGGCTCAACGTCAGGCAGCACGAGGCGCACGGGACCTCACTCGCCGTCATCATCCCGGTGGCGATCGTTGGCGTTGTCATTCTTGGAAATGGCCACGACGTCGATCTGGCGACGGCCCTCCTGCTGGCGGTCGGCGCGGTCGGGGGTGCCGTCGTGGGCGCTCGCCTCACGCGTCGGATCTCGGCTACCCGGCTGCGGCAATCCTTCGGCGTGGTCGCCACCATCGTGGGGGCCCTCATGATCGGCGCGGCCGCCCTCCACGCCATGGGGACCGGGGTCCAGTTCGGCGCGGTGCTTCACCCGTCCGGCCTCGGACTTGGCGGGATCGGTTTCGTCATCGGCGTCATCGCCGGGCTTGGCAGCGGGCTGCTCGGCATTGGCGGCGGCGCGATCATGGTGCCGGCGATGGTGCTGCTGCTGGGACTGAGCCAGCACGTGGCGCAAGGCACCTCGCTTGCCGTCATCATTCCCACGGCCCTGTCTGGCTCGATCACGCATTTCCGAATGGGCAACGTCCGAATGGAAACCGCGGCCTGGCTCTCACTCGGCGGGATCGTCGGCGCAGCCGCCGGCGCCCTGGCCGCGCTGGCCGCACCCGACGAAGCGCTTCGGCTTTTGTTCGGCGCCTACCTGACCTTCACCGGCATTCGAATGCTCGGCCAGCCGGCACCGGCGCCTAGAATGGCGGATCAGTGAGCCTGAACGATTGGGCGGTGATCATCATGGGTGGTTGGGTTATCGTCATTGCGGTCGCGGGCCTGATCATGGCGCTTCGGCCGGGCGCCGGCGGTGACCTCGTGTTTGCCGACGCGGACATCCCCACGGTGCTACGCCAGACTTCCGGCGTCATGCCGAGCCGGGCCTGGGGATTCCGCCCGCCGGTCCAACACTCGCATTACGACCCGTCTCCCTGGCAGCGCCGCCCGCCGCGCTCCGCCGAAGACAGCCTCGACAACGTGGACCGGGCGACGGACATCAAGCGCGAACTCGGGAGCGAACACGACCCCTGGGAGCGCCTCGACCGCCAGGGACTGTGAGCGCGCCTACTCCCCCAATTCCCGGCTGACGCGGTCGAGCACGTCCAACATCCGGCGCGAGCTCGCGTGCAGGCTCTCCTGGAGGAGCGTCAGGGCATGGTGGGCATCCGCCAGGACATCGGCCTCGCCACTGAGGTCGTCTGGTGTGGCACCGCCAAAACGGGGCAGGACGTCGCCAAAAAGGATTTGAAACCGCTCCTCGGCCACGGCCAGGCAGGTGGCCAGGCTGACTGCATTGGCCTCCACTTCAGGGTCAAGCGTCCGCAGTGTCTGCCAGGCGGGTTCGGGAATCGTGCTGGGAGGCCGTCCTTGCTGCATGCCTCATCATCCTAGACAAAGATGATCGCGACCGCTAGCGACGGGACCCGGCTACATTTCACCGTCGCCGGCTCGGGACCGCCCGTGGTCCTGATCGGAGGCAAGACCTCGACCATCGAGGGCGCCTGGTGGCGATACATCCCGGTCCTGGCGCGGCAGCGGCGCGTCATCGCGCTCGATAACCGCGGCACGGGAGAATCGGATCGACCCGATGTTCTGTACACCACGGCCATGCTGGCCGATGATGCCCTGGCGGTGCTGTCGGCCGCGGGTGAGCAGTCCGCACACTGGTTCGGGATCTCGCTCGGCGGTATGGTCATCCAGCAACTGGCGCTTGCGCACCCGGCTGCGGTTCGCAGCCTGATCCTTGCGGCGACGCACTGCGGCGGCAGGGACGACGCCGTTTCCGCTGAGCCGACCGCGCTACCACCCGATCACCCGCTGGCGCGTTATGCGAGGCTCTACCATCCGTCGTTCATCCGCGAACATCCCGAATGGGTCGAAGACGATGCGCGGCATTTCGGCAAGATGCCGCTCTTTGCCATCCATCGTCAGGACCAGGCGGTCGGCAACCATCGCACCTGCGACCGATTGGCGGAGATCACCGCGCCAACCCTGGTGATTCACGGGGGCCAGGATCGAATGGTGCCAGTGGAACGGGCACGCGAGCTGGCCGCGGGTCTCCCCCACGCCGAGCTCGTCATCCTGGACCCCGGCGGTCATCAGGTGCATTCCGAACAGTTCGAGCGCGTCGTCACGGTGGTTCTCGACTTCATCCAGCGTGTCGAGGCGGAGCGGCGAGCGAAGGGCTAGGCCGGCCCCCAGCTGACGAGCCCGCCCCGGACCTGCTTGCTGATCCGGCCCTCTTCGGCCAGTGATTGGCAGTGCGCCAGCGTCTCCTGTAACGCCAGGCGTTGCTGGAAAACGTTGCGCTCCATGATGCCGTGGAAGAGGCGGCCCGCCAGTTCCCACCCGGTCTGCGCCCGCTCCGTCGCCAGTCGGACGACGGTGGCCTTGCGCTCCTTGTGGTGCTCGACGATCGCCGCGATCCGACCGCGATGGTCGGCAAACGGTTCGCCATGCGCCGGCAGGACCTGGCTCACGTCGAGCCGACTGATCCGCTCCAGCGAGGCGAGATAGTCGGCGAGTGGATCGGCCCCCGACTGCGGATGCAGTCCAATGTTGGGGCTGATCTTCGGCAACAAATGGTCACCGGAGAAGAGCAGGCGCCGCTGTGGCCAGTAGAAACAGCAGTGACCCGGCGAGTGCCCGGGCGTCCAGACCGCCATCAGCTCGCCGCCGGCGATCGACAGCCGTTCCGAGCCTTCCAGCAGCGTATCCGGCTCGACCACCGACACGAACTCGCGGGCGGCCATCGAGGCGGACTTCAGGAACTCGGCCTCGGTCTGTGGCACGCCGTTCCGGCTGAGCCACGCCGCCACGTCGTGCACCAGGTCTTCGGCGCGCGCGTAGCGCGGCTCCATCAGGGCGACCTCCAGCCGGTGGATGACGAGCTCCGCCCGAGAGCGTTCCCGCAGCTCGGCGGCGAGCCCGAAATGGTCCGGATGGATGTGTGTGATCAGGATCCGACCAATTCGATCGACCGGGACCTTCAGCGCATCGAGCTTCGACTGCAGGGCCTGGCGCGATTCGTCCGTCTGGAGCCCGGTGTCGATCAGCGTGAAGCCATTACCGTCACGCAGGAGGTAGACGTTGACATGCCGGAGTTCGAACGGCATCGGCAGCTCGAGCCGGTAGATTCCTTCGGCAACCTGCACGCGACTTACGTTAGCGGAGCCGCGCCGACGCTAGGCGGCCGTGGCCTCTTCGGGCCGGGCCGGCAGCGGTTTCTGTCCCTGGTCTTTGGTCGGCAGGGGCAGGTGGACCGTATCCGTCGCGATCAGATCGAGGAAGGTGTCGACCACCTGCGGGTCGAAGTGCGTGCCGCGCCCACCGCGAATCTCGTCCAGGGCCTTGGCGAGACCCAGCGACGGACGGTAGATGCGGTCCGCCACCATCGCCTCGAAGGCGTCGGCCACGGCGATAATGCGCGACCCGAGCGGAATCTCCTCGCCCTTAAGCCCTTTCGGATAACCGGTACCGTCGAACTTCTCGTGGTGGTGCCGGATCAGCGGCGCGACATGGTGTAGGCCCTCGACCGGCCCGATGATGTCGGCCCCGATCTGTGGGTGGCGGCGCATCCACGCCATCTCGTCTTCGGTCAACGCCATTGCCTGCCTGAGGATCCGGTCCGGGATCCCGATCTTGCCGACATCGTGGAGGATGGCCCCGAGCCGGACCGCGGCGGCCTCGTCCCGGGACAGCCCCATCCGCTCGGCGCACGCACCGGCAAGCTTGGCGAGTCGTTCGGAGTGGCCGCGCGTATAGCTGTCTTTGGCTTCGATGGCGTTCGCGAGCGCCATGTTGACCTCGGTCATCAATTTCGCTTCGACGTCGCGTCGCGTCACCAATTCCTGGTGGGACGAGACAGCGCGGGCCATCACCGACCCGAGCACGGCCACCACGAAAAAGAGGAAGAGGCGCTGCAGGATGATGATGCGATCGAACGTGACGGTCGCGAGGTAGGTACCGTTCTGAAGCGGCGAGACGGCTCCCGCGGTGATGTACAGAACAGCAACGAGGGCGGCGCACAACACGGATGCTGCTGCCCCGAAGCGTAGGGCGGAGACGGTGATCACGAGGAAGAACAGGGCGGCAAACGGGCTGTTGTATCCGCCTGAGGAGAACGTGATCATGGTGGCGACCAGTAAGTCGACCCCGGTGGTCGTGTAGCTGAAGGCTCGTCCAGGGCGACGATGGAGGAAGAGCAGCAGCAGCGTGCTCAAGCAGACGACGCCCCAGGCGCCCAGGATCTCGTTGACGCGACCCTGGTCATAGTTCGCGTCGGGGGTCAGGTTGTTGAGGATGACCGCAAAGATCAGCAGGGTCCAGCGGAAGAGTCCGGTGAGGCGCTCGTTTCCCAGGTTGATCAAACTCTCGGCGGGATCCTGGGGGCGCCGCCGGCCCTTGCGCGATACGTTGCGGACGGCCATCGCCGATAGTATCGGGCCGCTCTGTGACGAGCAGCGTTACGAAGTGGTCGCGCCGCCGGTACAGGCGCTCTTAGGAAAGGCTTACGCCCAGGAGATCGGCGAGCAGCCGGCGGACGTCCTGATACTGTCGAAAAGCGGTACCGGCGGACAGGAGGGCGGAATCGACCTGACGGTAGGCATCGCGAAGCGGCGGGAGCAGTTCGGTGGTAGCGACCTGCGCCCGTTCGGCATGCGCTGCGCTTAGCTGATCGTCGATCGCCCGAGCCGACAGCGCGTAATCGGTCGCAATCGCCTCCGTTTGCTTCAGGAGGGCCGGCAGGTCATCCGGAGTCAGCGTCTTGCCGGCGTACCGCTGCTTCAGCTGGTCGGCCTGCTCCGCGATCGTGGCGGCCGACTCCCCAGCGCGACTCAGGTCGGCGCCGATCGCGGCCAGATGGGCGGTCGCCTGGACCTGAGCATTGGCCGGCGCCACCCGGGCGATCAGCGTGAGCGCGGGGTCCTCGCGCACCCTCCTTCGAGCCGCTTCGAAATCTTGCTCCGCCCGCTGCAGCTTGGCCGAGATGGCGGGGAGGCTGCCGGGATCGGGCGCCCGGGCTCCCTGGGAGAGCCCGGCCTGGGCGGCCACCAGCTCGCCTCGCCCTGCATCCAGCGCCTGATAGACCTGAAAGGCGCCGAACGCCGAATACGCAAGGCCGGCGAGGACGGCCAGCAGCAGAATGGCGGCGAGGCCGCCTCGCCCCTGCTCCCGTGCCCGCGCCCGCCCCTGCGCGCAAAGAAAAAGGCGGGCGCCCGCAGCGCCCGCCTTCAAGAAAGAGGTCTGCTTACGTCCGCGCCCGGTTGCCGCTGACAAGCCGAACGACCCAGAGCAGGATGACCGCGCCGATCAGCGCCGTGATGAACGTGATGACCAGCCCGCCGCCCGAGATGTTGAAAAGCGTCTTGAGCAGCCAACCACCGAGAAACGCTCCGACGACGCCGACGACGATGTCCATGATGATGCCGTAGCCGTGACCGCTCATGACCCGCCCGGCAACCGCGCCGGCCAGACCGCCAATGATCAAAAAGACGATGAGATCCACTTGCTTCCTCCTTGGTGAAAAAATGTCGCTGGAATAGTTGTATCGCATTCTGGGAAGTGTGTCAATGCCGCTATCACGTCAGGCTTCAACAAGGAGGCCCCGAGAAGCCCCGTGGTCAGCTGGCGAGCCGTTCGTCGAGCCCGGCGGGCAACGGGTCGGGGAGGGTGAGCCCGGCGAAGAGGTCGCGCTCCAGCACCCCGGTCACCCACGGGCTGGGAAAGACTCGCTGAAAGCCTTCGGCGGCGGCAGACGGGCCACGTCCCACCTGGATGGCCGTCGAGATCGTCGCCGGGGAGCCACCGGCTCGGAATCGGTGATAGAGCTTCGCGGGCAGGGCGCCAGAACCGTGGCCCGCCCGGCGCGCGCTATCGAAGCCACGGGTCCCGGCCGTACGAATTGCGTCATCGTCGGCACAGACGACGACCACGTGCGGCTGGACGGCACGAATGAGATCGCTGAATAGTCCAGCCAGGTCCGGCGACTCTCGCTCGACGGGCCGGTAGTCGAGGAGGACGAGCGCCTGGATCCCGAGCCGTAGGGCCCGACTTCGGAGAGCGGCCGTCTCCGGACCGCCAACGCAGGCGATCGTTACCGTCACGCCACGGGCGGCATAGGCGGCGAGGGCGGGACCCCCGAGCCCTGGCAGGCTTTCGAGATCAGGAACGAGGCCCAGGAGGCGATGGGGCACATCGATTCATCGACTCGGCCGGGCGAATCCTTCTCCTTGGCGGGGATTAGCCAGCGGACCGGGCGCTGGACAGCAGCCGGTCGTAAGCATGTTTCAGCTGGGGGTAGCGCAGGAAGATGAGGTGGGCAAATTCCTGCGTGAGGGCCCGGGGCGGGCGCACCAGCCGCATACCGGCTTCACTCAACAGGCGGTTGCCCTTCCGTCCATTGCAACGGCGGCAGGCGATCACCTGGTTTTCCCAGCTGTTGGCCGCGCCGCCTCGCGAGGTCGGCACGACGTGGTCCACCGACAACTGCGCCGACGGCATCGACTTGTTGCAGTACTGGCAGGTGCCGTCGTCGCGAAGCAGCAGGTTTCGGCGATTGGCCCGCAGCATACGGCGGGGGATCTGGATGTTGGACAGAAGCCGGACGACGACCACGTCGTCCCCGAAGCAACGTCGAGCCATGGCCTGCTCGATCGCCTGCCGCGCCTCGTCATCGATGAAGGTGACGCGCTGCTTGGTCAGCAGGACGACGAGCCGCCGCTTACTGATGACATTAAGCGGCTGGAGTGAGGCGTTTAGTAGAAGGACGAGTTCGAACGACCTCCTTTATCCGGCTGCGCAGCGGTGCGCGCTCCCAATATACCGCGTGCTCAACTGGCCGCCTGGACCCGGCGCTCGAGCGGGACATATGGAACGTCTTTGAGGCCGATGTACTCTGCCCTGGGCCGAATGAGCCGGTTGTCGTGGTACTGCTCGAGGATATGAGCGGTCCATCCCGCCACACGGCTGGTGGCGAAAACCGGCGTGAACATGTCGATCGGGATCCCCATGGTGAAGTAGCACGATGCCGAATAAAAGTCGACGTTGGCATACAGGTGCTTTTGCTGCATGACGACCTCTTCGACCTTGCGCGAGATGTCGTACCAGCGGAGGTTGCCGGCGTGTTCCCCCAACTCCTTTGACATCTTTCGCAGATGCGTCGCGCGAGGATCCTCGGTCCGGTACACGCGATGACCGAAGCCGGAGATCTTCTTGTGGGCCTGCAGCGTCTGCGTGACATACGCTTCCGCCCCGGAGGGATCACCGATGGCCTGGAGCATCTTCATGACCTGTTCGTTGGCGCCGCCATGCAATGGACCGGCCAGCGCGCCGATGGCGGAGACGATCGCGGAATACATGTCCGCGACGGTCGCGGCGGTCACCCGTGCCGCGAACGTCGACGCGTTCAGCTCGTGGTCCGCGTGGAGGATGAGCGCGAGGTCCATGGCGCGGACGGAGAGGGGATCAGGCTCGGCGTTGAAGAGCATGCGAAGGAAGTTCTCCGCGTGAGAACCGTGAGTCGACGGCACGACCGGCTCCCGGCCATGCCGGATTTGCTCGTAGGACGCCACAACGGTCGCCGTCTGCGCGGTAACTCGCAACGCCTTCGCAACGTTCGCGTCCTCGCTGGAGTCGTGCGCCTGCGCATCGTAGAAGGCGAGGGCCGACATCGCGGTGCGCAGCGCGTCCATCGGGGTCGCGCTCCTCGGGAAGTCAGTCATGAGTTGCAGGATCGGGGCCGGCAATTTGCGGTGAGATGCCAGGTCGGCACTGAATCGCTGGAGCGCCGCGGGGCCTGGCAAGGTGCCAAACCAGAGCAGGTAGGTGGTCTCCTCGAAGGACGAGGACCGAGCCAGGTCGTGGATGTCGATGCCGCGGTAGGTGAGCTTGCCCTCCGGCCCAATGATGTCGCAGATCCCGGAGTTGGCCGCGATGACATCCTCGAGGCCCGCCTTCGTCATCGGCATATGTGCAGTATAAGAACCGGTTCGGGCCTGACCCGCCGCAGCGGTTACGGGAGCGCCACGGTTTGCGAGAGGGTGAGCGCTCCCGCGCCGATCGAGAAGGTCACGGTTCCGGCGGAAGGCCGGACTTCGATCGCACCGGATGCATCTACGCCCGGCTGCTGCACCCGCACGATCGCGCCGGCCGCCTTCGAATCCGGGGTCAGCACCAGCGCGTCGGCATAGCCGGCGGCACGGCGGATGTTTGGACAAATTACGTCGGTCCCATGACCAGTGGCGCTCACTTTGGTTGTGCCGAGAAGGAAAGTCCTCACCACCCGGTCGACGCGCCCGGCATCAAATTCGGTGTAGTAGAGATTGTCGGCCCCGTCCAGGGCGATGCCCTGCGGACCCCGAATGTTCCGCATGACCTCGATGGTGTGACCAAGGGAATCCAGTTCGTGGATCGCGCCGTCGCCGATGGTGTTGACGAAGAGATGCCCGCCGGCGGAGACGACCACATCGTCGGGTGTTGACAGGGTCGTGAGACGCCGCTGGCCGGGTTCGAGAACCCATAGCGGTCCACCCTCGTCGGCGACGAAGATGTGCCCCTGGGCGTCGGTCGCCGCCCCCACCGGGCGCGCCATGCCGCTGCCGATACGGGTTTCGGACTTCCCATCGGCGCTGACCCGCCAGACAACGCCGTTGGGGCTGTCCGGCACCACGATGTCTCCGTTTGGCAGACGCGGACCGATGCCGTCGATTCCGTCGCGGCCGGTCCGATTCGGAAATGTTCGCCAGAGGCTGACCGCGTAGGTCGCGAGGTCCACGGCGACGACCCGATTGCGGCCCTGCTCGGCAATCAGCAGACGTCCATCCGGCGCGATCACCATCCCCTCCGGGGCGGAGAGCCCGCGGGCGACCACCGTGATCGAGCCGTCGGGATTGAGCCTCGAGACCGTTCCCGCGTGGATGTCACTGATCAAAAGCCGGCCATCCGGGTCAAAGGCGAGGTCGTCCGGACCCGGGAGCCCGGCCTTGAGCACCTCCGCTCCCCCGGTCGCCGCGGTGGCGGAGCAGGGCGGCAGCGGTGACGGCGTCTGGCGGGCGGTCGGGGCGGGTGTCGTCCGGGTTGCGCCTACCGGTGGCGTCGCGGGCTGACAGCCGGAGAGCAGCAGAAGCAGGGCGCCTCCCACCATCCGTTCTAGCCGGGACATCGGCGCTGATCATAGCCATCGCCGGGCGTTGATTCCTCCCTGCGAGCGGGTCTACCATGGCGGGGTGCTCAAAGTCATTTCCGCACCGGAGCTCGCGCGCAACCTCGAACCGATTCTGAAGGCGCTGGAACAGAGCGGCACGACGCTGATCGTCAAGCACGATGACCAACCGACGGCGCTGCTGGTTCGGTTCGACGCCTACGTCGCCATGCTGGCGACGATGGATTACTCCGGCTGGGAGCGCTGGATCGAGGAAGTGCGTCACGCGTTTCCGAATTCCGTGTTCAGCCCACCGCGGCGCATCAAGCCCATGGCGCCGGCCTTTCTCGACCCCGCCGACCTTGGATACGCCCCGCAGTTCGGACAGGTTGGATCAACCGCCGGGCGCCGGCGGCTCGGCGAGGAACTCGCCGCGATGGGGATCCAGCTGGACGAGCCGCAGTTGGGCTCCGTCTACTCGCTGGTGCTCAACCTTGCGGAGCGGAAGCGCGTGCTCTACGCCGAAGACCTGAAGCTGGCCGTTGACGAGGCGCTCGGGCGCGCCGCCCCCGGTCGCTACGTTCTCCAGGAACTCCAGGTCACCGCCCAGAGTGGCGTCTCCGCCACCGCCGACGTCGGGGTCACGGTCGACGGTGTGGTACGCCAAGGACGGGCGACCGGCAGCGGGACGCTCGACGCGGTGTTTTCGGCGCTCCAGCAGGTGACCGGACTGGCCGCGGAGCTCGAGGATTTCAGCCTCGCGGCGGCGACCGAGGGCACCGACGCCCTCGGCGAAGCTGTCGTGACCTTAAGTCAGGGGTCGTTAGTCGTCGTCGGTCGAGCGGTCGCCCTGGATGTCATCGAAGCGGCAGCGTACGCCTATGTCAACGCGCTCAACTGGCTGCACCGTCAGCATCAGAACCTCTCCGGCGCTGCGCCGCTCGACCGACAGCATCGATAGCCTGCCCCCGGCCTCCGCCATGTTGGGATTTCGCTTCGCGGTGACCGCGACGCGGCCACGCGCCAGGGCCGACTGGATCACCTTCGCCCGTTCGGTCGAGGCCGCCGGCTTCGACACCCTGCTGATGCCCGATCATTTCGGAGCGCGCCTGGCGATCGGGCCCGCCCTGGTGCTGGCAGCGGAGGTGACGGAGGGGCTGCGAGTCGGCAGCTTCGTGTACAACAACGACTTCCGGCATCCCGCGCTCCTGGCCCAGGAAGCAGCCACGATCGACGTTCTGACTGGAGGCCGTTTCGATCTCGGGATCGGCGCCGGCTGGCTGCGAGGCGAGTACGAGGGCGCCGGCATTCCATTCGACGCCGGGTCGGTGCGCGTGGCGCGGCTCGGTGAGGCGATCCGGATCATCAAGGAGCTGATGACGCAGACACCGATCACGCAGGTCGGCGTGCACTACCGCTTGACGAACCTGACGGGTTGCTGCAAACCGGCGCAGCAGCCACATCCCCCCTTCCTCGTGGGCGGCGGTGGTCCGAAGCTGCTCGCGCTTGCCGCCCGGGAGGCGGACATCATCAGCATCATGCCGCGGTCGAAGGCGGATGGCGCCGGACTCGAGGACGCCGACGCCAGTGCCGAGGCCTTTGACAAAAAGGTCGCTCTCATCCGCGAGGCTGCCGGCGACCGGTTCTTCCGACTGCGGCTCAACACCCTGGTCCAGGCGGTCCGCCTCACCGACGATCGAGAGAAGGTGGCAGCCGAGGTGGCCGGCGAATGGGCGATGTCGCCCACCCAGCTGCTGGAATCGCCCTTGCTGCTCATCGGCACCGTGGACCAGATGGTCGACCAGGTGCGAGCCCGCCGCGACCGGTTCGGGTTGAGCTACGTCACCGTATTCGAGCGGGACATGACCAGCTTCGCCGGCGTCCTGGAGCGCCTGGCTGAGGACCGGGCTAGTGCTTGAACGTCCGTCCGACGAGCGGTTGGAGGATGGGTTCGAGGAGCAGGTAGAGCGAGTTGAAGATCAGCAGGAAGATCAGATAGGCGAAGAAGACGCCGGCCGCGACGATGCCGAGGAGCAACCCCTTCGAGAAACGCTCCATCTCGAGGCGGACCACCTTGATCATCAGCGCCCCCATCAAGAGGCCGAACACCGCCCCGATCGGGTTAGGCCAGCCCAGCAGGAAGGCGCCGAGGGGGACGGGCAGGTAACACGCGAATTCGGGCAGGGATCGGGGCACCAGGGTGCGTCGCTCCCGTGCGGCGGCCACCGCCACGGCTCCGCCCGCGGCACCGCCGAGCCAGCCTTTGCACTTGCCGCACGTCTGGTTTTCCGGCGCATTGTACCGGTACCCACACTGCGGGCAGACTTTCAAGCTCATTGGTTCAGGCCGCTCCCCGGAGCCGCATGACTTCTTGCTCCAGTTCGTGGATCCGGTTCTCGCGTTGCACCAGCATCTTTTTATGCTCGGCGAGCACCTTCTTGCTGTAGCGGCTGGTCATGAACCAGCGCATCCGGTCGATCAGGCTGATCAGGATCACGATCAGCGCCCCCACGGCGGCTGAGGCCAGCATCAGCGTCCAGGTTGGAATTCCCTGGTAGAGGGCTCCAACCACGTTGACCGAGGCCGGCTGCTGGTTCTGAACGGAAAATAGCGCGATCGCGATCCCCAGCAAGAGCGCCAGAATCCACCCAACGATCGCCATCCGGCTGATTCACCCCCACTGGCGGGCACCGCATAAGAGGGCCCCTCGCCGTACCGTATAACCGACACCCGCCCGCCGAACTTGCATCCCCCGTTAGACTCCAACCGATGGCCGTTCGAACACCACCTCGTATATGGAGCAGTCCGGCCAAGCCCGAGGAACTTCAGCCCTTCCGCTTGCGCGGCGGAACCCGTGGGTGCCTCCTGTTGCACGGGTTCGCGGGGACTCCCCCAGAGGTCCGCGGCCTCGGAGCCCATCTCGCGGCACGCGGCTACGACGTGATGGCCCCGCTCCTGGCCGGCCATGGCCTGACGCCTGAAGCCATGGCCCGGACACGCTGGCCGGACTGGGTCCGATCGGCGGCAGAGGCCCTTCGCGCCTTACAGGCAGACTGTGGCGAGGTGTTCGTCGCAGGCCAATCGCTCGGAGGGACGCTGGCGCTCCACCTTGCTGCGACCAATCCGGGCGTTCGAGGAATCGTCACGATGGCGGCCATGGGCTCACCCCGATGGTTCTATCGAGACTGGCGGCTCCGCGCCATCGGCGGCCTCAAGTACGTGGTCCGCTGGCAGGTACCCGGCGACGACTGCGATCTCGGGGATCCCACGGCGCTTCGGTTTCTGCACAGTTATGCGAGGCGTCCGACCGTCTGCATCCAGAGCCTGCTACAACTGCTCGGCGTGGTGGAGCGCGAGTTGCCGGGCATCTCCGTTCCTGCCCTCGTCCTTCACGGGAAACGCGACCGCACCGTTGACGTCGGTAACGCCCGATTGATTCTCGAGCGGCTCGGATCCCGGGATAAGCAACTGATCTGGTTTGAGGGATCGGGGCACGCGATCACGGTCGATCTCGAACGCGAACAGCTCAATGCCACCGTGTTGAACTGGTTGCAGACGCACTAGGTTCGCCGCCCTTGTCTTTGCGGGAAGCCGATGCTATAACACGCAGGGAAAACAGTCGGATCATGCAATCCGCGCTGAACCCGTAAAGCGAGTACTCATCGCGTCATCCAGGGGAGGAGAAATGCCGGCTAAGAAGAAGTCCTCGGTGAAGAAGTCCTCGGCGAAGAAGTCCTCGGTGAAGAAGTCCTCGGTGAAGAAGTCAGCAGCAAAGCGCCCGACCGCAAAGAAGTCGACCTCGTCGGGCAAGCGTATGACCGCCAAGCGGGCGGGTAAGACCCTGGCGAAGCGTTCAACCGCGAGCCGGCCGAAGGCGAAGTCTTCCGGCTCCAAGCGGACTACGGCCCGCCGGTCGTCGACGACAACCCGAGCCGCGAAGGTGCTCGGGAAGCGGTCCGCCGTGAAGCGCTCCAGCCAGGCTCCCGCCGCGACACCCACGAAGGCTGCCACTCGGCCGGCGCCCAAGCCGGCAGCCCCCAGGCCCGCCGCTCCTCCCAAGCCACCTGCCGCGCCCCGGCCGGTCGCAGCCCCGAGGCCGGTCCTCGACCCGAAGCCACCGATGGCGCCGGGAGGTCCGTCGATGCGGCCCGTCGCCCGGCCGGCAGAGCCATCGAACATCCCGCCCGCGCTGAGCGGACTGGGGAGCGACAGCGGGGTGGGCAGCGAGTCCGAATCCTCGAGTTCCATCGGCCCCGGCGGCTCGGAGCGGATCAAGATCGGCGAGCGCCCGCCCGAAACGCCCTGGCCGGGTAATAGCAACCGCTAGAAACCCCTTCGCCCCGAGGTCACGTCACGGTGGCGACGCCG
>JALYYC010000022.1 GCA_030946755.1 Candidatus Dormiibacterota bacterium
AGGCGCTGTAGCCGGCCAGCAACATCTTGGGCCGCACCTCCTTCGCCTGCCGCTCGAGGAGGTCGTAATCGATCCGCTCGGTTTCCCGATCGACCCCGTAGGGGACGATGTGATAGAGCTTGCCGGAAAAGTTGACCGGGCTGCCATGACTGAGGTGTCCACCCATGCTGAGGTCCATCCCGAGCACCGTGTCACCAGGTTTGAGCAGCGTCGCGTAGACGGCATAGTTCGCGGTCGTCCCGCTATGGGGTTGGACGTTCGCATGCTCGGCTTTAAAGAGGGCCTTCGCGCGTTCGATCGCCAGGGTCTCGATCACGTCGACGTTCTCGCAGCCGCCGTAATACCGCTTGCCCGGATAGCCCTCCGCGTACTTGTTGTTCAGGAGCGAGCCCAGGGCTTGCAGCACCGCCGGGCTGGCAATGTTCTCGGAGGGGATCAGCTCGAGGGTGTACTGCTGCCGCTGGAACTCGGCCCGGATGGCGGCGCCGACCTCCGGGTCGACGGCGTCGATCCTGCTGGTCAGGTCGGTCGTCGCCTGCAGCACCCGCTCATTATCCGGAATCGGACGGGGGCGCGATCAGCGCCCTTGCAGCGCCGCTTCAGGGATCGCTCCGGCGCGAAGGATGCGGCCCACCGGACCGCTGAGATCGAGGATGGTGGATGGCTGCGCCAGCGGGCAGGGGCCGCCATCGAGCACCAGGTCCACGTCACCGTCAAGTCTTAAGAGGACAGCGTCGGCATCGGACGGCGGCGGCGAGCCGGCCCGATTGGCGCTGCTGCTGGCGATCGGCTCATCGAGAGCGGCAAGGAGTTGGAGGGCGACGGGATGGTCGGGCGCACGGGCCGCGATCGTCGCCCCCGGCTCTCCCGATCGCGCGGGGAGCACGAGCGTAAGCGGGCCGGGCCAGAACCGCAGCATCAAATCGGCCGCCTGCGCCGACACGATCGCGACCTTCGCAAAGTCATCGCTCCCCCGTACCAGGAGCACCAGGGGCTGGGCCGGCGGCCGGCGTTTCACCTGGTAGAGCCGTTGCACGGCTGCCGGATCGCCGGCCCGGGCGCCGACGGCGTACAGCGTGTCGGTCGGAAAGGCGATCACGGCGCCCTCCCGCAGGCGGGCCGCCGCGCGGGCGATCGCTGCCGCATCGACAGCCCAGCGCTCCGTGGTCACGCCGTCAGGATCCGCACGACACGATCGCGTCCCGCCAGGTCCCTGTGCACGGTCACGGCGGCGGTCGGCCAGCGCCGTTCCGCCAGCCGGACGAGGCGGCGGGCCTGCGACGGGTCGCACTCGAAGAGGAGTGCCCCACCCGCCTTGACTCGCGCCGGTGCCTGCGCCAGCGCGGCGCGGATAAGCTCGAGACCGTCCGCGCCGCCGTCGAGCGCCAGCGCCGGCTCGTAGTCGAGTTCCCTCGGACGCACCCGCTTCTGCCGCTCGGAGATATACGGCAGGTTCGCGATGATCAAATCCGCTGCGACGGCGCCGTCCAACAGGTTGCCCCTGGCGGTGCGCACGCGCGAGCGCAGCCGGTGGCGGGCGATATTGCCAGCCGCCACGCGCAACGCTCGAACGCTGAGGTCTCTGGCCTCGATGCGAGCCTTCGGGACCGCTTTCGCCACCGCGATCGCGACGGCGCCGCTGCCGGTGCCGAGGTCGATCACGCGCCGCGCCGGCGGGTGAGCCCGCAGCCACTCGATCCCCAGGTCGACCAGCAGCTCGCTTTCGGGCCGCGGAATCAGCACGGCCGGGGTCACCGTCAGACGATACCCGTAGAACTCGCGCTGACCCGTCAGGTAGGGCACCGGGACTCGCGCCGCCCGCCGCGCTGCCAGGCGTGCCAGTCGCGCTCGCTGCGCGGGACTGAGGCGAACCTCCGGATGGGTGTGCAGCCGCACCCGGGAGCTCCCGACGACGTGCGCCACGAGGATCTCCGCGTCGAGCCACGCGTATGGGATGCGGGCCATCTTCAGCGTCGCGCGCGTGCGCGCGAGCTGGGCCTTGACCGTGCTCTGGTCAGTGGCGAGCGCCATTGGGCGGCTCGCTCAAGCGGTTCGCCTGGTCCCACGCGATCAGCCGATCGATCACCGGGTCCATGTCCCCGTCACCGATGAACTGCGGCAGCTTGTAATACTTGAAGTCGATGCGGTGATCGGTGATCCGGCCTTCCGGATAGTTGTAGGTCCGGACCTTCTCGCTGCGGTCGCCGGATCCGACGGCCGAGCGTCGCACTTCCGTCAGGGCCGCGTGCTGCTGGGCCATCTGGCGGTCGAGTAGCCGGGTCATGAGGACCTTTTCCGCCTTGGCACGGTTCTTCAGCTGCGATCGCTCGTCCTGGCAGGAGACCACGAGGGGCGGGCTGCCGTCGTCGGGCGTGTAGGTCAGGCGCACCGCCGAGTCCGTCGTGTTGACGCTCTGCCCGCCGTGACCGCTGGAGCGGAAGACGTCCACCTTGAGCCGGTCCGGATTGATCACGACGTCCACGTCCTCGGCTTCCGGCATCACGACCACGGTCGCCGTCGAGGTGTGAATCCGTCCCTGCGCCTCGGTTTCCGGCACACGCTGCACCCGGTGGACCCCGTTCTCGAATTTCAATCGCGAATAGGGGCCCTTTCCCCGGATTTCGAAGACCACCTCTTTGAATCCGCCGCGCTCGGTCTGACTTTCGGACACGAGGTCGACCTTCCAGCGATGCGCCTCGGCGTAGCGCCCGTACATCTTGAACAGGTCGGCGGCAAAGATGGCGGCCTCGTCGCCACCGGTCCCCTGCCGGATCTCGACGATCACGTCTTTCTGGTCGTTGGGGTCCTTTGGGATCAGCGCAACCTTGAGAGCCGCCTCCAACCGATTCCGCTCGGCCTGCTGGCCTTCGAGTTCCTGTCGCGCGTAGGCCTGCATCTCCGGATCGCGTTCAAGCTCGGCCAGCTCTTTCGCCTCCGTCATGCCCCGGTCGGCGCTGCGGTACGCCTCGTATAGCTCGACCAGCTCGCGCAGCTGAGCCTGCTCCTTGCCGAGGCGCTGCAGTTCTTTGAGATCGGCATGGACCCCTGGATCGGACAGCAACCGGGTGATCTCGTCGTACCGCGCCCGAATGGCTTCGAGCTGCTCGAACATCAGGCGGCGGCCTCTTGTTCCTCCTGCCGGGCCGCCTGGAACGATGCCAGGGCCACCTCCAGCTGCCGGTCGTCCGGCTCGCGGGTCGTGAGCTTCTGCGTCAGGAGAAACGGGATGATGAGGATCTTGACGA
>JALYYC010000040.1 GCA_030946755.1 Candidatus Dormiibacterota bacterium
CAACCCTGGCCGCGTCGCCCATGATCGAAGCCCGCGGCCTGACGAAGCGGTTCGGCGCATTTACCGCCGTGGACGGCGTCGACTTCCAGGTAGCCCGCGGCGAGGCCTTTGGATTCCTCGGCCCGAACGGCGCGGGCAAGACCTCGACGATGCGCATGATCGGCTGCGTCTCGCCCCTCTCCGCCGGCTCGCTTCGCATCCTCGACATGGACCCGGTCACCAGCGGCGCCCGCATCCGGGCGCGGCTTGGCGTCGTCCCCCAGGCGGACACGCTCGACCTCGAGTTGACCGTCCGGGAAAACCTCATCATCTACGGCCGCTACTTCGACATTCCGCGCGGCGTTGCGCGGTCGCGGGCCGAGGAACTGCTGGAATTCGTCCAGCTGCAGGATCGCTCGAACGACCAGGTCGATCGGCTATCCGGCGGGATGAAACGGCGGCTAACCATCGCGCGCGCCCTGATCAACGAGCCGGCCGTGCTGCTGCTCGACGAACCCACGACCGGTCTTGATCCCCAGGCCCGTCACCTCGTCTGGGACCGTCTCTACCGACTGAAGCAGCGCGGCGTCACCCTGGTGCTGACCACCCACTACATGGACGAGGCCGAGCAACTTTGCGACCGGCTGGTCGTGATGGACAAGGCCCGGATCGTGGCAACCGGTTCGCCGCGCAGCCTGATCGACGAGCACTCGACGAAAGAGGTCCTCGAGCTCCGTTTCGCGACCGATGCGCCGCCCCTCGATGGCGCGCTCCACGGGCTCGCTGAACGCGTCGAGATGCTGCCAGACCGCGCGCTGCTCTACACGAACGACGGTGAGGCGGCCGCGGTGGCGGTTCATGCTCGGGGCCTCCGACCAGTCAGCGTGCTGGTTCGTCGGAGCAGCCTTGAAGACGTCTTTCTCCGTCTCACCGGGCGGAGTCTGATCGAGTAGCGCGGAATGAACGGAGCCCTGCGCGTCCTCGAGCACAACGCCATCGTCTATCGCCGCGCCTGGCGCGGATCCATCTTCGTCTCCTTCGTGTCGCCGCTGCTCTTTCTGACCGCGATGGGAGTCGGCATCGGCAGTCTGATCGCGCGTGGCCCGACCCGTTCGGTCGGCGGCCTTTCCTACCTGGCGTTCGTCGCACCTGGCGTCCTCTCAGCCGCAACCATGCAGACCGCTTTCAGTGAGATGGCCTATCCCATCCTGGGCAAGAGCCGCTGGCTGCATACCTACGACGGCATGCTGGCAACACCACTTCGCGTTCGCGACCTGCTGGCAGGTGAGATTGGATGGCTCATCATCCGGCTGACGACGGTGGCAGCTATCTTTTTTCTGGTGATGACCCTCTTCAACACGGTGCATTCCACCCTGGCGCCGCTTGCCATCCCGGTCGGCGTCTTGAACGGCCTCGCCTTCGGCGGACCGATGCTTGCCTTTTCGGCGGCACAACGCACCGACATGGGATTCGCCGTGATCGGTCGGTTTGTTGTCACCCCTCTCTTCATCCTCGGCGGCACGTTTTTTCCGCTCGATCGCCTGCCGGTTGTCGCCCAAGATGTTGCTTGGCTGACACCGCTCGCCCATGGCGTCACGCTGGCTCGATCGCTGACCTCCGGGACCGCCACCTTGAGTTCAAGTACGCTTCACCTGGCGGTCCTCGTCACCTATGCCGTCGCCGGCATCGCGATTGCTCGCCTTACGTTCGAACGCAGCCTGGCCCAATGAGCGCAGTTGCCGGCGCCCGTCTTTCGCGGTTGCCCGCCACCCGGCTGCTCGAACGCAACCTCACGCGCTATCGACGGGCCTGGATCGTGGTCGTCTCCGGATTCGGCGAGCCTCTCTTTTATCTCCTTGGGATCGGATTCGGCGTCGGCGCATTCGTCGGCACCGTTAGCGAGAACGGGCACCCCTTGAGCTACGCCGCCTTCGTCGCTCCCGGCTTGATGGCGTCCTCGACCATGAACGGCGCGCTGTACGAGACGGGCTTCAACTTCTTTTACAAGCTCAAGTACATGAAGCTCTATGAGGGAATCCTCGCAACCCCGCTCAGCATTTTCGACGTCGCGCTCGGCGAGATGGCCTGGGCGCTCGTGCGCGGAAATATCTACGCGCTCGCCTTCCTGCTGGTGATGCTTATTCTCGGGTTGATCAAGTCCCCCTGGGCGGTGCTCGCCCTGCCGGCCTCCCTCCTGACCGGTTTCGCCTTCTCCGCGCTTGGGACCGCTGTCACGACCTTCGTTCGGCAGTGGCAGGACTTCGACATCGTCCTGACGCTGCTGCTCCCCATGATTCTGTTCTCTGGCACGTTCTATCCGGTCGACGTCTACCCCATCCCTCTCCGGGTCCTGGTCGAGTTGACGCCGCTTTACCGCGGCATCGACCTGCTTCGCAGCCTTACCACCGGCGGGATCGGCCCGTGGGTCCTGATGGATGTCGCCTACCTGGCCGCGTTGGGCATCGGCGCCCTCTGGCTCGCCACGACCCGGCTCAACCGCCTGCTTCTCAGATAGACCCGCGGTCCGCGCTATGGTTGAGCGATGGCCGAAAGCACCGTGGTCACCACCCGGTGGGCAGGTAGCGGCGTCCGCTTCGAGGCGAGCGGACCGCGCGGCCAGCGGGTCATTGTCGACGAACCGAAACCGCTCGGTGAGGATGCCGGCATGGATCCTGCCGAACTCTTGCTCGGTGCCCTCTCCGCCTGCTCGGGCATCAGCGCCCTCTCGCTGCTGCAGAAGATGCGCCAGCCGGTGCGCACGCTCGAGATCCGGGCGCACGGCCAGCGCCAGGACGACTGGCCGAAGGCCTTCACCGCAATCCAACTCGAGTTCCTGGTCGGCGGCGACGGCCCGTTTGACCGGGCGCTGGTCGAGAAGGCGGTCAACCTCGCGCACAGTCGCTACTGTCCGGTCAGCGGCACGATCCAACTCGGCCAGAACGGCTGCCGCATCGACGCGAGCGTGTCGATTCGGCGCGGCACCCTTTAGCTAGTGACAATGCAGCCGCGCCTCGACCTGATCACCCTCGGCGTGCCGGACCTGGAGGTCGCGCGCCACTTCTACGTCGAGGGACTTCACTGGGCCGTGGCCTTCGAGGTGCGCGGAGAGGTCGTGTTCATCCAGATCAACCACGGGTTGTTGCTTGGCCTCTTCGGCGCCGATGACCTGGCCAAAGACGCCGGGTCCGGCGGGCAGGCGCCCGCCTCCGCAGGATATCCACCAATAAGCCTGGCCCAGATCCTCCAAACCGAGGACGAGGTCCGTGCCCTATGCGAGCTGGCCCGCGCCGCGGGTGCCAGGATCCTGAAGGAGCCGCAAAAGGCTGCGTTCGGCGGCTTCCACTGCTACTTTGCGGACCCGTCAGGTTTTCGCTGGGAGATGTCGACGAACCCGGGCTGGCACGTCGACCCGGGCGGCCACGTCACGATCGGGCCAGTCCCTCCCGACGAGAGCCCAGGGTAGCCCCGACGCTCGCGACCGTCACCAGCACGATCGCGAGCAAATCGCCAGGGGAGAGATGCTGCGCGAGGAACACAAACCCCGCCAACGCCCCCATCGCCGGCTCGAGGCTCATCAGGATTCCGAACACCTGGCTTGACAGGCGTCTGAGAGCGGCAAACTCCAGCGAGAACGGAATCGCGGTCGACAGGATGGCGACCAGCATGCTCATCAGGAGGTTGCGCGGTTCGAGCAACCGGCCGCCGGCGCCAGCAACTCCAAACGGCAACAGCGCGAGACCGCCAACCACCAGCGCGAACGCCAGCCCATTCGGTCCCGGGACCAACCGTCCCACGCGCTGGCTCATCAGGATGTAGCAGGCCCAGCCGACGGCGGCTCCAAGGGCGAAGAGCACGCCGACCAACGTCACCGTTCCACCGGCGAACGACAGGATGGCGACACCCGCCGCCGCCATCGCTGCCCAGGCAAAGTCGAGAACCTTCCGCGAACCGACGATCGCCACCGCCAGGGGACCGAGAAATTCAATGGTCACCGCGATGCCCAGCGGGATGCGGGCGATCGCCTGGTAGAACATCAGGTTCATCGCGGCGACCACCAGGCCGAAGACGAGGATGGCGCGCCACTGCGTCCCATGGAGCCGCGGCCGGCCAGGGTGTGCGATGGCCAGCACGATCAGGCCACCGAACGCCACCCGAAGGAAGACGGTGCCACTGGGCCCGAGAAACTCGAACAGATGCCTTGCGACGGTTGCGCCAACCTGAACCGATGCGATCGCGCCGAGCGCATAGAGCGGGGCGGGGACGCGGGATCCGCTCGCCAGCTGAGTAGCCGTTATCGGCCGAACTGCTTTTGGGCCCCGTCCAGGAACTCGAGCACGATTCGATTGAAGACATCGGGCTGCTCCATGTTCGGCACATGGGCCGTGCCCGGCATCACCACCCGTCGCGCCCCTGTGATCCCGGCTTCCAGTTGCTCGGCGGCATCCATCACGTCATAAAGGTCGCGATCGCCGACCACGATCAGGGTCGGGACCCCGATCTCCTGCAGCCGGCCCGCGGCGGGGGGATCGAGTGGCCTGGCCTTCATGTCGGCCGGAAACCGTTCGCTGTTGAACCGATCCATCTCGAAGACCGCAGCCCGAAGGGCCGGGTCGACATCGGCGGCGGTGCGGCCCTTCCCGTAAAGCCAGATCTCCATTTCGCGCTCGATGGTCGCGTCCAGCCCCTTTTCCTCAAAGATCTGATCGACCTCGCCCATGAGGGCCTTGAAGGCGTCGGACTGCTGACGTCCGCTAAATCCCGGCCCAACCACCACGAGGGCGCTGACCCGGTCGGGATGCGCGAGCGTGACGTCGATCGCCAGGGAGCTGCCCATCGAAACCCCGAGGAGCGCCGCCTGCCGCACGCCGGCGGCGTCCATCACCGTCAGCAGATCCGCCCGCGCCGAATACTCGCCGTGGGTGGTGTCGGACTGCCCGAAGCCGCGCATGTCATAGCGGAGCACCTCGAAGCCACGGGCGAAAGCTTCCATCTGTGGCTTCCAGCTCCGGCTGTCGGTGATGCCCGAGTGGATCAGGACCAGCGGCGGTCCCTGGCCGACGACCTCGTACCAGAGCTTGGCCGCCTCGACCTCGGCAAATCTCGCC
>JALYYC010000041.1 GCA_030946755.1 Candidatus Dormiibacterota bacterium
CGCGACCCTGCGGTCGTACGCGCAGCAGGCGGGCTTCCGGGATATCGAGGAGCTGCCGATCGATTTCGACTTCTGGCGCTTCTACCGAGTTCTCGGTTAACTTGATGTCGGCTGCCGATTTCCGTTACAGCAGCGCGCGCTCCTTGAGGTCGAGGTAGCGCTCCACCAGCGCGGGGCTCAGCTTGCCGGCCTCGACGTCCAGACCCAGGACGCCACCCTTCCGAAGCGCTTCGAAGCTTTCCCGGCGGGCGGAGAGCAGTTCCTCGGCGGCCGCCCACTCATAACTGCGGGCGGCGCGGTCGATCGGCGCGTCGCGCGCGGCCAGCACCTCGGGATCGGCCATCGCCACCACCATCACGAGGTGCCGCTGGCTGAGGCGGATCGCGTGTGCCACGAGATCGCGCGAGGCCTCGGGGTCGAGCACGTCGGTGAGCACCACGACCAGCGAGCGGCGATTCAGCCGAAAAGCCAGCTGGGAGAAGGCTTCGCCAAAGTCCGGCTCCGTGTATTCCGCCTTGACGTCGTAGAGCACGCGGTTCAGCTGACTCACCTGAGCCGGTCCGCGTTGCGGGGCGACGAACTTCCGGATCTCATCGGCGAAAGTCACCATGCCGACTCGATCGCCCTGGCTCTGCGCCACCCAGGCGAGCAGCAGGGCGGCATTGACGGCATGGTCGAGCTTGGTCAAAACCCCTGCCGGTGCCGTCATCAACCGGCCGCAGTCTAGCGCAATCACGGCCTGCTGGCCACGCTCCGCCTCGACCTCCATGACCACCGGGCTATCGCGACGGGCGGTCGCCTTCCAGCTGATCCGCCGGATCTCATCGCCCGGGAGGTAATCACGCAGTCCCGCGAACGCGGTCGTCGCGCCGGGCGGACGGGCGCGGCGGAGTCCCTGCATGAAACGCATGCCGCGGCGCAGCGTCAACTGGTATCGCTTGATGGCGAGCACGCTCGGGTAGACCGCCGCCGCCTCTGAAGCCGGGATCCGGACCTGCCGCAGCAGCCAGCCACCCTCCCGCCAGCAGCGCACGTCCACCGGACCGAAGTGGTAGGCGCCACGATGCGGCGGTTGGACAAGGTATTCGACCGTCAGAAACCCCTCGTGATCAAATCGCGCGGGGATGACGCGCATGTCCGGTCGCAGGTCGGCGGGAACATGGTCGGCAACATCGGCCGGGAGTCCCGCCGCTCCGGCATGGCCGACCACGACCTGGACGGCCTGCCGTTCCCCGAGCGAAAACGGTTGCGGCAGGACGCGGCTCGCCGCGAATCCGCGCCGGCGTGGCAGGCGCCGTCCATCGGCCACGACCAGCCCGAGCAGCACGGCGTGGTAGCCGATCAAGATCAGCCAGAAAAGCGGGCTCAGCAGCACGAGCAGCACCGACAGGGCGCCGACGAGCAACGCGACCAGGAGACGCGGTTGCGGCGCCAGCGACATCAGCGCGGGGGCGTGACGCGGGCGATGATCGAGTCGAGCAGACTGTCAGCGGTCTGGCCGCCGACCTCCGCCTCCGGACGCAGCAGCAAGCGGTGTCGAAAGGTCGGCCGGAGCAGGGCCTTCACATCGTCGGGTGTGACGTAGTCGCGCGAATCGAAGGCTGCCGCCGCTTTGGCGGCGAGCAGCAGCAGCACCTCGGCCCGCGGGCTGGCACCCAGGACCAGATCGGATGATTGCCGGGTCGAGACGGCGAGCTCAATGATGTATCGACGGAGCTTCTCGTCGACGACAACCTTCGACACCTCCTCGCGGCATTCCATGATCATCGCCGTGTCGATCACGGGCTGCACGCCCGCGGCGGCCGGGTCCTTGAGCTCGATCCCGGAATCCCAGCGACGCAACACCTCGAGCTCCTGTTCCGGTGTCGGGTAGCCGAGTACCGCCTTGAACAGGAATCGGTCCTGCTGCGCCTCGGGGAGCGGATACGTCCCCTCGTACTCGATCGGGTTCTGGGTAGCAAGGACCAGGAACGGATCTGGGAGAGGTAGTTGCTGGCCTTCCAGGCTGACCCCGTGTTCCTCCATCGCCTCGAGCAACGCGGACTGGACCTTGGCTGGGGCGCGGTTGATCTCGTCCGCGAGCAGGATGTTGGTAAAGATGGGCCCCTGGCGGACGCGGAAGGATCTCGATTGCAGGTCATAGATGGCGGTCCCGACGATGTCGGCGGGCATCAGGTCGGGCGTGAATTGGATCCGTCCGTACTGCACGGACAGCAGGCGCGCGACCGTCTTGGCGAGCAGGGTCTTGCCCACGCCGGGGACGCCCTCGAGCAGAACATGGCCTCTCGCCATGACGGCCAGAGCGCAGAGGCGCACCGCATCCTCCTGACCGACGACCGCTTTGGCCGCCTCTGATCGAAACGTTTGGTAAAACTCGGCGGCTTTCATCCGGGCTCCTTTCCGCTCGGGTTGGATGCTAGTGGATAGGCGAGGTCGTGCAAGCGGCGGGCGGTGTCGAGCACCGCCGCTTCGGTCTCGGTCGCGCGGGGAAGGTCGCCCTCGATCCGCGCCAGATCGCGGCCCAGGGCCGGCGCTTGGGTGGCTACGGCGCGCTCGAAATCCGCCCCGGCCGCGCCTGCGCCCAGGCCGATCCGCTCGGCGATCGCCCGCCTGGTCGCGGCCATCAGCGTCTCGAGCGTGACGGCGCGTGCGCCGGTGCGATGCAGCAGGCTTCCGATGGCGGCAGCGTACTCAGCCGACGACCGATCCCGGGTGGAGTACAACGACAGGGCTGGACCAAACGCACGGCCGCGAAGAGCCAGGCCCATGAAGAGCACGATCACCGCCCAGACGAGCGCGGCGCCCCACGGGGTCGTCATCCACGCCGTCTGGGGTGAACCCGCGGCGGCGGCGCCATGATGGAACTCGTCAAAGAGGACCTGGCTGCCTGCCGGGGCAAGCGCCATCAGGTCGGCGGCGAAGCGGCCGTTGTCCGGTTTCCCGAGATAGCGATTACACAGGATCAGCGGATCGGTCAACACGAGGAGCTGTCCCTGTCCGACGGTTTGTCGAATCGCGATCGCCTGGTTGGCCGCGTTCACCAGCACGGTGACCTGAGCGGGGGATGGTTTCAGCCAATCCGCCGGCGTGCCACCTTCAACGTGCTGCACGCCACCGAAGATGGGCGCCGGGGCATTGGCCGTTGCCGACCCGCCTAACGGACTCGGCCGCGTCCCGCGATGAATGCCAAACTGCGTGTCCAGCTGTGGCTCGGCCTGTTCGTCGGCATAGGCGACAATGCCGCCCGCGGTCAGCCAGCTGTTGACCTGTTGGGCCTCGGCGACACTGAACCCGCTGGTTGGCGTGAAGATCAGCAACAAGCCCGGGCTCGAGGGAAGCGTGAAGTCGCCTTCGACGGTCCCGGCCGGATGGCCGAGCGCCTGCGCGTAGAGGCGCAGCGCGGAGGTGCCTCCGGGCCCGTCGCTGTTCGACCGGTGCTCGGGCGAGTCACCCGAACCGGATGGGCCGCGGAGCAGCACGAGGACGGCCACCAGCAGCGCGAGCCCGCCAAGCGCGGCCCAGCCGCGACCCCTCATGCCGCGACCTGCCGGTAGGGGGCAGCGGCTTCCGCCGCGCGGGCATAGATGGTCGCATCAGCCGGACGGTGCCCGTAGATCGCCTCCTCGAACAGGCGTAGGAGGGGCTGCAGCGTGTCGCGGCGCTCTGACCGCGCGAACAGCTCGCGGACAGTCAGGGGACTCCGCACCCACGCCTGCTCGCCGCTGATGCGAACCGCGACGCCGCCGGCGAGCATCCGGATCGCCCCCCGATAATCCCCGGCAGCCGCGAGCCGGTCGGCCTCGCCGAAGAAGTCGGCTGGCGCCCGCTGCACCGGACCGCGAGAGCGCCCCCTGGCCTCACCGCCGCCGGCACTCAGGCCGCTGCGGAGAACGAGCACCACCAGCGCCAGCATGATGAACAGCGCCAGGGCCAGGATGAGGAGGATTGGCAGGTGAAGATGCAGGTTCTGGACACCGAGCCGATTGAGCAGCCAGGCAATTGCCTTGATGGCAGTGCCGAGGATCAGATCAGGGATCGAGGGGGCGGTTGTCAGATTGGAGTAGCGGGGCATCGAGAGCGTGCGGTCGAGAGCCTGCGACGCCAGCGCTGGATCCGGCGTGTCGACTCGTCCCTGCAACGCCGCGTAGAGCGCCTGCAGACGCTGGTCGGCATCGACCAGGCGCGGCGGCTCGGCCCGCAGGTCGGCGAGGATCTCGGGCTGTCGGTTCCCGATCGCCTCGGTCAGCACGGTGATCGCCTGGGTTCGCGACGGCGAATCCCCGCGCTCAGCGAACTGGACGAGCGTCAGGGCGCGGTGGACGGCGTTGGCGTAGTCGTCGGCCGTGCCGGCAGCCGCAACCGGACCGGGGCGACCCAGGAGCACGACGACAGCGAAGACGATGCAGAGGCCGGCCCGGGCCGGACGCCCGCTATGCGGGCGCAGTGCCGGGGGCGGTTTGCCTGGCGAGCTGGTCGAGGTCGACGCCTTCTTTACGCACCCGGAGATCAAGATAGAGCATGGTAATGGCGATCGGGGAGATGGCGCCGACGATCGCATTGACCAGTGCGGAAACCACGGTGACCGCCGCCGCCCGGAGGTCGTCATTCAGGCCGGGGACGAGGGCGGCGATGCCGGTGAAGAGGGCGCCGATCGCGGATTGGAGGATGGAAGCCAGGATGCCCACCAGCAGAAGAATGCCAAGGGTGCGCCACCAGTTGCCAGCCACCAGCGCAAAGCTCCGCCCCAGCGCCCGGGCGGGGTTGACCCGTTCGGCCAGGAGCACGGCGTAGGCCAGAGCCCAGCGGATCCCGAGCCAGACGATGAAGACGAAGGCCGCGAGCCCGCCGAGGATTCCAATCGCCACCGCGACCGCGTTGGCATGCAGGGCGACGAAAATGACGACCAGGAGCACGACAATCAGGACGGCCCCCACGGCCGGGAGGCCGCTGAGGATGGCGGTGCCGAGAATGCCGAAATAGCGGCGCAGCGTGCCGAGCAGGACGGAGCCCACCGTTTCCGTGTGCCCGGCGGCCAACGAGGTGGCGGCATAGTAAATGGCCCCCAGCGTGAGTGGCAACAGCAAGAGGGCGATGGGGAAGGTCAGGAAGTAGATCGGCGAGAACTGTGGCTGACGAGACTGCAGGGCCTGCAACGCGGCCGGATCGCTCGAATTCTGGATCAGTTGCTGGAGGTACGTGAAGTTATTCGCCCGGTAGGAGCCAGAGATCAGGGTGACGACAAGGGTTGGCAAAATGACCGCCAGGGCAACGCCGGCAATGACCGCGAAGTGGCGGCGGTACAGTTTGAAGGACTCGTCGAGAAGCTCCCCCAGCGGCATCGGCCGAAGGCGCACCGGCGTGCCAGCGGTTGCCACGTCAGTTGGAGCAGGCGCAACCGCCGCCGCAGCCGCAACCACCCGACGTCGAGGCGCTTGCCTTCGATGACGACTCGACGCCGGTGACGGCGAACATCGAGAAGAGCGCCCTGGTATTGGTGCCCTCGCAGGAGGGGCAGACCTGCCGCTCGTCGCGGCTCGCGAAGTTGCCGAACACGTCAAACGTATGCCGGCAACTCAGGCAAGAGAACTCGTAAATCGGCACCTACTTATTGTAGGGAGGTGCCTGACCCGGTGACGCGGTACGCGCAGCTGCTGCTCGACTGGAACCACGCCGTCAACCTGACCGGAGCCCGGACGAGGGAGGAGGTCGAGCGCCACATCCAGGACGCCTACCGCCTGCTCGAGCTGCCATGGGAGGGAATCGGGCGCGCGGTGGACATCGGCAGCGGCGGCGGCCTGCCCGCGATCCCGCTGGCGCTCCGCCTGCCCGGGGTCGAATTCAGCCTCCTCGAGGCCAATACCCGCAAGTGCGCCTTCCTGCAGCAGGTCGCCATCACCCTCGAGATGGCGAATATCCGGGTGCTGCCGGGCCGGGCGGAGGAGCTCGCCCGCCGCCCCGAGCTGCGGGAGCAATTCGATCGGGCGATCTCACGGGCGGTGGCCCAGCCGCCGGTTCTGCTGGAGCTGGCCCTTCCGTTCGTTAGAACTGGTGGAGACCTCCTTGCAGAAGTCAGCGAACTCGATCCAGAAGCCCTCCAAGGGGTGGCCCGGTTGCTCGGCGGTGGCGCGCCGCGTCTTCGGCGCGGACCAACCGGCCGGGATGGCATCCTCGAGATCGACAAAGTCGGGCCGACGCCTTCCCGGTACCCTCGGCGTACCGGCGTACCAAACCGGAAGCCACTGGCGTAACTTCGCCGACGACGGGGGCGTTTCACTCCCATGAGGCCGGCCCTCCGCCTGATCCCCCTGATGGTTATCGGCGCCGTCGCGGCCTTCCTGCTGGTTGGGCCGCTGACATCTCTCCTGAAGACCCACGCCGTGGCGGGCCGGCCTCAACCCTCCGCCAGCGCGACCGTCGACCCACATGCCTCACCGACCAGCTGCCCGGCATCGCTGCCCATGCCGAAATCGGCAGCCGCAACGGCTCCAGTCGCCGCGCCGGCATTTCCCATTCCGATCTGGGTGAACATTCCCCTTGGCGTCAATCTCAGATCCGCTGCATCCGCCTCGAGCGCGAAGATCGCAACGCTGTCGCAGGGCACGCAGGCCGTGGCCGATAGCCGCATCACGGACGCCGCGGGAGATCCCTGGTACCACGTCAAGGCCGGCAGCCAGATTGGATACGTTCGCGCCGACTTCATGGCGATCACGGCGCTTCATCCGGTGAGCGGCACGGGATGGTCGCTGATGCTTCCGCAGGATCTCATCGCAAAGACGACCGACCCGTCCCTGATGCTGATGGGGCGCACCGGCGACGATCTCCCCTTCCTGACTGTCCAGACCTCGACCACCGGCACCGTACCGCTTCCGGTACCGGCAACCGTCCGGTCTGATCTCGCGGCGCTGAAGGACCATAGCGCGACCATCCAGGTCTGGAACTACACCGTGGTCGAGCAAGTCTCGCGAGTCGCGCTCGACACCTGCAAAGTCCCGACGGCTTGGGCCCGCGCGGATCAAGGATGGCCCTACCAGACGTCCGTCTTCGTCCATACGGTCACGCGCGACTACGAGTTCTACTTCCTGACCAGCGATCCCTCGTCACCGCTCGTCAGGCAGGTTCTGGACAGCATCTCGCTAAGCTAGACGCGTGTCGGCGCAACGCTGGGAACGGGCCGCGGAGAAATACGCGACCGGCGAGCATAAGTCCGGCGACGAACTCCCTCTTGCGGTTAAATTCGCCGCGCCGAAGCCAGGCGATCGGGTGCTCGACATCGGCGCCGGGGCCGGCCATATGGCGCTCGCGATGGCCCCATACGTCAAATCGGTCGTCCTGACCGACCCGGTCGGGGCCATGCTCGACGCGGCGCGCGGCGTCTTTGCCAACGCTGGTCAGACCAACGCCGAATTCATCGAGGCCGCCGCCGAGACGCTGCCATTCGAGCCCGCGTCCTTCGACATCGTGACCTCGCGGCTCGCGGCACATCACTTCGAGGACCTCGAGGAGGCGTTGCGGGAAATCGCTCGCGTCCTCAAGCCGTCCGGCGTCTTCATCCTGGTCGACACGGTCGCGCCCGACGATCCGGAGAGCGGCCGCTTCCTACACGAAGTCGAAACCCTGCGCGATCCAACGCATCGCCACACGCTCACCGAGAACGCGTGGGTACAGCTGATCGAGGCGGGCGGCTACCGGATCGAGCAGAAGGGCATTGTGCGAAAGGCCCACGACTTCGAGCCCTGGCTGGAGCGCGGCGGCGAGGATGCCGCGACCATGACCCGCGTCAGAGGGCGATTCCTCAACGCGCCGGCCTCCGCGGCCGCCGCCCTCAACGTAGTCGTCGAGGGCGGCGAGGTACGCTCGTTCACGGACTACAAGCTCGTGCTTGCTGCCCGCAGCAGAGATCAGCGACGCTCAGCTCGATAGAGAACGTACGTCGTTTTCAAGTGCTGCGTCGACGTCGCCGCTCCCGAGATTGGATCGATCTGGCGCAGCGTGGATTCAAACCAGGATGAGGCGAAGAGCGCCGCGCCATCATTGGCCATGACGACACTCTCGACGCCTTCGTCGTTGATCAGCGTCTTTGAGGGCTTGAGATCGGCCAGCTGAATCGCGATCGTCCCGGCATCGGCGATCGCCACCAGCGTCTTCCCATCCCGAGCCAGCGCGGCGTACCCGATCTGGACACCCTTGGCGATGGCATCAGTGAAAAAGCCGGACGCCTGGGACGGCGGGTGAACCGGTGCGAACGAATTCACCTTGCTGACCTCGTTATGCGGGCCGTCCGAACTGATGTCGACGCGGGCGACTTTGCCAAGGGCGGGGTTCACGGCGTACAGGGCACTGCCGTCGGCGGCGATGGCGAGCGACCACATCATTTGCTGCATCCTGTCACCTCCTGCCGGCAGATCGATGCACCAGGCAAACGTCTGGTCCAGGTTGAGCGCGTGGATAAACGGCCCGGTCTTCTCGTTGACATAGAGGCTGTACTGCCAGCCGCCGTCGGGCGCGAAGACGCCGGAGATGCGCGTCCCGGTCATCGAGGCGCTCTGGATCTCGCGCTTGTCGACGATCACCTGCGGATGCAGGGCGCCGAGCGCGACATCATAGCGACGCACTCGATAGTGCCCTGGCTGGGTCGCGGCCAGGCTTTCGATGAGGAACAGCCGCTGCCCGTCGTTGCTGATCGCATCGAAGGAAAAATCACCAGGTATCGAGATGCGCCTGGGATATTGGCTGAAGCCGGTGGACACGAGCATGAAGTCGGTCCGGTCTCGCAATCCCGTGCTCTGCGCGACAAGCCACTGGCCGTTTGGCGAGAGGCCTCCGGTCAGGCCCCATGCGTCGATCAGGGGCAGGACGTAGTCACCGTCGAGCGAGATTTGCACCAGGAGCTTGCCATCCTTACTATCAATGGCTCGCAGGGTGGTGCGCTTTACGCCGTGTGCGAGCGAATAGATGCGTGACCAATCGGCCGACGGCGTTCCAATCGGAAGCGACCGTTCGGTCCGTCCGGTTGCGGCATCGATGACATCGAGGGGCGCGCTCCCGAGCTGGGCGTTCCGTGCGTAGAGCACATAACCGCTCGTTCGCGCGGTTGACGTCGGACTGCCCGCGGTGGTCGCGCACCCGGTCAGAAGGATCGCGGACGCCGCAACGATCGGGATACCTCGGATCATCTTCATGATTACCCTCCGGCTCTAGTACACCGGCCGAGGCTGGCGGGTTCCAGCCGCCTGGCTGCCCTAGTTGTAGTTCCCACGAAGGTTATTGACAAATAGAGAGCCCCTCTGTTCGGTTTGGGTGTGCAACCAACCAGACCGACAGGAGGCTCTCAATGCATGCTAAGGCGAAACTCACGCCGTTTGGACGACTGCTGCTGGTCCAGCGGGTTCAGCTTCAGGGATGGTCGGCGACCCGGGCGGCCGAGACGTTGGGGGTATCGCGGGCGACCGCCTACAAATGGATCGCGCGCTTTGCGGTCGAAGGGGAACGGGGACTGACTGACCGGTCGTCGCGGCCGCGCCATTGCCGCCAGGCGCTGGCGGCGGAGCAGGTGGCGCGGATCCTGGAGGCGCGCCGACAGCTCAAGCAAGGGCCGCATCGGCTCGCGCCCGTGCTGGGCCTTGGCCGCTCCACCATCTATGGCGTGCTGCGGCGCCACGAGCTCAGTCGCCTTCGAGATACGGACCGGATCACTGCCGTGCCGATCCGGTATGTCCGGGAGCGAGCGGGCGAGCTGCTCCACGTGGACACCAAGAAGCTGGGCCGCATTCCGGACGGAGGCGGTCATCGCATGTTGGGGTGGGCGGCTGGCCGGCCCCATGGCCACTGGGGTCACGCGGGGACCGGCTACAACTACCTGCACGTGGCGATCGATGATGCGACGCGCTACGCGGTGGTCCAGCTGCAACCCGACGAGTCCAAACAGAGTGCCGCCGACTCCCTCTTGGCCGCGGCGGCGGTTTTTGCCGAGCGCGGCGTGCGCATTGAGCGCGTCTTGACCGACAACGGGAGCGCCTACCGCTCGCGACCCTTTGCCGCCGCTATGGCGGCCGTTGGCGCTCGGCACAAAAAGACCCGACCCTATCGGCCACAGACGAACGGCAAGGCGGAACGCTTCATCAAGACCCTCATCGAGGAATGGGCCTATGCGCGCTTCTACCCCAACAACCAGGCTCGTTTGGACGCGCTTCCCGGGTGGCTAGATTTCTACAATCACCGCAGACCCCATACCGCGCTGAAGGGGCTCACGCCGGCCGCCGCGCTTGTCAACAACGTTGGTGGGAATCACACCTAG
>JALYYC010000125.1 GCA_030946755.1 Candidatus Dormiibacterota bacterium
CGAGGGGGCCTTCGTCCTTGACCTCGCCGATCTCTTCGCCCAGGCGGGGCAGCGCGACCGGCTTCACCACGCCATCCTCACTGGTCGTCAAGGCTTCCTGGCCTCGGCCGGCTCGGTAGATGGCACCGAGGAACACGTTGGCGATGGCCGCCACCGGGACGGCGAAGAGCGCGCCGAGCACCCCACCCAGCTCGGCGCCGATGAGGAGGGCGCCCATGGCGGCAAGGGGATGCAGACGCGTGGCGTGACCGCTGACGCGAGGTCCGATGATGTAGGCCTCGAGCGCGTGGCCCCCGACTCCGACGATCAACGCCAGCAGCGCCGTCAGCGGGCTCTGGAAGAGGGCGACTACGACGGCAAGCGCCATCCCGACCGGGGCCCCAACGAGTGGGATGAACTCCAGGAAGAAGGTCAGAATGCCGAGCACGATGGCGTAGCGGACGCCCACCAGGCTCATTCCGATGCCCGTGTACAGCCCCATACCGACCGACATGAGCAGCTGCCCGCGCGCATAGCCTGCCATCGTGGTCCCGATGGCCAGCAAGATGAAGTCGAACACGGCGTGGTGGCCGGGGAAGAGCTTCCGGCCGGCGGCGATCAGCTCTCGACCCTGGGCGAGAAAGTAGATCGAGATGACCGTCACCAGGAGGATGTCGATCACGGTCGTCAGGGTCCCGCCGAGGATGCTCAGGGCGGATCCGATCACCTGGCCGTTGGAGGGGTTCCCGGTCGGCGCCTGGACCTGGAACGGGATCCCGTGGCTGTTGAGTTGGTCTTGCAGACCGGAGAGAAGACCCTGGCCCTTGCTGAGAAGCTCCGGCAGTGCCTTGGCCTGGGCGACAAGGGAGGGCGTCACCAGGGCCACGATCCCGGCGACCACCGCGAGGAGGACCAGCAGCAGCGCGATCGCGGCCAGGCCCCGTCGCTTGCGGAAGATCGGCACCGTCTCCATGCCGTCGACGACGGGCGTCAACAACAGGGCGATGATGCCGCCGAATACGAACAGCAGCAGCACGCTGAAGATGTGGGTCACGAGGAAGGCGGCGCGAGTGTAGAGCTCGACGATGGCGACCGCGATCAACAGATAGACCAGGATCTCCACCGGGCGAAGGAGTTCCCGCCAGGAGGGGCCGCGCTGGTCGTTCGGCCGATCGATTGGGCGGTCGGTGGACGATTTCACCTGCTGATAGCTTAGAGGGCGCAGTCCCCCACGCTGGCGGCAGCCTGCCGGCCTTCGGCGGCCGCGATGTCCGGCTGGACCTCGGCGTCGGTCAGGGCGTAGGACTGTCCCGGCTGGCTGGTCGAGGCGGCGAAGACGACGCCGAGAACCGAGCCATTCTGATCGACCAGGGGACCGCCCGAGTTGCCCGGCTTGACGTCGGCCTCCATGATCCAGATGTGCCGGATTGCCGGATTCTGGCTATAAATGTCGCGTCCCTCCGCCTGGAGCTCCCCGTCAACGACCGCGGGAACAACCACTTCGTTGCCGCCGCCTGGATACCCGATCGCGGCCCCGGTGGTGCCACGCGCGGCCGATGCCATCGCCAGCGGGGTGGCGCCCAGACGCGGCACGGACAGGATAGCCACATCTCGATTCGGGTCGAAGAGGATCACCCGGGCGCTGAGGGTGCGACCCGTCGGGGTCCTGACCGTCGTGCCCTGCGTGCCCGCCACCACATGGGCGTTCGTCAGGACGAGGTTCGGGCCGATTGGAAACCCGCTGCCGAACACGATGCCGCCGCAGCCGTACCCGCTGATCTTGTACGTGACCGCGGCGGCGGCCCGGATGCCGGGCGTGTCGGCCGACGGTGGAACGGGTTGGGCGGAGGGGAAGAGCGGCTCGAGGCCGGAAAAGGCCGACGGGAACTGGACGCCGGACAGAATCCCCTCGACGTGAGCGAGGAAGCCCGGCGGCCGCGGGGCGATCGAGTCAAGGGCGCGAAGCACGACCGAACGCTGAATTGCCTGGGCCAGGTCGGGGCTGGGCCCGCGGGCGAGGCTCAGCCCGATGAACCAGGTCACCGAGAGCAGGGCGACGGCGGAAAACAGCGCCCCGAATAGACTGTCGCGCCGGCCGTGATCGGGGCGCGCGAGGACCCGGAGCCGGATTGGCTCGCCCACGCCATACCCGATGCTGCTCCCGACGGCGCCCACGACGACGAGGACGATGACGCCGCCAATCGACCGCGAGGTTGCTCCGGTCACGTGGACCGCGTCCATGACGACCGGGACGAGGGCGGCGCCGACCACCACGCCGACGACCAGCCCCGTGTACTGGGCCAGGGACAGCCAGAAACCTCGCCGGTACCCGCTCCCGATGGCAAACAGGACGGCGATCACGATCGCCAGGTCGACGATGGTAAACCGCATCAGCGGGTCACGCGTGGACCGTCAGGTCACTCCGAGGTCTCCCGACACAGATCAGCGCGTACCCTTCGGCCAGCTCCCTGGAGCTGATCAACCAGGCGTCTGACTGGTCGATGATCCCATCCACCCGGACCATGCACGTCTTGCAGCGGCCCTTCCGGCAATCGAAGGCGAGGTGGACACCGGCCTCCAGCCCGGCCGCGAGGACGCCCTCATCCTCGCCCACGTCGACTGAGGTCCCACTCGGAAGGAAGGTAACGCGATGTCGACGGCTCATCCGTGGGCCCGCAGCGCGTTGACGACGCGATACAGATAGGACACCGTCGCCAGAAAGACCACGATGATGCCGAAAGCAACCAACCGCGGCTTGACCCAGCTCCGGTAGAAACTCCCCCTCCAGGCCGGCCCGAGGATGATGACGAGGACCGTCGCGGCGAAGCCGAGGCCGAGCAGCAGCCGCAGCGCCATCGACACCGGCTAAGTCTATTCGAGGCCGATCGCGTGCTTGAACTTGTCGAAGAAGCCCTTCTCGATGTGCTGTGGCTTGCCGCTGACGCCGCCCAGCTGGCGCAACGCGGTCTTCTGCTCCTCGGTGAGGTTGGTCGGGATCACGACCCGAACATAGATGATCTGGTCGCCGCGCCGGCCGGAGCGGAGGTGCGGGATACCCCGACCATGCACCCGGAAGGTCTTCCCGTACTGGGTGCCGGCAGGGATCTCGAGCGTCTCGGGGCCGTCGACGGTGGGAATTTCGACGGTGTCGCCGAGCGCCGCCTGGGCGACACTCAAGGGTAGCTCGTAGACGACGTCGGTGCCGTTGCGCCGGAGGGCGGCGTGGGCCTTGACGTGGATCACGATGTAAAGGTCGCCCGGCTCCCCATTGCGAGGACCGAGCTCACCCTCGCCCGAGAGCCTGATCTGCGACCCGGTGTCGACGCCGGCCGGGATGTTGACCCGGATCTTCTTTTCACCGGGCAGGTGACCGCTGCCGGCGCACTTCCGGCAGGGCTTTTCGATCACCCGGCCTTCGCCGTTGCAGCGCGGGCAGGCCGCGACATTCACGATCTGGCCGAAGATCGACTGGCTGGCGCGTCGCACCTGGCCGCTGCCCCGACACTGCGAGCAGGTCTGGGCCGAGCTTCCCGGTTCCGCCCCGCTTCCCTGGCAGGTTGTGCAGGCCTCGGCCCGGGGGATGGTCAGCTCCCGCTCGATCCCGAAGACGGAGTCCTCGAACGCGATCGTGAGGTCGAGCCGGAGGTCGGCACCGCGGCGGGGACCGGTCCGGGTGCGCTGGCCGGCCGCCGCGCCAAAGAACATGTCGAAGATATCGTTGACGCTGCCCCCGAACCCAGCGCCGCCGAAGTCGAAGCCCGACCCCTGGGTGCCGGCGTGGCCGAAGGTGTCATACCGCTGGCGCTTCGATTGGTCGCTCAGAACCTCGTAGGCCTCGTTGACCTCCTTGAAGCGCGATTCAGCCTGGGGGTCGTCGGGATTCCGGTCGGGGTGAAACTGGAGCGCCAGCTTGCGATAGGCACGCTTGAGCTCCTCCGGGCTCGCATTCCGGCCGACGCCAAGGACCTCGTAGTAGTCCCGCTTGATTGCCACGCTAGGAGTTCAACGCCGGAGGCTGGGCGACCTTGACCAGGGTTGGACGTAACACCCGGTCGTGGAGCCGGTAGCCAGGCTGCATCTCTTCGACGATGGTGCCCTCCTCCTGCTCGTCGGTCTCCTGGCTGGCGATCGCCTCGTGCTGGGACGGGTCGAACTTTTCGCCCAGTGCCGGGATGGTGGTCAACCCCTGGTCCGCCAGGGCCGCCTCGAACTGGCGCGCAACCAACCTGATCCCCTCGAGCCACCCAGGGTCCACATCCGATGGCGTGTGATCGAGGGCCCGGCGAAAATTGTCGAGGATCGGCAGCAGCTTGCGCAGCAGCTCCTCGTTGGCATACTGGGTCCGGTCGGCGAGCTCCTGCCGGGTGCGGCGCTTGTAGTTCTCGAAGTCGGCAGCGAGCCGTTGGTAGCGAGCAAAGCTCGCCTCGGCCTCCTCGCGGGCGGCCTGAGCCTGAGTGTCCTCGCCCACCTCGGTAGAGGCGGAGGCGCTGGCGGACGCGCTGGCGCGTTGGTCCACCGGCCCACACGGCTCGAATTCGTCCCCCGCGTCCGGGGAGCCCTCTCTTCCTGGCATGTCTTGATTCTTACCCGCCCCGTCTCCGGCCAAATCAGTTTCCCAGGTTGGCGAGCGCCTCGGAGGTCATCTGGCTGACCAGCCGAACTCGGGCGACGATCTGCCCGTAGCGCATCCGCGTCGGGCCCACCACGCCAACGGTTCCCCGGACACGATCCGCCATCTTATACGTGGTCAGGACCAGGCTGCATTCGCGCAGGCCGCTACTCGTGTTCTCACGCCCGATGATGATCTCGACGTCTTTCTCGAAGGCGACCTGCTGCAGGATGCCGGCGAGCTGGGCGCCCTGCTCGATCAGCTCGAGGAGCTCCTCCAGGCGGTTCACCTCGACAAACTCCGGATGCCGAAGCAGGTTGCGGACCCCGTCGTGCAGGACCACCGTTTGCCGCTGCGCCTGATGGTTCTTGATCGACTCGACGAGGCGTTCCAGGATGCGGCGCTGCTCGCCGCGATCGGGACCCAACTGCGCCAGCCGGGCAGTGAGTTCGTCCCCGCTCTGGCCGCGCACCTTGCGATTGAGCATGGCCGCCATCCGGCTGAGATCTTCCTGCGAGATCGGCTGCTCGAGATTGACGACCTGCTGTTTGATCAGGTTGCCCTCGAGGACCAGGATGATGAGCGCCGACTGCGCCTCCAGCGACACCAGGTCTATGTGCTTGATCCGCGCCTCGGTCACCTGAGGGGCGGTGACCAGCGAGACATTCTCGGTGATCTGCGCCAGCACCATCGCCGCTTTCTCGAGGATGCCCTCGAGCTGATGCGGGGCGCTATCGAATTCCTGTTTGACGGCCCGGCGGATCGGCGCCGGCGCTTGCTCCGGCTGCATCAGGAAGTCGACGAAATAGCGGTAGCCCCGGTCGGTCGGGATCCGGCCGGCGGACGTGTGCGGCTGCTGCAGGTAGCCGGTGCCGACGAGGTCGGCGAGCTCATTGCGGATCGTGGCGGAGGAGAGCGCCAGAAAATACTTGGCGGCGAGGACCTGCGACCCGACCGGGATCCCGGTCAGCGTATAGTCCGAAACCACCGCCTTGAGGATGCGTTGCTTGCGTTCGTCGAGCTGGCTTGGTTCTAGCATGTTGGCAGTCTCGATCGAGGAGTGCTAATCCTCATTGTACGGGCTATCCTGCGGGCATGGCCACGACCGTCCGGATCTACTCCGACTACGTTTGACCCTTCTGCTTCGTCGACCTGGTTCGGGTCGAGCAGCTGGAGCGTGACTACGAGGTCGAGATCGAGTGGGTGCCGTATGAGCTGCACCCGGAGATCCCGCCGGAGGGTCGCTCCCGCGAGGAGGTCATGCCTCCCGCCTACCGGGCCCAGGTCGAGGCAGGCCTGACGCAGCTCTCGGCCCAGGTCGGCCTCGAGATGCACCGGCATGAGCGAATGATCAACTCCCGGCCCGCCCTGCAGGCGGCCGAGTTCGCCCGGGCCACGGGGCTGTTCGAACCGATGCATCGGGCCCTGTTTGAGGCTTACTGGCTCGAGGGTCGTGATGTCTCCGATATGCCGGTGCTCCGCGAAATTGGCACCAAGGTCGGGCTCGACGTCGACGCCATGGAAGCCGCCATCAAGGCCGACACCTATGGGGAGTATCTCGACGCGAGGCGCGCCGAGGCCCTGGAACTGATGATCAGCGGCATCCCCGCGCACGTCATCGCTGACCGCTACCTCGTGATGGGCGCCCAGCCGTATGAGGTCTTCGAGCAGGTGATGACGAGGCTCGACACGCCGCGGCGAAGCTAGCCGACGAGGAACTCGGCGCCGACCTGGTTGGCGAGCTCGATGCCACGGCGGGTCAGGCGCACCTCATCGCCCCGTTCAGTCAAGAGGCCAAGGCCCGCCAGACGGTGACGCTCAACCGGGAAGGGTAGCGTCGCCTCCGTGCCTTCCAGCAGGCGCACGCCGATCATAGCGGCCTCGCCCCTCGCCCGTTCAGGCGAAAGGCGTTCGCTGCCGTCGATCGCCTGCCCGGTCGCCGACGCCTTTCTGACGTAGGCATGTGGCCCCTTCAGGTTCCAGCGCCGTTCGCTGCCGCCGTCCTCCAGCCGGAACATGCTGTGGGCGCCGGCGCCGCATCCAAGATACGGCAGGTAGTGCCAGCCGGCGAGGTTGTGCCGCGACGCAAAGCCGGGTCGACACCAATTGGAGATCTCGTAGTGAGCGAAGCCGGACGACGCCAGATAGTCGACCGCCGACCAGTACTGCTCGAGCTGAGCATCCGCTTCGGGCATCGTCACGAGGTGCGTGCGAACCTCCTGGCCCAGGCGGGTCCCGGATTCGACCGTGAGCTCATAGGCGGACAGGTGCTGGACCCCTGCGACGACTACCGCATCGAGTGTTTCCAACCAGCCAGATAGGTCGACCCCGGGAATCCCATAGAGAAGGTCGGCACTGACGTTGGCGAACCCGCCCGCATGCGCGGTCCGAATTGCCATCAGCGCTTCCTCGCCGGAATGCAGGCGCTCGAGGAAGCGCAGAGCGCCGGGCTGCAGGCTCTGGACCCCAAGGCTGAGCCGGGTCACGCCGGCCGCAAGCCACCCATCCACCCGCTCGGCGGTGACGTTGCTCGGGTTGGCTTCGAGCGTGACCTCGGCGCCGGGCTGGAGCCCGATCTCACGGACACGATCCAGCAGGAGCTGCGCCTGCTCGCCGGTCAGCAGGCTCGGGGTTCCCCCACCGATGAAGACCGTGTCGAGCGGTCCGATCGGCAGCTGCGCGGCCATGACCTCGATCTCGTTGGCAAGGGCCTGGACGTAGGCTGGAACGAGTCCCTCGAGGACGGCATACGCATTGAAGTCGCAGTACTTGCAGACCCAGGTGCAGAACGGCACGTGCAGGTAGAGGCTCTTGATTCGGTCCATCAGTCCAGGCTCAAGACGGCCATGAAGGCCTCCTGTGGAATCTCGACGTTGCCGACCCGCTTCATGCGCTTCTTGCCTTCTTTCTGCTTCTCGAGCAGCTTTCGCTTCCGGGTTACATCGCCGCCGTAGCACTTCGCGATCACGTCCTTGCGCATCGCGGGCACGGTTTCTCGAGCGACGATCTTGCCGCCGATTGCCGCCTGGATCGGAACCTCGAACATCTGGCGCGGGATCAGCGTCTTCAATTTCTCACTCAGGCGACGCCCTTGCTGATGCGCCTTGCTCCGCTCGACGATCATCGACAGCGCATCCACCGGGGAGCCGGCGACCAGGATGTCGAGCTTCACCAGGTTGGCCTCTTCGAAGCCGACCAGCTCGTAATCCAGTGAGGCATATCCCTTGCTGCGCGATTTGAGCTGGTCATTGTAGTCGTGGATGATCTCCGCGAGTGGCATCCGGTACGTGATGACGACCCGATCGCCCGGCTGGTACTCCATGTTGAGAAAGACGCCGCGACGCTCCTGGCTCAGCTCCATCATATTGCCGACATAGGTGCTCGGCACCACGACGGTGGCAAGCACCATCGGCTCGCTGATCGCCTCGATCTCAGCCGGGTCCGGCAACTTGTCCGGATTGTCTACCGGGACTTCCTCACCGTTGCGGAGCCTGACCCGGTACTCGACGGTTGGCGCAGTGGCAAGCAGGGTGAGGTTGAACTCGCGCTCGAGGCGTTCCTGCACGATGTCCATGTGTAACAAGCCCAGGAAGCCGCAGCGGAACCCGAACCCGAGCGCGGCCGACGACTCCGGCTCGTAGACGAGTGCCGCGTCGTTGAGCTGCAGCCGCTCGAGCGCCTCCTTCAATTGCTGGTACTGTTCAGTGTCGGTCGGGAACAGCCCCGCGTAGACCATCGGAGTCACGTGCCGGTATCCCGGCAAGGGGGCCGCGGCGGGGCGCGCCTCGTCCGTCACCGTGTCGCCGACTCGCGAGTCCCGGACGTTGCGGATATTGGCGATCAGGTAGCCGACCTCGCCGGCTGAGAGGTCTTCCACCTCCGTGCGGTCGGGCCGGAAGACCCCGACCTCGTCGACCTCGAAGCTGTTGCCCGTCTGCATCATCTGGATGCGCATCTTCGGCCGGAGCGTTCCCTCTAGCACGCGCACGTAGGTCACGACGCCCCGGTAGGCATCGAACTTCGCGTCGAAGATGAGCGCCTGCAGGGGGGCGTTGCGGTCACCGGTCGGGGCCGGCACGCGCTGGACGACGGCCTCGAGAATTTCCTTCGTTCCGATACCCTGCCGGGCGCTGGCAAAGATCACCGATTCTGCCGGGAGCCCGATGACTTTCTGGATCTCCTCCCGAACCACCTCGGGGGTTGCATGCGGCAGGTCGATCTTGTTCACCACAGGCACGATGGTCAGGTTGTGATCGAGCGCCTGGTGCACGTTCGCCAGCGTCTGTGCCTCGATCCCCTGCGACGCGTCGACGACCAGGATGGCCCCGTCGCAGGCCGCCAGGGCGCGGGAGACCTCGTAGGAGAAATCCACATGGCCCGGCGTGTCGATCAGGTTGATCTGGTAGGTGTTGCCGTCGTCCGCCTTGTACTGCATCCGGACGGCCTGGGCCTTGATCGTAATGCCGCGTTCCCGTTCCAGGTCAAGCGAGTCGAGTACCTGCTCGACCATGTCGCGCGGCGCGACCGTGCCCGTGAACTCGAGCAGCCGATCGGACAGCGTCGTCTTGCCGTGATCGACGTGCGCGATCACGGAGATGGCGCGGATCAAGTGTGTAGGCGTGGACACGTAGGGAGTTTATCTGCCGATCCCCAAAATGTGGGACTGGCAGGACAGTACCTGCGAGTGGCTCTACGAGTCTATTGCCGTTCGGGCACGCGCAACTCGATGCGGCGGCAGTTGCGGCAGGCGAGCAATTCGACGTCGAGGATGCCTTCGCTCATCTCGGCCCAGCTCCCCATCAACATCCGCCACCCGCCGCTGACCCCACCGACACGGAAATGTTCAACGCCAAGCGACTGCAACGGACTCTTACAACCAATACATGTGCCGGCATCGACAACGGACATGATTTATCCCTCCTTAGCTTCTGGACGCTCGGGACGCTGTCGTCGATGGCGGCTGGCTGATCGTGCCGAGCTCGCGGCGGCCACCGGCCTTGACCCGATGCGCCAGCACCATGTCGGCTACCTCGTTCACCTCGCTGACCCCGACTTCGCCCACGCCACGGTAGGCCGCCAGCGCCTGGGCCGCCTTGCGGCCGACGAGATCGGCGCGGTGACCATCGACCTGGAGGCTCACGTTCAGCTCGGCGAGACCCCGCAGGATCGCCACCGGCATGGTCACCTTTGGGAAGCGGACGATACCATCGGCGATCCGCTCACCGATCTGCTCGTCCTCACCGGCGAAGCGCTGGCTGAATGCGGCCGGATCCGTTTCCCACTCTTCGCGCCGCTCGACGATCTGGACCCGCTGCCCGATGTCCTTGATGCCTTCAACATCCACCGCCAGTCCGAACCGATCCAGCAATTGCGGTCGCAGGTCGCCTTCCTCCGGGTTCATGGTGCCGACCAGGATGAAGCGCGCGGGGTGCCAGATCGAGATGCCTTCCCGCTCGACGACGTTGACGCCCATCGCCGCGGCGTCGAGCAGGACATCGACCAGGTGGTCGTCAAGCAGATTGACCTCGTCGACGTAGAGGATGTTCCGGTTTGCCTCGGCAAGCACGCCCGGCTCGAATTTGCGCTCGCCGCTCTTGATCGCCGCCTCGATGTCGATCGCACCGACGACGCGATCCTCGGAGGCATTGATGGGCAGCTCGACCACCCGCATGCGCCGACGCGCCCGCGGCAGCGTCTCTCCGCGGGCGACCCGCTCGCGGCAATCGGAGCAGAGGGCTTCCTTCGCGTCGGGATCGCATCGGTAGAGGCAGTCCGCGACCACGGTCTGCTCGGGCAGGAGACGGGCCAGGGCGCGGACAGCCGTCGACTTCCCGGTCCCCTTCTCGCCCCGGATCAGGACGCCGCCGATCGCCGGATGGATCGCGTTCAAGATGAGCGCGAGCTTCATCTTCTCCTGGCCGACGATGGCGCTGAACGGGTAGGTGAATCGCTCCATCGTCATCTAAGCATCTCACGCTGCACGGTATCGACGATGGAGGATTGGGAAAGATCGAAGAGCCCGTAGTAGCGGCCGCCAAGGCGATTGGCGAGGTCCGCGCAGACGTTGAAGGCGTAGGCGCCATAGAGGCTGGTGACCCGGCTCCGCGGATGGCCGGGCTGGCTCCCGAAGTCGCGGGTCGAGTCGATCACCATCGCCCGGATGCCTTCCTGCTTGATCTGGGCGGCGGTGCGCTGCGCCTCGAGCAAGGGCTCCTCGCCGAAGAGGCTGATGTTGCCGCGGCCATCGCTGATCAACACGATCAAGGGGTAGACACGTGGATCGCGGAGGCGCTCGGTCTTGATCAACTTGAGCGCGGTCATCAGCCCGTGCGTCAGCGGGGTCGTGCCCCCGATGTTCAGCCGCTCGAGCCGGCGCTCGGCCAGGTCGACGCTCGAGGTCGGCCGGAGGACGACGCGGGCCGTGCGGCCGCTGAAGGCGACCAGTGACACCTTGTCCCGACGCACATAGGCGTGGCGCAGGAGCGACAGGATGGCACCCTTGGTCGCAAGCATCCTCTGCTCCGCGTCCATCGAGGCGCTGGCGTCGACGACGAAGACGATCAGATTGCCCGTCTTGCGCTCACGGACTTTCTGCCGAAGGTCGTGGCGCTCCAGTTGCAAGCCCGGCGGTGCGACGACGGAAGCCTGGCGGCGGCTCACCTGGTACGGCGCCGCAGCTCGAACCGTCGCGTCGAACGCGAGATCGGTGACCTTCTCGGCCTCGGCGCTGCGGACGTAGCGTCCGCGCTTCGTCTCGCTTTTCGTACTGGTGCGCTTGCCGGCCGCTCGCCGCGCCTGCCGCTCGCGGGGGAGGTCGAGCTTCTTGATGTTGAAGGTTGGCAGCCGGATCAGCGTCTCCGGGTCCGCGTCGGTCGCCTCGGTGGCCTGGGACTCCTCCGACCGGGAGGTGGTCCATCCCTCAGTGGCCTCTCCGCCGCCGGCACCCTCGCTCTGGGTCGCCTCCCCCTGGACGGCCTGGCCGTTTTCGGTCGGCATGGTGGTCTTGATCTGAGACAGTTGTTCCGCGGCGCGAACGGCAAGCTCCTGCGCCTGGACCTGCCGGTCGCCCGCCTGCTCCCGCCGCCGGTGCGCCAGCCCGAGTTCCATAGCCTCGAGCACGTCCTCGAGCTCAACCGTCGAGCCGCCACGGAGGGCGCAGATGGCACGGGCGGCCCGGGCGACCACCAGGTCGGCCCGATGCCCGGCGACCGACCCGTCGAGGCACAACTGCGCGATCAGGCCGCGGACCGCGATCGGCAGCTCGACCGCTGGCAGGCGGCCTCGTGCCGCCTCCAGCGCCGATTGAAGCTCACGTTCGGGCGTCACCGAGCGCTGCCTCACCTGCTCGGCGTCCTCCAAAAAGTCGCGCTCGAGCTCCATCACGCGAAGGCGATCGTCGATGTCGGTGATGGTCTGCACGTCCACGCACAGTCCGAACCGGTCCAGCAATTGCGGGCGCAGCTCGCCCTCCTCGGGATTCATGGTGCCGACCAGGATGAAGTGGGAGGGATGGACGACCGAGATCCCCTCGCGTTCGACCACGTTGATGCCCATCGCGGCGGCATCCAGCAGAACGTCCACCAGGTGGTCGTCGAGGAGGTTGACCTCGTCGACGTAGAGGATGTTCCGGTTGGCGTCAGCCAGCACGCCGCGCTGAAAGCGTCGAGCGCCGGCACGGACCGCCGCCTCGATATCGATCGAGCCGACCAGACGATCCTCAGACGCGTTGATCGGAAGCTCAACGATGCGCATCGCCTTCCGGCCGACGGGAAGGGGTCCGTCCTTTGACCGACGCCGGCAGTCGTCGCAGTAACGGGCCGGCGCGGCGGGATCACACCGGTAGGGGCAGCCCTCGACCGCCTCGTAATCCGGAAGCAGCCTTGCCAGGCCGCGGACGGCCGAGGATTTCGCGGTGCCCCGATCGCCTCGGATCAACACCCCACCGATCCCCGGATCAATCGCATTGAGGAGAAGGGCGCGCTTCATCCGCTCCTGGCCGACCAGGGCACTGAACGGCAGCGTGGCTTCGAAGGGCATCATCCTGAGTCTAGCCACCGCCCCGTCGGCGCAAACGCAACCAGGCGAAGCCCGGAAGGACAGTCCTAAGGCTGCTCCATGACACCCCGGAAGGTGTCCAGCGTCTCGCCCAGCTTCCGATCGAGGTCCCGCCGCAGCCGCGAATCCACGAGGCGGACGAACCCGGCGGTCGTAACGGTGATGGTGCACGTGAGCTTGACCGCCGGCCCCTCCTCGGCGACGGTGTAGTCGATCGTCGAGGCCGGTCTGACGCCGACCGACTCCAGGGTCAGGCGCCGATCCTGTTCGAAGCCGGCGACTCGGTACCTGGTCACGTCGCGGCGGCCCGACTCGTCCCGGACCTGGGTGACCGCCGTCCCTTCGCCGATCGGGCCGGGCGGCTCGATGCGCACCTCATTCACAGTCGTGTACCAGGGCGAGCCGGGGCCGAAGTTGGTCAGCGCCTCGAAGATCGCCGTCGCGGATGCGCGGATGGTGACGTCGCGCTCCACCGTGACGATTACGGGGCCTCGCCCCACGCGAGCCGCGCTCGGGGCATCGCCCCACGCGAGCCGCGCTTTAGTGCGAAGCGAGCGTTTGAGAGGTTAGTGCGATGCGAGCGTTTGAGAGGTTGCCAGCGGCTAAGGCAATCGCCTATCAAAGATCCAGTTCCTTGGCGATGATCTCGCGCATGATTTCGTTCGTCCCAGCCCCGATCGGGCCGAGGCGCGCGTCGCGCCAGGCGCGCTGAATCGGGTACTCCATCATGTACCCGTAACCGCCGTGGATCTGTAGGGCCTGATCGGCGACCCGGACATTCGCCTCGGTGGCGGCAATCTTTGCCATGGACACCTCTTTGGCGCACGGCGTTCCCTGCGCGTGGAGCCAGAGCGCGTGATAGGTCAACTGCCTCGCCTGCTCGACCTGAAGCGCCATGTCGGCGAGCTTGTGCCGGGTCACCTGCATCGAGCTGAGCGTCTTGCCAAACTGGACCCGGTTGCCGGCGTACTCGATCGCCAGTTCGAGGCTGCGCTGGGCTTCCTCGACGGCGCCCACGGCGATCCAGAGCCGCTCCCACTCGAAGTTCGCCACGGCCATGTAGAAGCCGCGATTCTCATCCCCCAGCCGGTTGGCGACCGGGATACGGCAATCCTGGAAGACGAGTTCGGCCGTGTCGGAAGCACGCCAGCCAAGCTTGGACAGCTTGCGCCCAACCGAAAATCCCGGCGTCCCCCGCTCGGCCACCAGCAGGGAGAGCCCCTGGTGGCCGCCCTCAGGCGTGGTGCGGACGAGGATCACGACCAGGTCCGCCTGGACCCCGTTGGTGATGAAGGTCTTGGTGCCGTTCACGACGTATGCGTCGCCGTCGCGTACCGCCCTGGTCTCCACGTGCGCGATGTCCGACCCACCGGCCGGCTCGGTCACGCCCAGGGCAGCGATGAACGTCCCGGCGATCGACGGCGTGAGCCAGCGCTGCCGTTGCTCGTCGCTGCCGAAGTTGAAGATCGGCGGCGTCGCGATCGCGATGTGCGCGCCGATGCCTGCGGCCACGCCACCGGAGCCGCAGCGGGCGAGCTCCTCGAACAGCACCGCCTCGTGAACGACGCCCGCGTCGCTTCCCCCGTATTCGGCCGGGTATTTCAGGCCGAGGAGATCGAGGGCGGCACAGCGCTTGAACAGCTCACGGGGGAATTGCTGCGCCTCCTCCCAGGCATCGACGTGGGGACGGACCTCCTTGTCGATGAAGCGACGAAGCGTCGTTCGGAACTCCTCGTGCTCGGCCGTGAACAGGTGGGACCGGCGCACTCCTAGGCTTGCCAATAGTTGAGGAACTCCGGGTACTGCGCCAGGGTCTCGGCTGCCACCGCCTCTGGCAGCCGCAGGAACATGCCCCGCGCATCGGCGACGACCGTGCCGTCCGCCAGCTCCACGGTCCCGACGGCATCGATGGCGCCGTCCCGTTCGCGCACGATCTGCGCCCAGACACGCATGGGTTGGTTGATCGGGGCAGGCTTCCGGTAGCGGATATCGAGCTTGCCCGTCATCAGCCACTCCTGGCGCAGTGCCCCGGTCCGACCCATCGTCTCGTCGAGGAGTGTGGCGATGATGCCGCCGTGCAGCACGCCCGGGAAACCCTGCTGCGCGAGCGAAGGGGTGAAGTCGGCGACGATACGATCGCCTTCGCGGCGGAAGATCAGCTTCAGCCCGCTCTCGTTTCGAGGGCCGCAGGCAAAGCAGCGCTGATATGTGCTTTCATCATTGAGTCTGTCGCGGTCAGCCACGAGCGTGACCAGTCTAGCAGCCGATCTGGAGGCAATTTCGAGATGGACCGACGTTCCGAAGCGATCGCGCAACTCCTCGAAACGGCCTTGTCCGAGCGGTTCCTGACGCCGGTCACCGAGGTGATCCAGGCGATCCCGATCCCGCTCGCGGTCGTGCACGCCCTCGACCTGCGGCTTCTGACCCTGAACGAGCTGATGGCCGCCGTCCTCGGGCGGCCGGTTACCGATGCGATCGGGTGCTCGATCGTCGAGCTGATGCCGGCTCCGCATCCCCTCTCCGATCCCCGGCCGTACCGCGGAGTCGCCCGGTCTGAACGCGCCTTCGAGTCGTCCGTCGTCATCGGGAACCGCCTCTGGCAGTGGACGATCCGGCCGCTCAAGGGCTCGGATCGAGCGGTGGACCATCTCCTCGTCGGCCTTGTTGGCAGCGCCGAGCCGCCCGCGGAACCGGATCTGTCCCGGCTGCTCGAAATCAATGCCACAAAGACCGAGTTCCTGAACCTGGCCGCTCACGAGTTGCGGACACCCCTGGGCGTGATCCACGGCTATGCCTCATTGCTGGCGCAGGGCGGCCTGACGGTCGAGAATCAGCAGCTGGCAGGGGCGCGAATCTACGAGAAGGCGAAACAGCTCAGCCGGCTGATCACGGATCTGGCGCTGGTAGCCCGGCTGGACGAGCTGGGTCCGTCACTGGCGACCGACGCCCTGGACCTGATCGAGCTGGTCGAGCCCATGATCCAGGAACTCCAACGTCGCTATCCCGACCTTGCCATCGAACTGCAATTCGCCCAATCCAGGGCTCCCTTGACCGGGAACGCCTACTGGCTCCAGCTCGCCATCCGCGAGCTCCTCGAGAATGCCGTCCGATTCCGCTCCGGACCGACCGGCCGGATCGACGTCACCGTCAATCCCACGCCGAGCAGCTGGCAGGTCAGTGTGCTCGACGATGGCTTCGGGATCACGGCCACCGACCTGCGGAGCCTCTTTAGCCGGTTCGCCTTGATCGAGACGGAGGAGAATCGACACCTGGTCGGGATGGGCATCGGCCTCTACATGGTTCGGCAGGTCGCCCTGGCCCACGACGGCCAGGTCGGCGTCAACAGCCGGAAGGGGATGGGCAGCGAGTTCACCCTCGAATTGCCACGCTCGGTGGTGCGCCGCGAGAATCGCTGAAAGTCAGGAAACTGGGGTTATAGTGAATGGCGTCCGCGAGGATGCCCCATGCTGAAAGTGGTCGCCCTGCTGGCCTTCGGCTACCTGCTCGGTTCGGTCCCCTCTGGCTGGCTGGTGATGAAGGTCTACCGAAACCAGGATGTCCGCCGCCTCGGAAGCGGCAATATCGGGGCGGCTAACGTGTACCGCGCCGGTGGCCCGGGCGCCTTTGCCTTTACGCTGATTGCCGACGGCCTGAAAGGCATCATTCCGGTCCTGGCCGGGATCCTGGTCGCGGTCAGCAACCCCGAATTCACGCTGCCTCTGATCGGGTTGGCGGCGGTCATCGGCCATACCTGGTCGATCTACCTGGGTTTTCGCGGTGGCAAGGGCGTCGCGACCTCCGGCGGCGTGATGCTTGTCCTGGCACCCGTCGCCCTGGTCCTGAGTGCCCTGGCCTGGTTTTTCGTCATCCGGATGACGAAACTGGCGTCGCTGGCGTCCCTGACCGCCGTGTCCGTGGCGTTCGTCAGCCTGGTCGTCCTTCACGTGATTGGCTGGCAGGCCTGGCGCTCGGTCGGATGGTCGACCATCTTGCTCGGCATCGTACTGGGCGGCCTTGTCTTTTACCGGCACCGCAGCAATATTGGACGGCTCGCCTCCGGCCGCGAGCTGAAGATCACGACCCAGTAGTGCCCGACCGATCCCCGGCCGACACCAAGCCACGCTTCCTACTCTTCGGCGCGGGAGCGGTTGGCTCGTTGTTGGGCGCCCGCCTGGCGGCGGCAGGCTGCGAGGTCACCCTGGTCGGCCGCCCTTCCCATATCGAGGCGGTAACCCGCGAGGGGCTGCGGACCGTTCTCGCCGGGAAGATCAGCAGCCAATCAGTCCGCGCCGCCCGCCAAACCGTCGCCGAGGCCGGTGGACCGTTCGACTTCGTGTTTCTCACGGTCAAGGGGTACGACACGCTCGATGCGATCGAACAGGTGGGGCCCGTTCTCAGGCCAGGCACCATCCTGGGGAGCTTCCAGAACGGGGTCGGCAACGAGGAAACCATCGCCGCGACTGTCCCCGACCAGGCGCTCCTTGCGGGCAGCCTGACCTTGCCGGTGAGCCTTGACGAGCCGGGGATCGTGCATCTCCACTCGAGCCACGGCGGCGTCGCGCTGGCGCCCGTCTCACCGGAGGTCAATGTCGGCCCGCTGGTCCGCACGCTCAGCCATGCGGGATTGAAAGCTCGCCGGTACACCGACTTTCGGGCCATGAAATGGTCGAAGCTCTTGCTCAACATCCTGGGCAACGCGCAGAGCGCCATCCTCGACCTGCCTCCGAGCCACGTCTTCGCCGACAGCGAGCTCTTCCGCTACGAACGGGCCGCGTTCCGCGAGGCGGCGGCGGTCATGGAGCGCATGCGGTTGCCGGTCGTGGCGCTTCCCGGGTTTCCCGTGCCAATGCTGCGCCGGGCCATGAACTTCCCACCGCTGCTGGCGCAGATGGTGCTCGAGCCGCGGGTCGGAAGGGCGCGCGGCAACAAGATGCCGTCGCTGTGGTGGGACTTGAGCCGGGGCAAGGGGCGGACGGAGGCGGCCTACCTCAACGGGGCCGTCGTCGATGCGGGCCGCCAGCAGGGCGTCCCAACGCCGGTCAACTCGGTGCTCTGGGCCCTGATCGAAAAGGTGACGAAGTCGCCCGCCGAGTGGGAGCGCTATCGCCGCCAGCCGGAGCGACTGAAACAACTGCTCCGCACGGCGATGCGGCTCTAGCCCGTCGTCAGGGATCGGGCGCCGAGCTCGCGACGCTCCGCGGGACCGGCGGGGCCGGCCGCGTCAGGAGCGGGATCGCGCCGCGGATGTACTCGAGACCGGAACCGATCGTCCAGACGACCGCCACAAGCAGCGCCCAGACCGGGAGCGTAAACGGTCCGTAGGCCGTGACCAGCAAGCTGCCCGGCGCCGCCTGTGTGGAGAGGACGCCGCCGTGGAGTGCATCGCCGGCGAGTAGCACGAGGATCAGGGCGATGATGGTGATCAGCGTTTTTGCCTTTCCCCATCCGCCAGCCGGGATGACGACGCCGAGCGCCGCGGCGTAGCTTCGCAGGCCCGTGACGAGAAACTCGCGCGCGATGATGACCGCGACCATCCAGCCGGGGGCCAGGTGGACCACGGCGATCCCGATGAGCAGGACCGCAATCAGGATCTTGTCGGAGGTCGTGTCGAGATAGATGCCCAGCGCGGAAACCAGCTTCCGGCGGCGCGCGATCTGGCCATCGATCGTGTCCGTCAGCGAGGCCGCAACGAAAAGGACAAGCGCGACGACGAAGGCAAAGCGCACGGTCGAGACAACCAGGGCATACAGCACGGGCGCCGCGACGATGCGGGAGAAGCTGAGCAGGTTGGGCGCAGCCCACAGCGAGGGCACTCCCACAGTGTAGGTCTAGGTCGGCCGGGTTCCGACATGGATGGCGGCGATCCCGAACGTCAACCGCCTGACCTCGACCGGTGCGAATCCAGCCGCCTGCATTTCCTCCGCTAGCTCGGCGGGACGCGGAAAGGCCTGGACGCTGGTGGACAGGTACTGATAGGCCTTCTCCTCTCCGCGCCGGAGCGCCCCGGCCACGGCCGGCATGACCCGGGTCAGATAGAAGCGATACGGTCGAGAGAACGGACCACGCGGCGGAGGGGGCAGCTCGAGCACGACCAGGCGGCGCCCGGGACGCAGCACGCGAAACATTTCCGCCAGCGCGCCCGCCCGATCGACGAGGTTGCGCAGGCCGAACCCGATGGTAATCGCGTCAATGCTCCGGTCCGGATATGGAAGGGCGCTGGCGTCGCCAAGGACGAACTCGACATCCGCCTCGAGCCGGCGCGCGATGTCGAGCATGGCGGGGCTGAAATCGATGCCGATCACCCGACCGCCCGGCCTAACCATGGGCACGAGTTCGTGAGCCAGCTTCCCAGTGCCACAGCAGAGGTCGACTGCGGTATCACCGGGATGCAGGTGCGTCAGCCTGGCCGCCTCGCGCCGCCAGCCGGCGTCCCGGTCGAGACTGAACAGCCGGTTGCGGCGGTCGTAGCCCTCGGCAATCTGGTCGAACATCTGCCGGATGCGATCGGCCCGGGCCTGCTGGCTCATGCCTGGATTATCGTCAGGTGGGATCCCGATTGCAGGCTCGAAGGCGGGTGGCGTACGGTTGGGGCTGTGGCGGATCTCGCATTTCGAGTCGGGCTTGGCTTCGCCGCGAGAGGCGATGTCCGGGAGACCGTGCGCTGGGCCCAGCAGGCGGAGGAGATGGGCGTCGATTCCATCTGGGTTCACGACAGCTATTTCGAGCGCGACCCGATCACCTATCTGAGCGCCATCGGCCTGCAGACGCGCCGCATCGGCCTCGGCGCCGGCGCGCTGAACCCGTATACGAGGCACCCCGTGGTGCTGGCGATGACGATGTCCGCCCTCGACGACCTGGCGCCGCGGCGCTGCACGCTGGCGATGGGGAGCGGATTACCGCTGCGGCTCTCCCAGATGGCGATCCCCTACGACGACACGGTGGCCCGCGTCTCTGAGGCGATCGACCAGGTCCGCACGCTCTGGCGCGGCGAGCGTCTTCATCTCAACGACAAGGTCCCCCCACTCCAGCCGATGTTCCAGCCACCGCACCGGATCCCGATCTACATCGCGGCCTATCGCACGCCCTTCCTTGATCTGTGTGGCCAGAAGGCAGACGGCTACCTGGCGCGGCCGGCCGAGTCGCTCCCGGCCTTTGGGAAGATGCGCGAGCGGGTCCTGGCCACGGCGGCCGCGGCCGGTCGCGCCGCGGGCGACATCGAGTTTCGCGGCTACCTGCTGTCGCTGATCGATAACAGTCATCGGGAAGCGCTCAACCGTGCCAAGCGCGAACCGTTTGTGATCTACATGATCTCCGTCTTGAGCGACATCTCCCTCAAGCGAGCAGGGTTCGAACCGGAGTTGCGGAATCGGATTGCCGCCGCCTGGCGGGCCGAGGACTACCACCAGGCGGGCGGCTTGATCCCGGATGCGCTGCTCGATGCGTTCATTCTGTGTGGCACCGCTTCAGACGTTGCGGAGCGTGCCCGTGCCTATCACGAGGCGGGCATGACGGTCCCCCTGCTTCAGCCCATCCTCCAAGAGGAATCCCAGGTCAATGCGGTGATGCAGGCCGCGGTCGAGTACGGCAGTCGAAGCGCGACCACGGCGGGGATTGC
>JALYYC010000127.1 GCA_030946755.1 Candidatus Dormiibacterota bacterium
GTATTCCGACGAGACCGAGCGCGACGAGCGCGACGATGATACCGGCGATGACCTTGAGAACTTCGAAGCCGTTGACGCTCAGGCCGTAGGGCCGTCCGGCAAGGTTGATCTTGTTCTGGACCACGAGCTGGCGGTTCTTCGCCATACGCGAGGTCAGCAGGCTGCCGATCCGCTCCAGCACCGGCTTGATGAAGCGTTCGCTGAAGGGCAATGAGAGCTCGATCTCGTCCAGCGTCAGGTTGTGGTCGCGGTACTGCGCCAGGCGCTCGGCAATCAGGTCCTGCCGCGGCTTGGCGGTGACGGCCTGAACAGCGATGAAGACACCGCTGAAGGCGAGGAAGGCAAAGACGATAGTGAAAATATTCATGTCCTTCTACTCCTGGTTGTTTGTGATTTTCGAGATGATGCCGTAGCCGACGCTGATGGAGACAAGCCCCATCCCGATCAGGACGTACCCGAGCCATTCGTGGAAGAGCGGAAGTATGTAGCTTGGGCTGATGAAGGTAAGGAGGAGCGCGAGCGCGAAAGGAAGCCCGGTGATGATGTAACCGGAGGCCCGTGCCTGCGCGGTGAGCGTCCGGATCTCACCCTGGATGCGAATCCGCTCGCGGATGGTAAAGGCGATCGTGTCGAGGATCTCGGCGAGGTTCCCACCGACGATACGGTGGATCTGGACCGCCGTCACCATCAGGTCGAAGTCTTCGCTTTCGATGCGCTTGACCATGTGCTGGAGCGCGTCGTCGACGGAGACCCCCAGGTTCATCTCGCGGGTCGCCCGGCTGAACTCGTCCGCCATCGGAGGTGAGGAGCTCTTGGCGATGGTCGCCATCGCCTGTGCGAATGAGTAACCCGCCTTCAGGGCGTTCGAAAGCAGAACGATCGTGTCGCCCAGCTGGTTGTTGAAGGCCTTGAGGCGGCGACGCTGACGGAACTTGAGAAAGAAGCCCGGCGCGAAGTATCCGACCGGAATACCGATCAGCGCCAGGATCGGGTTATGAAACCGCAGGAAGATGACCAGGCTCAGGACGATGATGAGGCCGATGATGACCATCACGTACTCCGAGACACGCAGCTTGAGGTCAGCCTTGGCCAGCTCCTCGGTCAGCTTGGAGGTCCGTCCGCCCTTCTTGGTAAGGCTCTTGTTGAAGCCCTCCATCAGGCCCTCGAACAGGCCGCCCTTCTTGGCCGGCGCGGCCGCCGGGTTGTATTCGTCCATATGCAGGTCGGTAGCCTCGGGCTGCCGGTTGGCTGCGAGAGCCATCACGACGATCAAGGCGCCAATCGCTGCCATGGCGGCGAAGACGAGTTGAAGCGACACTTATTTGCCTCCTTGTCCGGCAGGATCCGGCACAGGCGTGAAGAGATCCTTGGACACGCCCTCGCCCGACGACTGCAGGTGATCGAAATACTTCGGAATGATGCCGGTGGCCGTGAAGTAGCCCTGCACCTTCCCGTCTTCGCTAACGCCGGTTTGCTTAAACATGAATATGTCCTGTACTTTCACCTGGTCGCCGTGCAGTCCGAGCACTTCGCTTACGGCGATGATCTTGCGAGATCCGTGGCGAAGGCGGCTCTGCTGCTCGATGACGTTTATGGCGGACGAGATCTGCTCCCGGATCGCCCGGGACGGCAGTTCTGCTCCCGCCATTAACACCAACGTCTCCAGGCGGTTCAAACTGTCACGTGGCGAGTTGGCGTGGATGGTCGTTAACGATCCGTCATGACCGGTGTTCATGGCCTGGAGCATGTCCAGGGCCTCGCCACCGCGGCACTCGCCGACCACAATTCGATCTGGACGCATGCGCAGGGCGTTGACGACCAGGTCGCGGATCGCGATCCGGCCGCGACCTTCAACCGTCGCCGGCCGTGACTCAAGTGTTACAACATGCTCCTGGTTGAGCTGGAGCTCGGCGGCGTCCTCGACCGTGACGACCCGCTCCTCCTCCGGGATGAAGCTGGACAGGACGTTGAGGGTCGTGGTCTTCCCGGAGCCGGTGCCGCCGGAGACCAACATGTTGAGCTTGGACCGCACGCAGCCACGGATGAACTGCGCCATCGGGTCGGTCAGCGAGCCGAACTTGATCAGGTCGCTGATCTTGTACGGGTCCTTGGAGAATTTTCGGATGGTGAGGACGGGGCCGTTCAAGGCCAGCGGCGGAATGATGACGTTGACGCGGGAGCCGTCCTTGAGGCGGGCGTCGACCATCGGTGAGCTCTCGTCGATGCGCCGGCCGATTGTCGAGACGATGCGGTCGATGACGCGGCGGAGCTGATCGTCACTCTCAAACTGGATCGCCGAGAGCGTCAGCTTGCCCTTGTGCTCGACAAAGACCTGGTCGGGCCCATTGACCATGATCTCGGTCACGGTCGGGTCGTTGACCAGGGACTCGATCGGACCCAGGCCGAGGAAGTCATTGAGAACCGAGTCCAGCAGTCGCTGCCGTTCGGGCTTGGTCAGCGTCAGCCCCATCTCGGTGGTGACGACGTTGAGGGCCTCGGTGATCCGGGTGGCCCGCTGCTCCCGGTCTTCCTCATCGGTCGCGTCCAGGTCTTCGATCAGCTTGGCCTGGAGTCGGTTCTTGATGCGTTCCGCCTGCAATTCGAAGGGCGAACGGGTGCGCGCAACCGGGGCAGCGGTCCGCGCCGCCGGCGTGGGCCCGCCCTGCGGTACGAAAGCGCCATCGGGGACCGACGGATCCGGGCCCTGCTGTTTTTGAACGCGGTCGAGCAGCGACACGGTCTAGTGAGCCCCTTCGCTTGTCACGAATGGACGATTTCCGGTCACGCCGAGTGAAAAGAGACGGTAGGCGACAGTAAGGGACTCCATCTCTAAGTCCTAACGCCGGGCGAACAGACCCTTGCGGGCTTTCTTGTCTGAGCTCTCCGGCTCGGCCGCCTGGGGGGTCGGCAGGAGCTTAGCGACCAGCTCGCGAATCCGCTGACTGATCTCGGCCTCGGGGTGGGTGCTGACGAAGGGATTGCCTCGGTTCACCGAGTTGATCACGAGCTTGGCATCGTTCGGGATTTGGCCGGCGATTGGAAAGCGCAGGTTGGCCTCGACGCTCTCTTTGTTGAACTCCGAATGCGCATCGGACTTGTTCAGCAACAGCACCACCCGGTCAGGCGAGATCGAGAGCGAGTCGAAGATCTTGAGCGCGAGCTTGGTGTTCTTGATCGACGGAATACTCAACGACGTCACCACGATCACCTTGTCGGCGTGGTCGAGGACCTCGAGGTTGATCTCGCCAAGGTGCGCGCTGCTGTCGACGATGATGTAGTCGAACATCTTGCGAAGCTCGCCAAAGATCCGGCGGATGTGGTCGACCGTGACGAGGTCGGCCAGTTCGGGGCTGGTCGGCGTCAGCAGCACCTTGATGCCGAACGGGCCGTCGACCATGATCTCGCGGATGAAATCGGCGTCCATGTGGTCGATGTTCTCGATCAGGTCCGTGATCCCCTGCGAGTGGTCGAGGTTGAGCAGGACGCCGATGTCGCCAAACTGGAGGTCGAGGTCGACCAGGGCGACCTTGCCCTTGGTCTCGTTGGCCATCGACACCGCCAGGTTGGCGGCGAGCAGGGACTTCCCGACCCCACCCTTCCCCGAATAGAAGAAAAAGACCTGGCCGTGCTCGGCCCGCCGGGGCGATTCGCCATCGGATGGGGCGGCGGCCGCCGGCGCCGTCGTGCCGGTCGACTTGGCCATGAAGGACTCTTTCTTCTGCTCGAGCTGATAGACGCGTCGGATGCTGGCGATCAACTCATCGCCGGAGAAGGGCTTGATCAGGAACTCGCGAGCGCCTGACTGCATCGCCCGGCGAAGGTAGTCCCGTTCCCCCTGGACCGACATGATGATGACCGGCGAGTTGGGGGCTTCCTGGGCGAGGGTTTCCGTCGCCTGGATCCCGTCCATGATCGGCATGTTGACGTCCATCAGGACGATGTCGGGAACCAGCTTCTTGGCCTGCTCGACCCCCTCCTTCCCGTTGGCGGCGGTGCCGACGACCTGGATATCCGGCTCGAACGACAGCAGCTTCTGGAGGTTGTCCAGGGTGCTCGCGATGTCGTCCACGATCAGAACTTTGATCAGTTCGGCCATGCCACTATCTCTTCAAAGACAAGTCCCCGCGAAATCTTCCGATTTCGCGGGGAGCCTGTCAACGTATTTCTGCTTGGTCTAGCGAACCCCGTAGGCTCCGGAGAAGCTGTCGATATCGGTCACAGCGCTTGCCGGGTCAGGCACATCGTAGTCCTTCACCGACTTCAGGACGAACTTGTAGTTGGTGCTGTCGAGCACCCACTTGAGCTGTTCGGCCTGGTTGAGCGTGACGATGACGGTCAAGCTGGACGAGATGCCACGGGTGTTGGCACCGCCGGCCGGGCCGACGCGGATAACGTGCAGGTTGGTAAAGGTCGTCTTCGTCTTCGAGGCCTTGGCGCCCGTGGGCGTGTAGGACACGATGACGTCGATACGGTCGTCGGGCTGAATGTAACCACCGGCTCCGACCAGTTCGCCGGTCGGAATCTGCATGGCAACCTGTCCGCTCGGGATGGGCAGGAACGCCTGCTTGGCCGGCACGACGTCGCCTGCGGAGTTGACGAGGTCATAGTCGATGATCGCCTGGTTTTGATGGATCGCGATGCCGGCGTACTTGCCGACAACCAGATCCTTCGCACGGAACGCGTACGGCGGCGCCTGGTCAGCACTGAACTGCTGAACGGTCACCATGTCCGCCGTAATCTGGGTCGACGCCGGGATGTCCTTCACCGCGACAACCGCCGGCACGTTCTTGTTCCCCTGTCCAATCGCCGTCGTGCCGCCCGAGGTCCGGCCTACGAGCAAAGCTCCTCCGAACGCCACAATGGCAAGGAAAATACCGAAGATCAAGAGGATGCGGTTGCTCTTCGGCTTAACCTCCGTCGCCAATCGACTCACCTCCTGATTTTCTGCGTCCTCGCTCCACGTTGGGCGTGACGTCTTCGCATGCTGTATCTAGAAACCGAGGCCCTTCCTTGCGCAGTTGGCGCAGACGTGAAAATCCTCGCGAGAACCGGCCCCGGGAAAAGAAAGAGGGCCCGCTTGCGCAGGCCCTCTTCACTCGCTCCACGGAGCTTAGCTGTCTTACTGAGAAAGACCGCCCGAGATGTTGCAGAACACGTTCTTGACCTGGTTGCCAAGAATGATCAGCACCACGATGACGACGACGGCGATCAAGACGAGAATAAGGGCGTACTCGACCATGCCCTGCCCCTCCTCACGGTTGAGCAGCTCACGGAGCCTAAGGTACAAATTGGTCAACATGCGATTCACCTCCTTAACTGTGTGCAGGCCCAGTTTCACACTGAGCCGTCAGACAAGCAACGGAGCGTTAGCCAAAACTTGGCCGAGAAATTTTCACAACCCTGTAACAGCGCGCACTCACCTCTCCCCCTCTGACGCGTTGCTCCTAGCTGACTTACTCCAGCTGACTTAACACGGCCGGATGTTCGCTCGTTTCGGCCCTCGCCGCGGCGCCTCGCGCCGAAAGCGGGGATGCGCTCGGCATGCCTGACTCGCGCCTACTCGCTCACCCGGCCTAAGCTAAAGCTCGCCTGCGGCGCATGTCGGTCTGGCGCTGCGCGCCAGCCCGACGTTTTTAAGAGGAAAGCAGTCGGGCTAGCGCTTGGCTAGCGGAACCTCTACTTTCACTTCGGTACCGCGGCCGGGCTGGCTGCGAATCTCGAGCACGCCTTTTTCCAGCTCGGCGCGCTCGCGCATGCTGATCAGGCCAAGGTTTTTGTTTTTGTGCAGGTTGGCCTCGGTGCGGGCGACGTCGAAACCCTGGCCATCGTCCTTGATCACGATCACCACGCGGGTGGGCTGCATGTTCATCGTGACCTCAGCCATCTTCGCCCGGGCGTGCTTGTGGACGTTCGTCAGTGCCTCCTGGATGATCCGGAAGAGCACGCCCTCGGTGTTGCCCGGGAGCCGGCGTTCCTGGCCCACGACGTTGAAGCGAGTCGCCAGCCCATAGCGGTCGCCGTACTCCTTGATGAACTTTCGCAGGGTTGGGATCAACCCCAGATCATCCAGGGTCATGGGGCGCAGGTCGAAAATCAGTTGGCGGGTCTCTTCCAGCGCATTGCGGACGCTGTTCTTGAACTCGGCCAGCTCAGCGACCAGCTGCTTCGGATTGCGTTCGAGGAGACGCTCCAGGATCTCGGCCTGCAGCACAAGATTAGCCATCGATTGGGCCGGCCCATCGTGCATGTCCCGGGCGATCCGCATCCGCTCTTCCTCGATGATCTGGAACACCTGGCGCGAGGCGTCGCGAAATTGTTTGTCGCCATCGGCGGCCGGGTGGATTCCATTCTCGCTGTACATGCGCTGCAGGTCGGCGAGAATCTGGCTGGCGGATCGGAGAAACTGGCCCTGGTCCTTGAGCTCGGCTCGCCGCGCCGCCAGCGCTTCGTACTCGAAATGGGCCCGTTCGACGTTGAGCTGCGTCTCGCGGATGTTCGCGAAGGTCTCCTGCACCTCCGACGGGGAAAACTGCTTGAGGTTGTTGAGGAGGTGCTTCTCGACCACACGCGATTCCTCTGCCAGCTCCCTCATGTGATCCAGCGAGTTTTCCAGATCGCGCGCTTTCTGCTCCGCCGTCTCCAGCTCGGCGTCCACCAGCTGCAGCCGGGTGGAAACCGATTGGTGGACGAGCAGGAAGGGGTCGAAGGTCTCGTCCGTGGCCTGGATCGCACTCATTTCAGGAAAAAAGCGGCCCCCCGTGGCGGCGGAGCCGCGCTTGGCGGCCCAAATGATAGCAGGAAAATCGTCAAATTCCTGTCGAATTGGTGTAGCCGATGAGCGCACGTGCCTACTTCCTGCTCGGCCGGGCCCTCCCTCTGGGCTTCTTTGGCTTCCTCGTCGCCATCCAGGGCGAGCTGGCGTTTGCCGGCGTTCAGCACGCGCTCACCGGGACCATCGACCGCGGCGACGCGATGTACGTCTTGAACCGGCTGCTGACGCTCGGTTTTTACGGCTTCTTGCTGGCGATCTACGCAATCCGGAGTCGAGCCATCGCCAGCGATCACAACCCCCTCGCGGTCCTTGCCGCCATGCTCGGCAGCTTTATCCTGTACGCCCTGTGGCTTTTCCCGGGCCAGCCTCGGACCTCGGATCTCGTCCTGTTGGGCATCAGCGACATCCTGCTCGCCTGCGGCATGCTCTGGGCGATCTACTCGCTGAGCTACCTGCGGATGCGGTTTAGCATCGTCCCGGAAGCGCGTGGCCTGGTGACTGTCGGACCCTATTGGCTGGTCCGGCACCCGATCTACCTCGGTGAGATCGTCGCCGCGATCGGGCTCGTGCTCCCGACACTCCTCACGGCCCACCTCGCCGTCCTGATCGCGTTCGTGGCATTGCAGGTGGCGCGCACGGTCTATGAGGAGCGGGTGCTTCGGCAGGTGTTCCCCACCGAATACGAAGCCTACTCGCGCCACGTTCGCCGGCTGATCCCTTACGTCTTCTAGGACCTGCCCGCAGGCCAATCCCTCGTCTCCTGCAAGGGGACGGAGCCCGTGCCCGTTACATGACTGTTAAATTGGCTAGCCTGGCACGTCCCCACCACGATTTCGAACCCGGGCCAGGAGCCGTCGTAAGGCCGAGGGGGCTCGTTGCCTGGCTCGACCTGCCTCATTTCTTCACGATCGCCGTGCTCCTGACGATGCTGATCGCAGCCATCCAGCCGGTCACCGACCCGGATTTCTGGTGGCATATCACGACCGGCAACTGGATCCTGGGCCACCACGCCGTTCCCCACTTCGATCTCTACACCTTTACCGTCTCGAGCCATCGCTGGATCACCCACGAGTGGCTCAGCGAGGTGATCCTGGCGGCCGTGTTCAGCGTCGGCCACCTGCCGCTGGTCAGCCTGCTGCTCGGCGCAGTCACCGCAGCCGGGTTCCTTCTCGTCTACCTGGCCATCGACCGCCGGGTGAACTTCATCATCGCCGGCTGTGCGCTGGTGCTCGGCGTGGCCGCAGCCAATCCGATCTGGGGGCCGAGAATCCAGATGCTGACCTTCACCCTTGCGGCGCTGACCTATTTGTGGATCAAGCGCTACTGCGAGGGCCGCAGCCGGGCCATATACGCGCTGCCCGTGGTCATGCTGCTGTGGACCAACCTGCACGCGGGGTTCTTTGTCGCCTATGCCTTCGTTGGCATCGCGTTGGCCGCCGAGGGTCTTCGCTGGGCCCTCCACCGGCCGACCGCGATGCCAACACGGCGTTTGCGAAACCTGGGCCTGGTCCTCGTCGCCGCGCTCGCCGCGGCCATCGTGAACCCGAACGGCTGGGACATCTACCTCTACCCGTTTCAAACGGTTTCCAGCGGCGCCCAGCAGCGCCTGATCGTCGAGTGGTTTTCGCCTAACTTCCAGATGTCGCAGATGCTCGCCTTCGAGGCGATGATCTTCCTGTTGCTCTGCGGGCTGGCCCTGGCGCGCCGCATCGAGTTGCGGCAGTTTCTCTTCCTCCTGGCCGGCCTTGGCCTCGCCCTGCAC
>JALYYC010000138.1 GCA_030946755.1 Candidatus Dormiibacterota bacterium
GCCATGCCGTGGTAATCGCAGTCGATTATGTAAGCTCCTGACAAGGCGTGAAATCTCGCGCCTTCGAGTGGAGACGGCAAATGAATATGATGAAACTCTGCATCGTCGGTGGCACGACTCTGACCCTAATCATGGGAACGCTACCGGCGATGGCTTACACGGGTCAAGAGTTGGCCAAACAAGCCAAGGTCAGCATCACCGAGGCTCGCGCGGCTGCTCTAAAAGCGTTCCCGGGCAAAATCACCGATGAAGAGCTCGAGAAGGAGAAGGGCGGCAGTGGTCTGAGGTATTCGTTCGACATTAAGCGCGATAAAGTCACCCAGGAAGTTGGCGTCGATGAGCAAACGGGCAAGGTGCTGGAAAACGCGAAGGAAGGTCCCCACCCCGATTGAACACGCATAAGAAAGGTGGTCTCTCGTTAGACCACTTTTTATCTTTGGGATATGGCGCGAAACGGTGACCGGCGAGCGATAGTGGTCAATTTTGACCAGGCGTGTCCGTCCGAAGTTAAATCTTGGAAAGGCAATTCATGGCGACCGAAATTCGAGTGCCAGCAATCGCTACCGCTGGAGCAAAATTGTCAATCGGACGGTGGTTCAAACGCACCGGGGACGCGGTGAGCTCAGACGAGCCGATCGTCGAGATCGAGGCTGACAATGTGACGCTAGAAATCCGATCGCCGATCAGCGGCGTATTGACGTCGGTTTACATGAAGGACGGCGCATATGTTGAGATCGGGGCGGTTCTCGGAGCTATCAGCCAATTCTGAACCAGCGGGTCCGGATTTCGAAGGACCGGATGGAGCGCGCGACGAAAGCAGCTCGGCGCGGCCGATCAGTCGCAAGTGATGCCTTCCGGATGACTAAATATTTCGAACTGGTTTCCGCGAGCGATTGCAACGAGTGTTATTCCGCACGTATGTGCGGTCCGGACGGCCAAAGCCGTCGGAGCCGATATCGCAATCAGAATCGAAGACCCGATGGCTGCGGTCTTCTGCACCATCTCCACGGAAACCCGGCTTGTCAGAATGATGGCGCCATCTCCGCCCGATAAGTGCGTGACAGCCATCGCGCCGGCCAGCTTGTCTAGCGCGTTATGCCGTCCGACATCTTCGCGCGTGACGACAAGGCCTGCGGTCGGTGAATAAAAGCCGGCGGCATGGGTAGCGCGCGTGGTCCTGTTGAGAGCCTGTGCACCCGAGAGCGCTTCAAGAGCGAGTTCGATTTGATGCGAGCCAACCGAAATCTTGCGAACGAGAGATGGGCTTTGCCTTACGGCCTCACTGAGGCTTTCGATGCCGCAGAGACCGCACCCGGTAGGGCCGACGAGACGGCGCTGTCTGTCCTTGAACTTGGCGCCACAGCCGGGCTTGAGCCACATTCGCAACTCGATGCCGTCCGCGCTTGGAACGACGTTCAAGTCATCGATTTCTGAGGCTGCTTTAATGATGCCCTCGGTCAAACTAAAGCCGATCGCGAGATCGGTGAAATCGGCCGGAGTTGCCATGACGACAGCGGCGGTGGTTCCGTCGTACACCAGCGCGACGGCGCGTTCCTCAGGAATCGCCCGCTGATCCAGATGTCGATCGCGGTTTAGCCTCGGCATCCCGATGGCGGTGGGGAGCGAAGACGGAAGATTTAAATCCGCTTGGTTCATGCGCATACTTCTTGACGCCTGACGTCTGGCAAAAGTTCCAGCGAGAACGGCAAAGCTTGAGCAATCATACCGTTCTGGAGGAATGGCTTCGCGAAGCCTTTTCGAGAAGGTCCATACGGGTTCCATTCATTTTTGAGCCAGGCGCGGCAGTACGTCGGCAAGCGTCAGCGCGAACAAAACGCTGAGAAAGACCAGGCCCGCCGCCGCAGCGAGACGGATCAAGGGCTTTGAGCCCGCCAATTCCATGAAGAGCATGACAACGAGTCCGGCCTTGGCGAAGGCGATGGCGATGCCGGCCATGGGGGTGAATACACCCATCGGCACGTAGGCCAGGACCAGTGTAAGGGCGAGCAGGCACATTAGGGCCGCCCAGATCAGGCCATTTCGCTGCCACAGCTTCCAGGCGGTCACGCGCGGGTGTGTGCTGTCCGTGTTCATGACGCTCGTCCCGGCAGATAAATCAGCGGATACAGAAATATCCAGACGATGTCGACGAGATGCCAATAGAGCGCGGTGACTTCGATTTCGGAATTGGCACTGAGCTGCTGTCGTTTCAGGTAGCCGAGGAGCGCCAGCCGCGAAACCATGACGATGCCGATCGTCAGGTGGATGGCGTGGACACCGGTCACGAGCCAGTAGAGCGCGAAAAACAGTTGCGCGGCGGTCTCCTTCAAGGCGAACTGCGAGCCCGGCACGAGGTGCTTCTCGATATCCTCCTTGTACTCAAAGCCCTTCACGACCAGGAAGGCGAGGCCCAATGCGGCTGTCGCCGCCAGGCAGCCCAGGATCAGGCGGCGAAAGCCCTCCTGGGAAGCCGCCGCTTGCGCAGCAACCGCCATGGTCAAACTGCTGGTGAGAAGGATGGCGGTGTTGATGGTCCCATACCAGATATCGGTTTCTCGTCCCGCCGCGGCGAAGGCTTGCACGTTTTCAAGTCGGCAAACCGTATAAGTGAGGATCAAGGCGCCGAAGAACAGCACTTCGCTCGCCAGGAAGACCCATATTCCAAATGTGCCGGCCTCGCGCTGCCGCTCGAAATATTGCCAGGGTTCCTTGAGCAGCCCGGTTGTCTCGCTCATCGGACCTCCCGCGCGTTCTGAACCTCGGGCGGATCGATGCCGGCGGATTGTCCTACCGCGTGATAATCGTAAGGACCGCGGTCCACGCGGGGCTGGCGATCGAAATTCTGCGTCGGCGGGGGTGACGTCGTCGTCCATTCGAGCCCTGTTGCACCCCACGGGTTGTTGCCCGCGCGTTTTCCGTAGAACAGAGACCAAGCGAAATAGCCCAGTGGCAAGAGATAGGCGGCGGCCAGGACCGCTGCACCCAACGACGACATCACGTTGTAGATTTGATACTCCGGGGGGTAAGTGTGGTACCGCCGGGGCATGCCGAGGTACCCTGCGAAGAACTGCGGAAGGAACGTCATGTTGAATCCGAAATACATAAGGATCGCAGCGAACTTGGCCCACGATTCCGGATACATCTTTCCCGTCACTTTCGGCCACCAGAAATGAAGACCACCGAAGAATGCCGAGACCGTGCCGCCGACCATGATGTAGTGAAAATGCGCGACAACGAAGTAGGTGTCGGTGACGTGCACATCGACGGGGATCGAGGCCATGAATAGCCCTGACAGGCCGCCCGTCGTGAATAATCCGACGAAGCCGAGCGCGTAGAGCATCGGCGAGTTGAAGCTGATCTGTCCGCGGTAAAGCGACGCCGTCCAGTTGAACACCTTGATCGCCGAGGGCACAGCGATGATGAAGGAGAGAAACGAAAAGATCAGGTTTGCATACGGCGACTGGCCGGACACGAACATGTGGTGGCCCCAAACGAAGAAGCCGATGCCGGCGATTGCGATCATGGCGTAGACCATGAAGTCGTAACCGAAGATTCTCCGGCGGGCGAAGCAGGGAATGATCTCGGAAACCACGCCCATCCCGGGTAGCACCATGATGTAGACAGCCGGGTGGGAGTAGAACCAGAACAAATGCTGGAACAGGACCGGATCACCGCCGCGCGCCGGGTCGAAGATCGGCAAACCGAGCCATCGCTCCGCCATCACCAGAAGAAGCGAGATCGCCAGCACCGGCGTCGCGAGCACCATGATGATGGAGGTGGCGTATATTGCCCACACGAACAGCGGCAGCCGAAACCAGGTCATCCCGGGTGCGCGCAGCATATGCGTCGTGGCGATGAAGTTGACCCCGGTCGCAATGCTGGCGAAGCCGACGACGAACACCCCAGCCGCAGCAGCGAGCACGTGGCTGTTCGAAAACATCGTCGAGTAGGGGGTGTAGAAGGTCCAGCCGGTATCGACGCCCCCCGCCACCAGCGCGTAGACGGTGAGCATGCCAGCTGCGATGGTGAGATACCAACTGAACAGATTGAGCCGCGGAAATGCGAGATCAGGGGCACCGATCATCAAAGGCAGCAGGAAATTGCCCATCGTGTTCGGTATCGACGGCACCAGGAAAAACCACACCATGATGATGCCATGGAACGAGAACAGCTTGTTGTAGGTGTCCGAGCTGAGCAGACCGCCGTTCGGCGTAAGCAGCTCCAGCCGCACCAGCGTGATTGCAACGCCACCCATGAAGAAGAAGATTGTGATGGTAACAGCGTATAGGATCGCGATACGTTTGTGGTCTGTCGTGGTCAGCCAGGAAGACAGCGTCGTGCCGTCCCGAAGGTAGTCAGGTCGGGGCGGAAACGGAAGGTCGCCGTTCAACAAGGCGTCAGTCATCTGCCTTCTCCGTCTTCGTTGCCAGCGACCGGATATAGGCCGTCAGGCTCTGGATTTCGCCATCATCGAGAAGTCCCGCATAGCTGGGCATGATAGGTTCATAGCCCGCGGCGATGTCGCGTTTCGGCAGCAAAATCGAATCGCGGATATAGCCGTCGTCGGCCTTGACCTGACGTCCGTCCGAGAGCTGGACGCTGCGGCCATACAGGCCCGCGAGCTTGGGGGCGTGAACTTTGGACGCCTCCGCGTGGCAGCCAGAGCAGCCACGCGCGACAAAAAGTTTGGCGCCGACATTCGCGAGATCGTCACCCTCGGGTTGGTGGGTCAGCCAATCGGCATAATCCTCCGGGCGCATGACCACGATGCGGCCGCGCATCATCGAATGATCGGTGCCGCAGTACTCCGCACAGAGCAGGGGAAACACACCGGTTTTGGTGGCCTGGAACCAGATTTCGGTGTTGCGTCCCGGCACGACGTCCTGCTTGACCCGAAAGGCCGGCACGAAGAAGGAATGGATGACGTCCTGTGATGTCATCACCAGCCGAACCGGTTTTCCGACCGGAACGTGCAATGCGTCGATTTCGCGCGCGCCGTTCGGCTGCTGCGTCTTCCACATCCACTGCTTGGCGACGACATGGATTTCGAGTGCGCCAGCCGGCGCCGCGAGACTTTTAAGGTCGGCCGAGGCGGCCCACCAGAACAGAAAGACGAACAGGAATAGCGTGGCCGATGTCCAGCCGATCTCGAATTCGCGGCTTACGATCTCGGGCAGCGGTCCCCGTTTCGCTGCCGAACCACGGCGGTAGCGTATCGCCAAAATCACGATGAACGCGAACACCACGAGCATCGTCGAGCCGGACAGGAATATCAGGCCATAGAAGATGTGGTCAACGCGTTCGGCGTGCGTGGAGGCTTCGGGAAGCGTAAAGATCGGATTCACGCCGAGGCCCCGTGCTTTCGAGTCCGCCAGAGCATCAAGCCAACGGCTGCCATGAGTGCAGCGACGGTCAGCCCCCCGCCGATACGCAGTAGCGTCGCGATCTGCCGGGTATAAATGCCGTGAATCGCGTCGAAGCCGTAGCATAATAGCGCGAGCCTACCAGCTATTCCTCCGATCCGGCCTTCGCCGGCCTCCACGAGCGCCAGGCGGAGGTCGGTGGGCTGCAGCGCTAGGCTCGACAGCGCTCGCGACACTCGGCCGTCTGCCGTGAGCGTGACAAAGCCGGCCGGATGGGCGATGGCGTCATTCGCGGCATCACGCTGAAATCGATATCCGATCGTGATCATCAGCGACTGGATTGCGTCGGCGTCGCCGGTCAGGACCGATACACCGGGCCCGCCAACCTGACCGGCGGTGAAACTGCGCGCATCGGCGATGCCATCACGCGCGTCGATACCGACCACCACCAGGCTGTAATCCCGGCCCGCTTCCAGCCCGGTTTGGCTCAGTGCAGTTGCGGCGATCGAGAGCGCCGGTCCGCAGATCTCGGAGCATGTGAAATCCGCCGGCAGCAACAGTGTCGGCCGTCCGGCGATGGCAGCACCGAGCGTGACGTTTTGTCCTTCGATGTCTTTGAAGACGAGAGAGGACGGTACGCGCGCGCCGGATAACGGGGTTAGTGCCACATCTCCGATCTGCTGCTCCGTCAGTCCCGCCCAGGATGCTGCTGGCCATAGCGCAAGCGCGAGAACGAATGCCGAGCGTATCATGGGACCGCTCCGTCGGGATTGGCAGTGCCTGACTTAGCTGCCGACGGATCTGGCGCATCAAAGGCATGATCGCCCTTTTTGGCGATGATGCGCATCGCCTCCTCGATCGGAATCCTCACAATGCCTTCGGAGCGATCAACCCAGTCATAGCCGGAGAGCGCATCACGTTGCTTCTGCTCGAAGCGCTCTAGGTCGCGTTGTGGCGTTTTCTGCAGCGTCGGTTCGGGAAACTGGTGTTCGACCGCTGCCCTGAAGATGCCCGGCACCTCAGACCTGAGATAGAAAATAAGACCGGTCATCGACAAAGCAACAAAACCCAGGAAGCCCGCGACAGCGATGATGACCGTCCCGGTGGCGACTCCCGCTGGCTCCGGCAGGCTTCTGCTCCCCATCTTTTCATTCGGCATGGCGGACCTCCAGCGGCGCTCCGAGAACCGCACCGAGCGCCGATCCGATGAAGATCGAAAGCCCCGCCAAACCGGCAACGCCGGCACATGCCACGACGATGATGCCGGCTTGAAGAGTGAAGGCCGGCGCGAGCAGCCAGATGGTGTGCAGGATGATGCCAACAAGGATCAGTCCGCCGGCCACGCGCAAGCCCCGCCGGCTGCAGCGTATCGCTTTGATCAGCAGCATGCCAAACGGCAAAGCCGCCCCGACCGAAAGGGCAGCCAACAGAACGGCGATCCATCCCGGGCCGCCCCGTTTCAGGAACCAGGCCGCCTTCTCCGGCAGGTCGCCGTACCATGCGACGACGAACGTCATGAGTTCGAGATAAACGACGCCGAGCAGCGTTGCAATTAGGAACGCGCCGAGATCACCGGCCACCTTGCCTTCAATCGTCGGCGCGCCGATCAATGCGGTGATGGCAAGCGCCGCGAGCAGTTGTTGGATCGCAATCATGGCGGCAAAAGTCGACGCAACGTAATGCGGCTCCAGCGACAGATACCAGTCGACTGCCACCAGACTGATGGTCAGGCCGAAAAATGCCAGCCCGAGCCCGGCGAGCAGGCGGCTGCCCCGGCCGGTGGCAAACACGATGGCGAGCAACGACCAGCCGCCGAGTGCGATCAGCGACCGGATCAAAAACGAGGGACCGTTCAAATACCATCGCGCGACATCGGCCGGAATAGCCGACGGATCGGCGGCCCACGGGTAAATGTGGGGAAGCGATATAAGGATAGGCACGAATCCCAGCGCGACCAGCGGGGTCATGGCGGCCGCCGGCCGCAACACCGGTGCGGCGGCCCACCCCCAGGCGCCACCGGTCAGGCGATGGATCATCAGCAGCGTCATGCTGCCGACCGGCACTGTGCTCCAGATGGCGAACGCCACGAGCCAGCCGCGGAGCAGGGGTTCCGTCGGCGCGATCATGCCCAGAACAGCCAGCAAACCTTCGAGCGCGAGCAGCATGGCGACAGCGATCGCGAGCGGACGGTTTGCAAAGGTCTTGCCTGCGAGCGTCGCGATTTCCGTTCTCATGGCAGCTTGCTCCGCAGATCGGGCATGTCCGCGAGCTTTGCGCCCTGAGACTGCTGCAACGCCCGTACATAGGCCACGATCGCCCAGCGATCGCGCGGCTCGACACGCGACGCATAAGAGTACATCACGCCGTATCCATTGGTGATGACGTCGAAGAAGTGCTGCGCGGGCGCGGCGCGCAGCCGGGCGATGTGATACGAGGGTGGGGCGGGAAAGCCGCGCTGGACCACCATGCCATCGCCTTTTCCGGACAGGCCGTGGCAAGGGGAGCAATAAATATTGTAGCGCTGACGACCCCGCGCGAGCAGCGCCGCATCGACGGCGGGTGTTTTCGCGGATTGCGCGGCCCGATCAAGGTCGCCTTGCGCGACGACGCCCGCCGGCAAAGGCTGCGCCTCGGTATTATCTGGAAAGAGACCTGCCGGCGCGTAGGTGACATAGCGGTTCTGCTGCGTCATTGAATGATCGTCGCACGCGCCAAGGGGCAGCACGACGGCGAGGCAGAGCAGGGTGCGGCGGTTCATGGCTGCCGGACCTCCGTCACCACCACCGCGCCCGCGGATTCAAGGACGTGACGCAGCTCGCCGACCGCTTCGTCGGCGTCTTTTGCAGCGACGAGCAGAAAATAATGATCCTGCGTGGCGCGTTCGAAACCGGGAATTTCGAACAACGGATGATGCAACCGCGGTAGGCCGCACGACCACAGGAACGCGACGATCCCGCTCAGCGCAGAGGCAAACACGCCGACTTCGAACGGAACAAGCAGAAACACCTGCCAGGAATTGAGCGGTCGCCCGCCGCTATTCAGGGGATAGTCGATCACGGCGCTGTACCATTGCAAACCGAATGCACAGGCGGCGACGATCAGGCCGCCGGCCAGCATCGCGTATCGAATGCGTGATGGGGCTATACCGAGCTCCTCGTCAAGGCCTTCGACCGGGTACGGTGTGAAGGCATCCAGCGCCTGATGGCCGGCTTCTTTCACCCGGCGAAGGGCCGCGTGGAGTACCTCGGGATTGGCAAATTCGGCTATCAGCTGTCCACTCATGCTGCGCCCTCCTGATGGGCGAGTTCGCGCATGTCGAACATTGATACCGCAGGCACCAGACGGATGAACAGCAGGAATAGCAGGGCGAATAGGCCGAGCGGCGCGATCAGGAACGACCAGTCCCAGAACGTGAAGTGGAAGCTGCGCCAGAGACTGGGCATGTAATCGTGCGAGAGCGTATTCCAGACGATCAGGATCCGCTCCAGCCACATTCCGATGTTGATTGCGACGGCGATTGCGAATAGCGCAGGCAGCGAGCGCCGTACCGCCGGAAACCAAAGCACCTGCGGTAGCACGACATTGCAGGCCAGGAGGGCCCAGAACAGCGGCGCATAGGTGCCGGAAAATTCAAAGGCGACGAGGCTGCGCTCGCTGTGCTTGCCGCCGTACCACGCCATGAACCACTCGCTCGCGTAGGAATAACCCATCACGATCGAGGCCATCAGCAGGATCCTGCCCATAACCTCGAAGTGGTTCGCGGTGATGATCGCCTGCAGGCTGAGGCCCCAGCGGATCGCCAGCGCCAGGATGACCACCATCGCAAAGCCGGAATACATCGCGCCGACTACAAAATAGGGTGGGAAAATACTTTCCTGCCAGCCCGGCATCAGGCTCGCAGCGAAGTCCAGCCCGACGATCGAATGTACCGAGCATACCAGGGGGACGCCAAGTGCTGCCATCGTGGTGTGCAGCGTCTTGAGGCGCCGCCAGTGACGGGCCGAGCCGCGCCAGCCCAACGCGAATGCGCCATACAAGAGCTGTCCCGCTCGCGTCCTTGTACGGTCCCGCATGGTCGCAAGATCGGGGATCAGGGCGATGTAAAAGAACAGAATCGAAAACAGCAGATAGCTGATGATCGCCCAGAAGTCCCAGACCAGGGCGCTGCGCCACTGCGGCCAAAGCGTCATAGTATTTGGATAGGGCGCAAGCCAATAGGCGTAGATCGGCCGCCCGAGATGGATGATCGGCATGATGCCTGCGATCGCGACGGCGAACAGGGTCATCGCCTCGGCGAATCGGTTGATCGATCCGCGCCATTGCTGTCGGGTCAATAGCAGCATCGAGGAAATCAGTGTGCCGGCGTTACCGATGCCTATCCACCAGACGTAGTTGGCGATCGCGACGCCCCAGACCACGGTCGAGTTGATGCCCCAGATGCCAATTCCCTTGTAGAAAAGCCAACCGATGGAGACGATGAACCACAGGACGAACGGTAAACTTACCAGCACGGCGATCCACCAGGCCTTGCCGACCGGCGCAAACACCGGATCGGCGATGGCCTGCGTTACCTCGACGTCGCTCGCGCGTTCGGAAGCGATCCAGCGATGCGGGGCGGGCAGGGTCGGATCCAGCACAGGACTCATGTTGCGTCCTCGTCGAAGCCGGGGGCGAGGTTGCGAATGTCGGCCAGATAGGTCGTGCGCGGGCGCGTTCCGAGGTGCCCGAGCAGGGCGTAGTGACGCTCGTCGACCTTTTGTCGGTTGACCATCGAGTCCTGCTGGTGCAGGTCGCCGAACGTGATCGCATTGGTCGGGCACGCGCTCTGGCAGGCGGTCTTGACTTCGTCCAGTCCGATCGGCCGGTCCTCACGTTCGGCCGCGCGCCGGGCACCGCTGATACGCTGAACGCAGTACGTGCATTTTTCCATGACGCCGCGCGCCCGGACCGTGACTTCCGGGTTTTTCTGAGCCCGGTAGGACTCGAAGCCAAGATTGGCATATTCCTCGCCGTCGGCGTAACCGAAAAAGTTGAAGCGGCGTACCTTGTAAGGGCAGTTCGCCTCGCAGAACCGGGTGCCGACGCATCGATTGTAGACCTGCAGGTTCAGTCCCTCGCCATCATGCACCGAGGCCGCGACCGGGCAGACCGGCTCGCAGGGCGCGTGTTCGCAATGCATACAAGGGACCGGCTGAAATCCCGGCTTCGGTTGCGCGGCTGTACCGTGGTCGTATACATCGACGCGCAGCCAATGCATGTCGCGGCCGCGGGCGACTTCTTCGGGGCCGACCACGGCCACGTTGTTCTCCGATTGGCACGCCACAACGCAGGCATTGCAGCCGATGCAGACCGAAGCATCGATCACCATCGCCCAGGCGTGGCCATCGTCGGGACGCGGCCGCTCCGGCAGCAAGCTGGGAGGGGAATCCGCGGAAGGCACTTTCGGCTTACCCAGACCGGAGAACTCGCGCAGCGGATAAAGTTCGCGTACATCTTCCGGCGTGCGCACCACGTTCTGCGTGGTCAGGATCTCGCCCCGCCTGCCGGTCTTTGCGATCGTCGCTTTCGGAATCGTCCATGGGCTTGCCGAGGTCCGAATCGAGAATGCATTGGCGCCAATGCCAGTTCCAATCGCTCCAGCGTTGCGGCGGCCGAGCCCGAGCGTGAGACTGATGACGCCGTCGGCCACGCCGGGCTCCACAATTACAGGCGCCTCGACCTGCCGGCCGTTCGCGGCGAGCGTGACGACATCGCCGGAGGTCAGCCCAAGCTTTGCGGCCTCCTGCGGATTGAGCGACAGAGCATTACCCCACACCTGTTTGGTCAGCGGCTTCGGGCATTCCTGCAGCCACGCATTGTTGGCGAACGTGCCGTCCCAAACGGTCGGATCGGGTCTCAACACAATTGTCATACTGGTATCGGGGGGCGTCGTGGCTGCCGTAACAATTGGAAGAGCCGGGTCTGCCGGCGCAGCCACGACAGCACTTCCTGCGATCACGCCATCATGCAAGGCGCTGGTCCACCACGCCTCGAAATCGTTCCCCTCTCTTGGTTTCCACGTCTCCCGCACCATGTCATATGGCAATGTGTCTGAATGCCCCATGAGAAGCGCCAGAACATCGTGGTCCGTCCAAGTGCGATACAGCGGTCGGATGAGTGGCTGGACGATACTTGCGGTGCCATCGATGGATCGCAGGTCTGACCATGCTTCCAGGTCATGGGTTTGCGGGATGTGCCACGTCGAGAGGGCGGCCGTTTCGTCGACATAGCGACCTACGTGGAGACGGAAGCCAGCCTTTGCCGAATGCTTGGCGAATTCCAGGTCGGCAGGCGCGTCGTAGCCCGGGTTAGCGCCGATCACGACGAACTGATCGACAGCGCCGGATTGAAGCGCACGTGTCAGGTCGGGCAGGGTGCCGGCTTCGCGACCGCCGGGGGTACGGCTGACGGGTTCTATCAGATCGACGGGCGCATGCAGGCGGGCATTGATCCAATGCACCAGCGCGGCCGTCTGCGGGGACAGCGCCCGTCCGGCCATGATGAAAGCGCCACCCCTGTTTGCCGAAAGATCCGCGGCGGACTGCTTAGCAAATTGCATGGCCTTTTCCGGCAGCACTGCTTCCCTAATTCCCGCGCCCATCGAATGGGCGATTGCAATAGCCACTTCGCCGATCAAATGCGGGTGCAGTGCCATCCGGTGATCTGCCTTGGCCCCGGTTAGCGTCGGCGCGGCCTCAACACTGTAGATGCGCGAGAACCCGCCGGCGCTTGGCATCCGGCGAGATGCGAAACCACGGGCATTTCGCAACTGATCCGGCCCTTGACCGAGAGGATCGGCATCGAGGGTCAGCAGAACCTTGACCTTTTCCAGCCGGGGTACCGTTTCCAGCGGTTTGCCAAAGGCGAGGGCGGCGCCGGCACGGTCCGCTTCATTGTCGATCGGCTCATAGGCGTGCCACGAGGCTTTCGGAAACAGCTCAAGGAGATCGTCGATCTGCCGCAACATCGTCGGGGATGTGACATGCCCCGTCAGAAGCCGAAAGCCTTCGCCTCCCGTTTTCTGCATCTGCTCGAGCTGGCGTTGCAGCGCCAGCCGAAAGGCGTCATGGGAGGTGATCGCGCCCTTGTTCAGTACCGTGCGCGAGCGGTCCGGATCATAGAGCGACAATACCGCGGCTTCCGAAAAGACGTCGGTTGCTCCGAGGCTGGCCGGATGTCGCGGATTGCCCTCGACCTTGATCGGGCGGCCATCGATTGACGTAACGATAACACCGCGTCCGAACCCTGAGAGCGGCAGCGTCGTCGCGAATTTCAGGGGCTGACCTGGGACGATGCCTTCGGGCAAGCGTACGTATGGAACGATCTGTTCGGAGGGCTTGCTGCAGGCAGCGAGGCCTGTCGCGATGCCGGTGGCAAGCAAGCCGAGAGCCTGACGCCGATTGAGCGCTCTCGGCCCACGCTGGTAGAACTGCGATCCCTTGACGGGCAACTCGTTCACCGGTGACATATGGAGCAATCCGTGAGGTGGTCGGTGCGGATATGATAGGCTGCGAGTAGTTTCTGTCCGGACTCTTCGCTGTTCCCGGAAGGTTTCCAGCCCGGATCGAACACGGCCTCGCGCGGGCGGATGTGCTTCGCCGGATCGCGGTGGCAATCGAGGCACCATTTCATGGTCAACGGCTCCGCCTGACGAGTCAGCTTCATTTCATGAATCGGCCCGTGACACGTCGAGCATCCGACACCCTTTGCGATATGAATGGAATGATCGAAATAGACATAGCCGGGAAGCTGGTTCACGCGCTGCCAGCGGATCGGCTTGTTCTCGGCCAGGCTTGCCCGCACCGACGCCAGCATTTGCGCGTTGGTCCAGATCTGGGAATGGCAGGTCATGCAGGTTTCGGTGGGTGGCAATCCGGCGAAGCGCGCCTTCTCGACCGAGGTGTGACAATAGCGGCAATCGAGTCCCAACCCGCCGACATGGTGTTCATGGCTGAATGGTATCGGCTGATCGCGTGTCACGTTTTGCTGCGTGATATAGGGCGATCCTGAAATCTGATACGCTAGGCCGACCGTCAGAATCGGAATCACACCGAGACAAGCCAGCAGTATCGTGGCAATCGTATTGGCGCCGGGACGGAAGATCTGCATACGTCCGTCTTCTCAACTTTTACGATGCGCAAGGGGAAAATCAGGATCGGATGCGCACCGGGACCGATTTATTGGCAGGCGTCTTTGATTTCTCGTCGTGATGCGACAAGGCAATGAGCGGATTCATCTCGGGGTAATAAGACCCTACACAGCCATCCGGCAGCCTGAAGGGCACGATCTTTAACGGTCCGACCTCGCGGTGAACGCCATCATCTGCGTCGCTTAAGAGCGAAACCATCTGTCCATCCGCAAGCCCGGCCCGTGCAATGTCATCCGGGTTCATCAACAGCACATCCCGTGTGCCCTCAATTCCTCGCAGCCGGTCGCTGAGCCCGTAGATAGTTGTATTGAACTGGTCGTTGCTGCGCATGGTGAGCAGTCGGTAGCGGCCTGGCGCGTCCTTGAAGCCCGTGGATGTCAGGGTTGTCGGCGTCGTGAACTCGGCCTTGCCGCTCTTCGTTTTCCAGATGCGTTCACGGGCTGCATTGCCCCGATAGAACCCTCCGGGGGTGAACATGCGTGCGTTGAAGTCGTGGAATTCATCCGGATAGGTTTCGGCGATGAGGTCACGCACGAGGCCATAATCGCAGACCCAGTCATCCCATTTTACCTTGGGATTGGGCGGCAGGCACGCCTTTGCCAGGCCGGCGACGATCGCCAGTTCGGACCTGAGGTGTTCGCTTGCTGGTTTGCGGCGGGCAATCGAGCCGTGGATGCAACTGAAGGTGTCCTCCATGGTCACCGTCTGCGGGCCGCTGGCCTGGATGTCCTCCTCGGTGCGGCCAAGGCAAGGCAGGAGAAAAGCCGACTTACCGTTGACGAGATGGCTGCGGTTGAGCTTGGTCGCGATTTGAACGGTCAGCTCCATCCGCGTCCATGCTTCCTCCATCAGGCCGCGCTCCGGAATGGCCCGGACGAAATTGCCGCCGAGGCCGAAAAACGCCTTGACCCTGCCGGCAATGATACCCTCGCACGCCTCGACCGTGTTCATACCCTTTTCGCGCGGCGGTTCGAAGCCGAACTGCTTTGCGAGTTTATCTAACGGAACAAGCTCGGGCTTGTCGGCAATCCCAACCGTTCGCTGCCCCTGAACGTTGGAATGACCGCGTACCGGAGAAATCCCGGTGCCCTCGCGGCCGATATTCCCTCTGAGCAGAAGCATGTTTACAAACATCGTCACGTTCTGGAAGCCATGAACGTGCTGGGTCAGGCCCATACCGTAGATACCGATGACGCGTTCCGCCTCGACGTAGACCTGCGCGGCGCCTTCGATGACTTGACGCGTGAGGCCCGAGGCCGCTTCGATCTCCTGCCATGAAGTTTCGCGTACCTTAGCTTCGAACTCATCAAGGCCACTGGTGTGATGCTCGATGAATGCGGTATCCAAGACGCGCTTGCTGCCGTTCACTTTGGCGTTGTCGTCGGCGGCGAAGACATGTTTGCATATCCCCAGGATGACCGCGATGTCGCCGCCGACTTTGACCTGATGGTACTGGCTGCTGATGACGGTTTCCTTGCCCGTCAACATCTCGGCCGGATTTTGAGGATTGACGAAAGCCTCGAGCCCTTTTTCCCGGACCGGATTGAACGTGATGATCTGAACGCCGCGCTTGGCCGCCTCCTGCAGGGGATGAAGGAAGCGCGGGCTGTTCGATCCCGGATTCTGGCCAAAGAAGAACATCGCATCGCATTTGGCGAGGTCGTCGAAAACGGCGGTGCCGACGCCGACGCCGATCGACTTTTTGAGGGCGACTCCCGTGGTCTCGTGACACATGTTCGACGAGTCCGGCAGATTGTTATTGCCGTAAAGTCGACCGAACAGCGCATAAAGGTACGAGGTCTCCAGGCTCCCCCGTCCCGACGAATAGAAGATGACTGACTTCGGATCGAATGACCGGAGCTGCTCGCCGATGCCCTGGAAGGCTTCCTCCCATTGGCATGGCACGTAGTGATCGCTCTCGGCGTCGTAGCGCATCGGGTGCGTCAGGCGTCCCTGCTGTTCGAGATCATAGTCACTCCAATTCCGCAGCTCGGTCACCGTGTGTTCGGCAAAAAAGTCGGGGGTGCAGCGGAGCGTGGTCAGCTCCCAAAGCGTCGCCTTGGCGCCGTTCTCGCAAAATTCAAAGGTATGATGATCGGCTGGCTTGGCCCAGGAGCAGGAAACACACATAAAGCCCTTCGGCTTGTTCTGCCGCATCAGGGTTTCGAGTGCGGCAGGGGTGTCCCATTCCTTTCCGAAGATTTGGGCAATGCCCTTCAGTGATCCCCAGCCGCCGGCGGGTCCGTCGTACTCCACTGTGGGGGTGCCGTTTACTTCAACGGCGTCATTTTCAGCCATTACACTTCCCGCCCATCGCTCGCAGCCGTGGAGCAGGCGTAACGGGCCTCTGCCTGAAGGGTTCCATTCAACCGGGGTAGCAAATCGTCTTATGGCATTCGAACAGACGCGCACGCAGTTTTCACTCTCGACAAGCGGCTGACCGGCCCATCTGCCCTCAAGATGTCGTCGAAACATCGAGCTGTGCTACGACCGGTGGTTAAGCCGAGCGCAGGTCCTGCGTCAGGTGTTCGCCTGACGAGGTTGAGGAGAAACACCATGGAGATCGAAGCCACTCTACCGCCCAAAGGTCGCGACTACCGCCTCGATCTGTTGCGGGGGTTCGCCAACTGGGCGATTTTCCTCGACCACATTCCCAATAACGCGATGAATTGGATCACCCAGCGCAACTACGGTTTCAGCGACGCGGCGGATCTGTTCGTCTTCATTTCCGGCTACACGGCCTCATTCGTCTACGGGCGCATGATGCTGGACCGCGGATTCTTCATCGGCGGCACAAGGCTCGTCAAACGGGCCTGGCAGATTTATGTGGCGCACATCATCCTGTTCGTGATGTACATTGCGGAGATCGGATACTTGGCTCAGCGCTACGACAACCCAAACCTGAAGAACCAGTTCAACGTCGCGCGCTTCATGAGCAACCCGGCTGAAACGCTGTACCAGGGACTTATTCTCGCATTCAAACCTGTTAATATGGACGTGCTGCCGCTCTATATCTTGCTGATGGTGTTATTCCCCGGCGTACTGTGGGCAATGTTGCGGCGGCCGAACGTGACGCTGGCGGGGTCCTTCCTGCTCTATCTGGCGGCGCGGCATTTCGGTTGGAACCTGCACGCCTATCCCGATGGATATTGGTATTTTAACCCGTTCTGCTGGCAGTTGTTGTTCGTCTTCGGTGGATGGTTCGCGCTGGGCGGCGCACTCGAGTCTATGACGTTAATCCGGTCGCGAGCGGTGCTCGTGCTTGGAGGCGCCTATCTCGCGTTCGCGTTGGTCATGACGATAGCCGGACGATTTCCAGCACTCGCCGACGTGATGCCGGCCTGGCTTTTCGATACCTTCAACCCCAACGACAAGACGAACCTTGCGCCTTACCGCGTTATACATTTCATCATCCTCGCCTTCTTTATCACGAGATTCTTGCCTCGCGACTGGCCGGGCCTCCATTGGCCGATTTTCAAGCCCATGATTACGTGCGGCCAGCAGTCGCTCGAAGTTTTCTGTTTTGGGGTTTTTCTTGCGGTGGCGGCGCATGTCGCGCTCGTAGAGATTTCGAGTGATATCTGGATGCAGATCGTCGTGAGTACGGTCGGGATCGCGATGATGACGGCACTCGCGTATTATCGCTCTTGGTCCAAGAAGGTCGACAAGAAACCCGCGCGCCCGCCTGCATGAACCCCTTGCGGTTCAAAGGATTCGCTTCGAGGGTATGATTGTGTGCGTTATCTCCTGGGACTGTAGTTCGCCCATCCGATTCACATCCGCTCCTTCATACCCACCCTTATCAGCCACCAGTTTACTGGATAGCTCGTGATAAAGCCAAAAATCATGGCGATTTGCATGACAAACCAGAATTCGGCGGTGTCGACCGCCAATTCGACGCCAAACCCGCGGCGGAAAATCCAAAAGTAAGCGACGGCCATGAAGCCGTACATCCCGACCTGCCAGGCGGTGAGAGACAGCGTATCGGCTTTGATCGCCGCCCATACGCCCTCCGCGAACCCGAGATTGCGCATCGGCGCAATCGTGTAGTATTGAAAAACGATTCCGATGACATAGGCAAAAATGTAGTCCAGTATCCAGACGGCAAAGATCTTTTCGGAAAACAGGGAATGCCAGCCGAGCCATACCGCAACGGTGGGCAGGCCGAACGCCAGCCATTCCGCGCAGATATCGCCCAGAGTGCAGCCGCTGCCGCAATGGGAAGCGGCTTCGGCAACCACTGCGGGGAATGGCTTCTCCCGGGCGGGGCGATCGTGTCCGCGCCGCCCGGCCGGCATCATCGCCTGCTTGGTCGCGAGACGGCCAAACCGAAAATAGCCCCATAGCCAAAGCCCCGTCCCGAACAATGCGGTCAACGGCCACACGATATTCATGATCCACATGTGTTGCGGATGATTCCACTCGTCGATCACGATCACAATCGCGCAAGAAAATCCCAGCGCGAGAAATCCCACCGACAAGGTATGTAACCATAGGGGGATCATCTCGCGCTCATTTGACCTGGCGAAACTGCCTTTGCAGTTGAATCGATGGCGCTTTTCGGAATGACCAATGAAGCCACGATGTTTCGCCTCGCCAAAGTTCCCGTTGATGGCAGCGACGGCACTCAACTCAATGCAAATGCTTTCCGCAACCACGGCAGATACTGTTCAACTTCCGGTCCAGCCTTTCTTGCCTTAACGTTCTAGTTCCTTCATTGCGCCTGACCCAAGCCGGCAGCTGATCAGCCTCCGGTTGACGATGTCCGATCGGCGCTGCAGCCCGCATACGCGCTTCAAGCGTTGTAGCACTAGCCAAAATGATCATTCCGTTGGCCGCTAGAGCAATTATTATCGTTGAGAATCGCATCGACCGCATCCCGGCATGTCGAAGTCAACCATTGGTCCGGAAATCAGTTCCGCCGGCATGGCTCGGAAACCGCAAGGGCGGCGTGAGATCCAGGGCCCCTGATTACTCGTAGGCTTGCAATGCACACAATTTCCGTTCGGCCCCGTTCTACCTCGTCGCGGGGAGAAAACGCATCCGCACGATCGCACATGATTTATTTGCCGCGTGACCACCGAATTTTCCTGAGCCCGGAAAAAGCGACCGGCATGACCCAGAGCACGAGCGGGATTTGTACGATTAGGCCGGAAATGATCGTGATTGCCAATGGCTGCAACATTCCCGAGCCTTGGCCCAACGCAAAACTCAACGGAAGGAGCGCCAGGATGGCGGCGACTGTTGTCATCGCGATCGGGCGAAACCGGTTCACGGCTGCCTCGATCACGCTGTCGGCTTCTTTCCGGTTGTCGAGATCGCGGTATTCTGAAAAGTAAAAGATGGCGATTTCTGTGACGATTCCGATGACCATCGTCATTCCCATCATGGCGGTAATGTTGCGCTCCGTCCCGGTGATCCAGAGGCCAACGAAAACGGCGCCTGTCGCGAGAATTGGCATCGCCAGGATGACGCTTGCGATGAGGAAGCTCTGATACAGAAACAGCAGCAGAATGAAGACAAGTACAAGCGCAGATACGAAAACGATCGTAAGGTCGTGCATGGCGATGAGCTGCTGTTTGTAGAGACCCCCGAGCTCATAAGTGATCCCTTTAGGAAGAATGTTTGCAGTTTTAAGCAGACCGTCGACCTCGCTGGCAGCGGTGCCTACACTCATTCCTGTGACCCGCGCCGTCACAGCCACCGTCCGGCGCAGATTCTCGCGATCGATCTCCGGCAAGCCGGTGACGGTATCGATCCGAGCAATGCGTTCGAGCGGCACAAGGTGGCCGTCGTTCGCACGTATCTGCAGGCGGCGGAGGTTATCTGCAGTTCCACGGTAGTCGGCGGGAATCCAAACCCGGATATCGATCACTTTGAGCGTCTGTTCGACCTTGCTTGGCACATTGCCTGTAAGATAGTCATTCAGTTGCGTGGTCAACGCGCCGGGGGTGATACCTTCGATTTCCGCCTGCTGCCTATTAACGTTGATCTCCAGGGCGTCGCCGGCGATCACAACGCCATTTTTGACGTCTATGATCCCCTTCAGTTTCGAAATGGCCTGCGCCACTTGTGGACCGACTTTCAGCAGCTCTTTTGGGTCAGAGCCAAACAGTTTGATTTCGATAGGCTGAGGAACCGCCGTGAGATCTCCGATAAGATCTTCCAGCAGTTGCGACATCTCGGCTGTGATACCGGGCACCTTTTGCTCGATCTGACCTCGGACGTCGGCCATTACGACATCGATCGAACGTCTAGGCGGCGGCTTAAGCCGGACAAAAAAATCGCCCGAATTCGCCTCGGTAAGTCCTCCTCCCAGGCTGAAGCCGGTGCGTCGTGAAAAAGTAAGAATGTCAGGGATAGTTGCCAAGATCGCTTCTACCTGACGGAGCACGCGATCAG
>JALYYC010000154.1 GCA_030946755.1 Candidatus Dormiibacterota bacterium
CGCGATGCTTCTCCAGGTGGCGCTCCAGATCGTCCATGTCGCGGTGCTTGAAGATGGAGCGCTCCGCTTTCGACAGCCGGATGCCGTCGATGATGGAGGCGTGATTCAGCTCGTCGCTGATGATGACGTCACCCTCCTTGACCAGCACCTGAAGGACGCCGAGGTTCGCGGTGAAGCCGGACTGAAAGACCAGCGACGCCTCCGCATGTTTGAAGTCGGCCAGCCGATTCTCGAGCTCTTCATGAATGGCCATCGTCCCAGCGATGGTTCGCACCGCCCCCGATCCCGCGCCCCACTGCTCGGTCGCGGCAACCATGGCCTGTTTCAGCCGCGGGTGAGTCGTCAGGCCCAGGTAGTTATTCGAGGAAAGGTTGAGCACCCGCTTCCCATCGACCGTCACCTCCGTGTCCTGCGCTGAGCCAAGCACGCGGAGCGGGCGGAAGAGGCCCTGCTGGCGGAGCGCCGCCATCTCCTCGGTGACGAACTGGGTCCTGGCAGAAATCATGCTGGCAAGAGTACGACCTTTCCGGATTGCCCGCTTTTCATCTGGCTCATGGCCTCCTGGAAGTCCTCGAGCGGGAACCGGTGGGTGATCAAGGGCGTCACGTCCACCCGGCCGGAGGCCAGGTAGGCGGAGGTTCGCTCCCAGGTATCCCAGATCCGCCGGCCGAAGATGCCGTAGATTGTGATGCCCTTCATGACGACCAGGTTGTTCAGGTCGAGCGTCACCGGCCGGTCGCCAATGCCGAGGAGACTGATCCATCCACCGCTGTGCAGCACCTGGAGACCCTGCTCGACCGCCATCGGGTGCCCGGAGAACTCGAGCACCGCGTCCACCCCGACACCGCCATTGCGTCGCCGGATCTCCTCGACGGTTTGCGGCGATGGGGCCAGCGCCGCGGTCGCACCCATCCGCTCGGCGAGTTCGCGCCGGAAGGCATTGGGCTCGATCACGTAGATGGCGACGGCTCCCTCGGCGCGGGCGATGCCGATCGCGCAGAGCCCAATCGGGCCGGCGCCGAAGATCGCCACCGCATTGTCTTTCAGCGGAGCCGCCGTCGCCGCGTGGACCGCATTCCCGAACGGCTCCTGGAGGGCGGCGACCTCGGCGCTCAACCCGGGAGCGTTCCGCCAGCAGTTCTCGGCAGGGATCGCCACGTAGCGGGCAAAGGCACCGTCACGGTCGACACCAAGGACCCGCACGTTCTCGCACAGGTGATAGAGGCCCCGCTGGCACTGGCGGCAGGTGTGATCGACAAAATGGGTTTCGACCGCGACGAACGTGCCGGCCGTGATGTCGGTCACTTTGTTCCCCACGGCGACGACGCGGCCGGACATCTCGTGCCCGAAGACCCGCGGTGGATGGATGTGCTCTTTGGCCCAGTCGTTCCAGTCGTAGATGTGGACATCGGTGCCACAAATGGAGGACGCCGCCACTTCGATCAGGACGTCGTCGGCGCCCGGCTCCGGGATCGGCACCTGCTGCAGCCCGGCACCTGGTGACGCCGTGGCCTTGACCACGGCCGTCATAGACGTCATCGATCCATCTTACCCATGGCCAAAGCCGTATCCTGAACGGCACAATCTCGAGGAGGTGCCCGAATGCGAGCCTATGTCTTGATCAATGCGTCCGCCGGCAAGGCGATCGACGTGGCCAAATCCCTTCAGGGCGTGAAAGGTATCCAGCTCGCCGACGCGATCACCGGCGAGTACGACGTGATTGCCCAGGTCGAGGCCCCTGACGTGGCCGGCATCGGCTCGGTGATCGTCGAAAACATCCAGAAGATCGATGGCGTCTTCAAGACGGTGACCTGCTTGGCGGTCCGCTAGCGAGCCCCTGCCCTAGCGGAGCATGCCGTAGGCGTGCTCGATCGAAATCGACAGCAGCAGCCGCTGATCCTTGATCATCGCCGCGTCGTACTCGGCCCAATCCGGATGTTCCCCTCGGGCCTTGCGATAGTAGTCCCGCAGCGAGGCGCCGACCCCGGGGCCCTCGACAAGCTCGGCCACCCCGTCGACCACCAGGAACTCGTACCAGTCGCGACCCTGGACGTGAAGGCTCGCTCGCGGGTCCCGCCGGAGGTTGTGCGTCTTGGCGCGCGTCTGGGTCACCGACACCTTGATCCGGCCGTCGTCGTCGAGGACGTACAGGATGTTGGACAGCTGCGGCCGCCCGTCGCGCTTGATCGTGGCAAGGATGCCGTTATGGCGGGGCCGAAGGAAGTCCCGGGCCTGGTTGAGGCCGATCACGCCCTAAGAATGGCACAGCCGGCGTCACGTGACGCCGGCTGCATCGCGGTCAGTTTCAGGAACTGACTACTTCTTCTTCGACGACTTCTTCGCGGACGACTTCTTCTTTCCGCCTGCGGACTTCTTTTTTGCGGCCATTCCAGGTCACCTCCTTCTTAGCAAGACTCTCCCGGTCGGCCGCTTG
>JALYYC010000156.1 GCA_030946755.1 Candidatus Dormiibacterota bacterium
GCGGTATTCCGCAGCTGGCCACGCTGGGCGGCGGCAACCATTTCATCGAGCTCCAGGGCAACCTCGGCACGGACACGCTCTACGTCCAGATGCACTCCGGTAGCCGCGGCTTTGGCCACGGCCTGGCAACCAACTATTTCCAGCAGGCGCGGGCGGAGAATCCGGCGATCAAGGCGCTCGACCTCGGCTACTTCATGCCCGACTCGCCCCATTACACGAACTACCTCAACGCGGTTGCGGCCGGGGCCAACTTCGCGATCGTGAATCGATTCACGATGTTCGAGCAGATCGCGCTCGCGTTCGAGGAGGTTTTTAAGCAACCGCTCTCGCTCGTCTACGAGATCAGTCACAACCTCGTCCAGCGCGAGCTCTCGCCCGAGTTCGGCTGGGTGCACGTCCACCGGAAAGGGGCGACCCGCGCCTTCCCGGCCGGCCATAACTATCTCAATGGAACCCAGTGGGAGGCGAGCGGCCATCCGGTGCTGATCCCCGGCTCCAACCACGACGCCAGCTTCATCCTGCGGGCGACGCCCGGCGCCTCGATCAGCGGCTACTCCGTCAACCACGGCGCCGGCCGGCGTATGTCCCGCGGCGCAGCCCGCAAGACGCTGAACCAGCGAGCCGTGGATGACGACTACAAGGCGGCCGGGATTGTCGTCAACCTGCATGGCAACGTGCCGATCGACGAGTCGAAGGACGCCTACAAGTCCTCCCGCGAGGTGGTGGAGGCCGTCACCCGCGCCGGGCTGGCGACGATCGAGCACGAGCTCTACCCGCTGGCCTCGATCAAGGGCAATGAGTGAGCTAGGCTGAGACCCGTGCCGCTGCGCTGGTCCACCATCGTGATCGACTGCGACGACCCGGAGAAGGTCGCCCGCTTCTGGAGCCAGGCACTCAACCTGCCGCTGAACGGGCCGGAGCATGGCGAGTGGTGGCTCGAGCCGGGCGGGGACCAACCGGACTTCCTCTTTCAGAAGGTCCCGGAGGCCAAGTCGGTCAAGAATCGGGTCCACCTCGACCTCCGGCCTGACGACCAGTACGTTGAAGTCGAGCGCCTGATCGGGCTGGGGGCCCGCCGCATCGACATCGGCCAGAAGGATGTGTCCTGGGTCGTCCTCGCCGATCCGGAGGGCAACGAGTTCTGTGTCCTCCAGCCGCGCCCTGAGGCGACGACGTCCTGATGGTCGGCCTGATGCTGATCGCAGTCGTCATCGGGGTCGCCGTGCTGGGGGCTGTTGCCCTCGCCATCATCCTCTCCAACCGCTAGCGCGGCCGATACGATTTGACAGTCGACTCGGAGCCGCCGTAGAATACCCCTTCGCGCCCTGAAAAGCGCGGGAATACACTATGCCCACGATTTCACAACTCATCCGGTATGGCCGCAAGCCATTGACGAAGAAGACGAAGGCGCCGGCGCTGCAGAGTTCACCGCAGCGACGGGGTGTCTGCGTGCGCGTTTACACGACGACGCCCAAGAAGCCCAACTCCGCCCTGCGGAAAGTCGCGCGTGTACGCCTCACCTCCCGCCAGGAGGTCACGGCCTACATCCCGGGTATCGGGCACAACCTGCAGGAGCACTCCGTGGTGCTGATCCGCGGCGGCCGCGTCAAGGACCTCCCCGGTTGCCGGTACCACGTTGTCCGCGGCACCCTCGACACCGCCGGCGCCAAGGGGCGCAAGCAGGGCCGCTCGAAGTACGGCGCCAAGAAAGAAAAGGCGAAGAAGGCCTCCTAATGCCGAGACGCGCCCGGATTCAAAAACGTATCACGCTGCCCGACCCCGTGTACACACACGAAGGCGTAGCCAAGTTCGTCAACGTCGTGATGCAGCGCGGCAAGCGCAGCACCGCCGAGCGGGTCGTCTACGGCTCTCTGGATCGGATCAAGGCGGTCTCCAAGAAGGACCCGATCGAGGTCTTCGACCTCGCCCTGAAGAACGCCACCCCGGTGCTCGAGGTCAAGCCTCGCCGCATCGGTGGCGCCACCTACCAGGTCCCGGTCGAGATCAAGCCGGAACGGCGCTCCGCGCTGGCCCGGCGCTGGATCGTCCGCTTCGCCCGCGCCCGCTCCGGGAAGTCGATGCAGGAGAAGCTGGCGGGCGAACTGATGGACGCCGCCAACGGCGTCGGCGCCACCATCAAGCGGCGCGAAGAAACCCACAAGATGGCCGAGAGTAACAAGGCCTTCAGCCACTTCCGGTACTAGCCCATGCCTGAAGCCAAGGTCAACCACCGTAGCTACCCGCTCGAGACGGTCCGGAACATCGGCATCATGGCGCACATCGACGCCGGCAAGACGACCACGACCGAGCGCATCCTCTATTACACCGGCCGGATCCACAAGATGGGCGAGGTGCATGAGGGCGCGGCCACGATGGACTGGATGGTCCAGGAGCAGGAGCGCGGCATCACCATCACCTCGGCCGCTACCGCCGCCACCTGGCGGGGCTTCCATATCAATATTATCGACACACCCGGGCACGTAGACTTCACGGTCGAGGTCGAACGGAGCCTGCGCGTCCTGGACGGCGCGGTGGCGGTCTTCGACGCCGTGGCCGGCGTCGAGCCCCAGTCCGAGACGGTCTGGCGCCAGGCGGACCGCTACGAGGTCCCCCGGATTGCGTTCATCAACAAGATGGACCGGATGGGCGCCGACTTCTTCATGGCCTACAAGTCGATCCGTGAGCGCCTGGGCGCCAACGCGGTCCCGATCCAGCTGCCGATCGGCGGCGAGGACACCTTCGAGGGGATGGTCGACCTGATCAACAAGGTCGCGATCATCTATACCGACGAGGACGGCAGCACGATTGAGACCGAGGAGGTCCCGGCCGCGATGCGCGAGCAGGTGGAGGTGTACCACAAGCTGCTGGTCGAGGCGGTCGCCGAGTTTGACGATGCCCTCCTGCATAAGTACCTGGAAGACCAGCCGATCAGCGGCAAAGAAATCGTCGCGGCCATCCGCAAGGGCACCGTCGCCGGCAAGTTCGTGCCGGTCCTCTGCGGCGCCGCGCTGCGCAACCGCGGCGTGCAGCCGATGCTCGACGCCATCGTCGACTTCCTGCCGTCGCCGCTGGACAAGCTCGGCGTGGAGGGTATCAACCCCAAGAGCAGCGAGCCGGAGCGACGCCAGCCTGCCGACAATCAGCCCTTTGCCGGCCTGGCGTTCAAGATCGCGACCGATCCCTATGTCGGGAAGCTGACGTTCTTCCGCGTTTACGCCGGCACGCTCAAGTCAGGCTCCTACGTCTGGAACGCGACGCGCGGGACGAAGGAGCGGGTCGGCCGCATCCTGCAGATGCACGCCAACCACCGCGAGGAGATTCCGGAGGTCTACGCCGGCGACATCGCCGCAGCGATCGGCCTGAAGTCGACCACCACCGGCGACACCCTCTCCGACGAGGACAACCCGATCCTGCTGGAGTCGATCGTCTTCCCCGAGCCGGTCATCAGCGTGGCGATCGAGCCGCGCACCAAGGCGGACCAGGAGAAGATGGGCCAGGCGCTGGCCAAGCTCGCGGAGGAGGATCCGACCTTCAAGGTCCGCACCGACGAGGAGACCGCCCAGACGATCATCGCGGGCATGGGTGAGCTCCACCTCGAGATCATCGTCGACCGGATGCTGCGCGAGTTCGCGGTGGACGCCAACGTCGGCAAGCCGCAGGTCGCCTACCGCGAGACGATCAAGCGGAAGGCGCACGGCGTCGGGCGCTTTGTGCGCCAGTCGGGTGGGCGCGGTCAGTACGGCCATGCCGAGATCGACATCGAGCCCAACGAGACCGGCAAGGGCTTCGAGTTCATCAACAAGATCGTCGGCGGCTCGATTCCCAAGGAATACCACTCCGCGGTCGAGAAGGGCGTCATCCAGGCGCTCAACAGCGGTGTTCTGGCCGGGTACCCGGTGGTCGACGTCAAGGCGACGCTGGTCGACGGCTCCTACCACGAAGTGGACTCCAACGAGATGGCGTTCACGATCGCCGGCTCGATGGCGGCCAAGGATGGGATGCAGAAGGGCCAGCCGGCGCTGCTGGAACCGATCATGAAGGTCGAGGTCGTCATGCCGGAGGAATTCATGGGCGAGATCCTCGGCGACATCAGCTCGCGGCGTGGCCAGATCCTCGGGATGGAGGGCCGCACCACGATGCAGGTCGTCAAGGCGTACGTGCCGCTGGGCAACATGTTCGGCTACGCCACCGATCTGCGGTCGAAGACCCAGGGTCGCGCCGTGTACAGCATGGAGTTCCACCACTATCAAGACGTTCCGAAGTCAATTGCCGAAGAAATCGTGGCCAAGTCCCGAGCGTAGGGAGGATTCGAACAAGGAGTAAGAATGGCGAAGAAAAAGTACGAGCGCACCAAGCCACACGTCAACGTCGGGACCATCGGTCACATCGACCATGGCAAGACCACGCTGACGGCGGCGATCACGAAGGTCCTGTCCAAGAAGGGATTCGCTGAATTCCGCTCCTTCGACTCGATCGACAACGCTCCCGAGGAGAAGGCCCGTGGGATCACGATCGCCACGGCCCATGTCGAGTACGAGACGGACAAGCGCCATTACGCGCACGTGGACTGCCCCGGTCACGCCGACTACATCAAGAACATGATCACGGGCGCCGCCCAGATGGACGGCGCGATCCTGGTCGTCGCCGCGACGGACGGCCCGATGCCGCAAACCCGCGAGCACATCCTGCTCGCCCGCCAGGTTGGCGTGCCGCGGATCGTCGTGGCACTTAACAAGGTGGACGCGGTCGACGATCCCGAGATCCTGGAGCTCGTCGAGCTCGAGGTTCGCGAGTTGCTCTCCAAGTACGATTTCCCGGGCGACGACGTCCCGGTGGTCAAGGTCTCGGCGCTCAAGGCGCTGGAGGGTGACGCGCAGTGGGAAGACTCGATCATGAAGCTGATGGATGCGGTCGACAGCTACATCCCGGTCCCGGAGCGTCCGCTGGACCTGCCCTTCCTGATGCCGATCGAAGACGTGTTCTCGATCGAAGGTCGTGGCACGGTGGTCACCGGCCGGATCGAGCGTGGCCAGGTCAAGGTCAACGAGGAGGTCGAGATGGTCGGCATCCACGACACTCGCAAGACGGTTGTGACCGGCGTCGAGATGTTCCACAAGCTGCTGGACTCGGGCCAGGCGGGTGACAACGTCGGCTGCCTGCTCCGCGGCATCAAGCGCGAGGAGATCCAGCGCGGCCAGGTGCTGGCCAAGCCGGGCTCGATCAAGCCGCACACCGAATTCGACTCGCAGGTGTACGTCCTCACCAAGGAGGAAGGCGGCCGTCACACGCCGTTCTTCAAGGGCTATCGCCCGCAGTTCTACGTCCGCACCACGGACGTCACCGGCGAGGTGGAGCTGCCCGAGGGGACCGAGATGGTCATGCCCGGGGACAACCTGAACATGAAGATCAAGCTGATCACGCCGATCGCCGTGGAAGAGAAGATGCGCTTTGCCATCCGCGAGGGTGGTCGCACGGTCGGCTCCGGCGTGGCCACCAAGGTGATCAAGTAGGGTCGTGGCACAGAAAATCCGCATCCGGCTGAAGGCCTACGATCACCGCGTCCTGGACCAGGCCGCGGACAAGATCGTGGATACCGCGCGGCGAACGAACGCGTCGACGGCCGGACCGATCCCGCTGCCCACCGAGATCAACAAGTGGACGGTGATCCGGTCACCGTTCATCGACAAGGACTCCCGTGAGCAATTCGAGATGCGGACGCACAAGCGGATCATCGACATCCTCGATCCCAATCCAAAAGTCGTCGATGCGCTGATGCGGCTCAACCTGCCGTCCGGCGTGAACATCGAGATCAAGCTCTAAGCGATGGCTACCAAGGGACTGCTCGCCAGGAAGATCGGGATGACGCAGGTGTTCACCGAGAAGGGTGAGCTCCTGCCCGTCACCGTGCTCGAAGCAGGCCCGTGCGTCGTGGTCGGACTACGGGCGGTGCAGAAGCACGGCTACGGTGCCGTGCAGCTTGGCTTCGGGGAGGGCCGCGAGCGGCGGATGAACAAGCCGGCGCTTGGCCACTTCAAGAAGGCGGGCGTCGCCGCCCACAAGCACCTGCGCGAGATCCGGCTGAAGGATGTGACGTATGAGATCGGCCAGGCGCTCAAGGCCGACCTCTTCCAGGCGGGCGAGCTGGTCGACGTGACCGGCACGACCAAGGGCAAAGGGTTCTCCGGCCAGCACAAGCGGCATCACTTCGGCCGCGGCCCGGTCACCCATGGCTCGCACAACATCAAGCAGCCGGGCTCGATCGGTTCGTCCTCAACCCCGTCACGCGTCTACAAGGGAATGCGGATGGCCGGCCAGCTCGGCAACACTCAGCGGACGACCATGCACCTCAAGGTGGTTCGGGTCGACGTGGACCGCAACCTGCTGCTGGTAAACGGTGACGTCCCGGGCCACAAGAACAGCGTGGTGCTGGTGAAGGACTCGGTCCGCCAGCCGAAGGGCAAGAAGTAATGGCCGAACCAAAGAAGCATTCGGTGGCCGTCTTTAGCGCGGCGGGCAAGGAGGCCGGGGAGGTCGAGCTGCCGGCGGCGATCTTCGGCGCCCCCGTGAACGCGGCACTACTTCACCAGGCGCTGACTCGCCAGCAAGCGAACGAGCGCCAGGGCACCCACCAGACCAAGACCCGCGGCGACGTGTCGGGTGGCGGCAAGAAGCCGTGGAAGCAGAAGGGTACCGGCCGCGCCCGCCAGGGCAGCACCCGCGCGCCGCAGTGGCGCCATGGCGGCGTCGTCTTCGGACCGCATCCGCACAGCTACGAGCACAAGATGCCGCGCAAGCAGCGGCGTCTGGCCCTCAAGGCCGCGCTCTCTGCGAAGTACCAGGATGGCGCCCTGCGCGTAGTCGACGAGATCGCGCTCGAGGCGCCGCGAACGAAGACGATCGCTGACCTGTTTGCCGGTATGGATGCCGGCCTGCGGATCCTCTTCGTCCTGCCCGAGCATGACCAGTTGCTGGAGAAGTCGACGCGCAACCTGGCCGCCGTCAAGACGATCCTCGGCACCAACCTGAACGTCGAGGACGTGCTGACCGCGGACACCATCGTCCTCACGCGCGCCGCGTTGACCCTGGTCGAGGAGTGGTTGACGTGAGAGAAGCCGTTGAAGTCGTCCAGCGGCCGCTCATCAGTGAGAAGAGTTATGCCGCCATGGCGACCGGGAAGTACCTTTTTCGGGTGCATCCCCGCGCCACAAAGACGGAGATCGCCCTGGCCATCACCGAGGCGTTCAAAGTGGACGTCGTCAGCGTTAATACGATGCACGTCCGCGGTAAGGAACGCCGTCGTGGCCGCTCCCATGGATTCCAGTCGAACTGGAAGAAGGCGATCGTCACGCTCGCCGAGGGTCAAAAGATCGAAAGCATGTTCCAGGGTGTCTGATGCCAGTTAAGAAATACAAGCCGACCTCGCCCGGGCGCCGATTCATGTCGGTCAGCGCCTTCGACGACATCACGCCTGGCAAGAAGGCGGAGAAGTCGCTGCAGGTGTCGCTCAAGAAGAATGCCGGCCGCAACGCCCAGGGCAAACTGACCGTCCGCCATCAGGGCGGCGGCCATCGCAAGCTCTACCGCCTCATCGATTTCAAGCGGAGCAAGCGCGGCATCCCGGCGACCGTCACGGCGGTGGAATACGATCCGAACCGCACCGCCCGGATCGCCCTGCTGACGTACGCCGACGGCGAAAAGCGCTACATCCTCGCCCCCGTGGGCCTGAGCGTCGGCGAGAAGGTAGCCTGCGGCCCGGACGCGGACATCAAGCCGGGCAACGCTCTGCCGATGACGAACATCCCGGTCGGCACGATGGTCCACAACATCGAGCTCCAGCCAGGACGTGGTGGCCAGATCGTCCGCTCGGCCGGGATGACCGCCCAGCTCCTCGCCCGCGAGGGCGCCTATGCGCAGATCCGGATGCCGTCGGGCGAGATGCGCCGCGTGCCGGCCGAGTGCTACGCAACGATCGGCCAGGTGGGCAACGTCGAGCATGAGAACGAAAACGTCGGCAAGGCCGGCAAGAGCCGCTGGCGCGGCAAGCGGCCGGCCGTCCGCGGCATGAGCATGAACCCCTTCGACCATCCGCACGGTGGTGGTGAGGGCCGCTCGGGCGCCGGTGGCCATCCGCAAACGCCCTGGGGCAAGCCGACGTTGGGGTACCGGACCCGTCGTAACAAGAAGACAAAGAACATGATCGTTCGCCGCCGGCCAAGCAAGCGGAAGAGCAAGGGATGACACCATGAGTCGGTCAACCAAGAAAGGTCCATACATCCATCCGTCGCTGATGAAGAAGGTCGTTGCCATGAATCAGCAGAAGGAAAAGAAGGTCATCAAGACCTGGTCGCGGGACTCGAGCGTGTTCCCCGAGATGCTGGGGCACACGATCGCAATCCACGACGGAAAGAAGCACGTGCCGATCTTCATTACCGAGAACATGGTCGGGCACCTGCTGGGCGAGTTCGCCCCGACGCGGCGCTTCCGGGCGCACGGCCACCACACCGAGAAGTCGACGGCGGTGAAATAGGGCGATGGAAGTTCAGGCAAAAGCCAAGTGGGTCCGGACGTCTCCGCGCAAGGTGCGGCTGGTGGCGCAGGGTCTGCGCAACCTCCCGGTCGGCGAGGCCCTGACGGCATGTCAGTTCATGCCGCGGGCCGCCGCGCGCGACGTGGCGAAGGTGATCCGGTCGGCCCAGGCCAACGCCGAGAACAACTTCAACCTGGTCAGGGATGACCTCGTGATCAAGGAGATTCGCGTCGAGGCCGGACCGATGCTGAAGCGCGGGCAACCGCGCGCCATGGGTCGGCTGTTCAGCATCTTCAAACGCACGAGCCATATCACGGCGGTCATCGAGGACCGGCCGGGCGTCGTTCGGCGCCGGGCTGCTTCGCTCCCGCGGGCGCCGCAGCCGGCCGCCCGCCCGTCCTCGCAATCGGCGGCGACACCGGCGACGCCGTCCCGCCGCGCGCCGCGTGGCGCGGCCGTCGCCGAACAGGCGACCACGGAGACGGACGAAGTCGAGGAGACCCCGAAGCCGCGGCGGGCGAAAGCCGAGATGCCAAAGGCTGCGAAGCCGAAGGCCGAGACGCCAAAGGCTGAGAAGCCGAAGGCCGAGGTAAAGTCCAGGACCGAAAGCAAGAAGAAGGACGACGTAAAGAAGGACACCAAGGAGAAAAAGGGCAAGTAGTGGGACACAAGGTTCACCCGAACGGATTCCGGCTGGGCGTCTACCGAAACTGGGAAGCGAAATGGTTCGCCCCGGATAAGGAGTACAAGGCGCTCCTCCTGGAAGACGTTCGCCTCCGCCGGATGCTGCTCGCCCGCCTGAAGAATGCGGGCGTCGCCCGCATCGAGACCGAGCGCTCCTCGAGCGCGCTCACCGTCACGCTGCACACCGCCAAGCCCGGCATCGTGATCGGGAAGGGCGGGACCAGCGTCGATCAGCTTCGTGACGAGCTCGAGAAGCGGACCGGGAAGCGGGTGCGGGTCACGATCCAGGAGATCAAAAAGCCGGAGCTTAGTGCCCAGCTGGTCGCCGAGAATGTGGCTGCGCAGCTGGAGAAACGGATTGCCTTCCGTCGCGCCATCAAGCAGTCGCTGATGAAGACGATGCGTGCCGGCGCCCAGGGCGTCAAGATCCGGGTCAAGGGACGGCTGGGCGGCTCCGAGATGGGCCGCATCGAGTGGAACCGCGAAGGGCGCGTGCCGCTCCACACCCTGAAGGCCGACATCGACTTCGGCCAGACCGAGGCCAAGACGACCTTTGGCCGGATCGGTGTCTCGGCCTGGGTCTACACCGGGAACTTCCCGACCGACACCCCGCAGCGGGTCGCCCCGGCGGCCGCCGAGGAGGCGGTCGATGGTGGCGTGCCCCTCGCTGCGAGCCTGCCGCAGATCCCCGCACCGGTGGCGGAACTGATGCCGGTCGAGGCGGTCGCCAAGACGGTCCCAACGGCACCAGAGGAACTCGCGACACCTGTCCTCGCGTCGGCACCGGCCGCAGTGGCGACGGCGGAAGCGCCCGCCAAACCGAAGCGCACCACGAAGGCGACGAAAACGACGGCAACGGAAGGCGCGGAAGGCGGCGACGACAAGCCGGCGCCCAAGCGTGCCACCCGGGCCAAGGCGGTCCCCGCCGCAACCGAGGCCGGCGAGACGCCGAAGACCCCAAAACCGCGCACCACCAAGAAGAAGGAATAGGAAAGGATGCTGCTACCCGCTCGCGTCAAATGGCGTAAGCCCCATCGCGGCCGCCGCAGTGGCGTGGCGACGCAGGGGAATGATCTCGCCTTTGGCGAGTTCGGCCTGCAGGCGGCCGAGGCCGCCTGGATGACGAACCGCCAGATCGAGGCCTCGCGCCGCGTGATGACCCGGTTCGTCCGCCGGGGTGGCAAGGTTTTCATCCGCGTCTTCCCCGACAAGGGCATCACCAAGAAGCCCGCCGAGACCCGCATGGGAAGCGGCAAGGGCACCCCCGAAGGCTGGGTCGCCGTGATCAAGCCGGGACGGGTCCTCTTTGAGATGGGCGGTGTTACGCCGGAGATGGCGAAGCGGGCCTTTCAGCTGGCAGCCTACAAGCTGCCCATGAAGACGCGCACGCTCGGCATCAAGTCCGGCGTCAAGGCCGCCGTCGACGTCAAGATCAAGGGCGCCGCGGAAGCGAAGCCCGGTGAAGGCGCCGAGGCCGGCGCCGTCGCCGGAGCGGCTGCCGCCCCCGCGGCCCGCGGTCCGAAGGCCGCGCCCGGTGCCGCGCCGACCGCCAAACCCGCGGCAGGGGCTACGCCAACCGCCAAGGGAGCCGCCGGCAAGGGCGCCCCGGCTGCCGCGGCACCGGCCAAGCCGGCGAAGAGTGGTGGCAAGAAATGAAAGTGAAGGATCTCCACGCCATGTCGATGACGGATCTGCAGAAGCAGCTGAAGAACTCCCGGCAGGAACTCTTCAACCTGCGCTTCCAGATGGCGACCGGCCAGCTGGCCAACCACCGGCAGATCCGGCACGTCCGCAATAGCCTGGCCCAGATCCTGACCGAGATCCATATGAAGGAACGGGATTCGGGTGAGAGCGGCACGGCGGTGGCCGTCGCCGAGGCGCCCAAGCCGCGCCGCCGCCGCGCGGCGACCGAGGAGAAGACGTGAGCGAAGACGTGAGCGAAGCAACAACAACGGAGCGCGCCATGCGCAAGAGCCGAACCGGGCTCGTCATCAGCGACAAGATGGATAAGACCGTGGTCGTCCAGGTGCAGACACTCAAGGAGCACCCGAAGTATCGCAAGGTCATCCGCCAGTCGACGCGTTTCAAGGCCCACGACGAGCAGAACCAGTGCAAGGTGGGCGACCGCGTGCGGATCATGGAGACCCGTCCCCTGTCGCATGACAAGCGCTGGCGGGTCGTCGCCATTGTGGAGAAGGCGAAATAGTGGTTCAACAGGAGACGCGACTGAAGGTGGCGGACAACACCGGGGCCCGGGAGATCCTGTGCATCCGGGTCATGGGTGGCCACTACCGGAAGTACGCGTCCATCGGTGACGTGATCACCGCGGCGGTCACCGTCGCGACCCCCGGCGGTCAGGTCAAGAAGAGCGAGATCGTCAAAGCGGTGGTCGTACGCACCTCGCGAGAGTTCCGCCGCGGGGATGGCTCGACGATCCGGTTCGATGAGAACGCCGCCGTGATCCTCGGTCCTCAGAACAACCCACGCGGCACCCGGATCTTCGGCCCGGTGGCGCGCGAGCTTCGCGACAAGAACTTTATGAAGATCGTTTCACTCGCACCGGAGGTCCTCTGATATGTCCCGTCTTCACCTCGACATTCATCGTGACGACACGGTCCAGGTCGTGAGCGGGAAGGACCGTGGTAAGCGCGGCGTCGTCGTGCGCACCCTGCCGCAGCAGAGCAAGATCGTGGTCAAGGGCGTCAACGTCCTCAAGCGCCACCAGAAGGCAGGGCAGCAGAAGGGCGGAACCAATGTCATGCAGGGCGGCATCATTGACTTCGAGTCGCCGCTGTCCTACTCCAACGTGATGCTGGTGTGCAACAAGTGCGATAAGCCGACGCGCATCCGGAAGACCGAGCTCCCCAACGGCAAGAAGGCGATTGTCTGCGTCAAATGCGGCGAAGTCTACGAGCGGGCGAGGACCAAGGTATGAGCGTAGCCGCCAGTCCCGAAAAAGTCGAGCTGCGCCTGCGCCAGCGCTACCAGGACAAGATTGTCCCGGCGCTCATCCAGCGCTTCGCCTATACCAACACGCTGCAGGTTCCGCGCCTGATCAAGATCGTGGCCAACATCGGCATGGGCGAGTCCATCCAGAACGGCAAGGCCCTCGATGCGGCGGTCGGCGACCTCAAGAAGATCACCGGCCAGCAGCCGATCGTGACCAAGTCGCGGAAGGCGATCGCGAACTTCAAGCTCCGTGCCGGCCTCCCCATCGGGGTCAAGGTGACCTTGCGCGGCGCCCGAATGTATCAGTTCATGGACAAGCTGATTTCCGTCGGGCTGCCCCGCATCCGGGACTTCCGCGGCATCTCGCCGTCCGGGTTCGACGGCAAGGGCAACTACACGCTCGGCCTGCGCGAGCAATTGATTTTTCCCGAGATCGAGTACGACAAGATCGACAAAGTCCGGGGGCTCGAAATGACGTTCGTCACGACCGCGCGCACCGATGAGGAGGCGCGGGCGCTCTTGACGGAGATCGGGTTCCCATTCAGGAAGTGAGGGTGAGGCTTGGCTAAGAAATCAACGATCAATCGTGGCCTGCGGCCGCACAAGCACGCGGTGTCGCAGCACAACCGCTGCAACCTATGCGGGCGTCCGCGTTCCTACATGCGCAAGTTCGGCATCTGCCGCATCTGCTTCCGCACGCTGTCGTCTCAGGGACAGGTCCCGGGCGTGAAGAAGTCGTCGTGGTGAGGAGGGGAAGTACGAGATGAGTACCGATACCATCGCGGACATGCTGACCCGGATTCGCAACGCGAATACGGCGGGACATGCCAAGGTCGGCATGCCCGCATCGCGCGTCGGCGTGGAGATCGCCCGGGTGCTCAAGGAACAGGGCTATATCGCCACCTACGACGTGGCCGCTGCCGAGCAGGGCCAGAAGCTCGACATCACGTTCAAGCCGAAGAGCACGCGCGGCAAATCGCTCGGTGGCGTCCGCCGGATCAGTAAGCCCGGCCTTCGCGTCTACGCCCGCAAAACCGAGATCCCGCGGGTGCTCGGTGGACTCGGCATCGTCATCCTGTCGACCTCGCACGGCGTCATGTCGGGCCAGGAGGCGACCAGGGCCGGCCTCGGCGGCGAGGTCGTGTGCTACGTTTGGTGATCCTATGAGCAGGATTGGCAAGATTCCCGTCAAGATCCCCGGTGGCGTGACTGTGGACGTGCACGACCACACGGTGGTGGTGAAAAGCGGGAAATCGGAGCTCACCCGGGAGATCAATCCGGACATGCGGGTCTCCGTGCGCGAGGGCAACGTGATCGTCGAGCGCCCCAGCGAGTCCAAGCTGCACCGTTCGTTGCATGGGCTGACGCGCACGCTGGTGGAGAACATGATCGAAGGCGTCAGCAAGGGCTACGAGAAGCAGCTGGAGCTGGTCGGCGTCGGCTATCGAGCATCCAAGCAGGGCGAGGCGCTGGTGCTCAACGTCGGCTTCTCGCACCCGGTCCGCTATCCGGTCCCACAGGGGATCACGATCGACGTCCCCGAGCCGACGAAGATCTCGATCAAGGGCGCCAACAAGGAAGTCGTCGGCCAGGTAGCTGCCGAAGTCCGCAAAGTCCGGCCCCCCGAACCCTACAAAGGTAAGGGCATCCTTTATCGCGGCGAGCGGATCCGCCGCAAGGCCGGCAAGACCGGGAAGACCGCAGGAGCAGCAAAGTAATGTATAAGACGCAGGAGCGCCGCACGCTGCGGCTCAAGCGCCACGTCCGGCTGCGTACCAAGATCGCAGGTGGTCCGCAGCGGCCGCGGCTGAGTGTGTTTCGCAGCCTCCATCATGTCTACGCCCAGGTGATCGACGACGTGGCCGGGCGGACCTTGGCGGCAGCATCGACCACCGATGCCGACCTCCGCAAGACGCTGAAAGCCGGCTCGGGCGCCGAGGGCGCCGCGGCCGTCGGCAAGAGCATCGCCGAACGGGCCAAAAAGGCAGGCGTCGAGTCGGTGGTCTTCGACCGTGGCGGCTTTCCGTACCACGGCCGGGTCAAGGCCCTGGCCGAGGCTGCCCGCAACGCGGGATTGAAGTTCTAGAAAGGAGCCCATGAGTTACCAGTATCGGGATCAACGTTCGGAGTTCAGCGAGAAGGTGGTTCACCTCAACCGCGTCTCGAAGGTCGTCAAGGGTGGCCGCCGCTTCTCCTTCAGTGCCCTCGTCGTGGTTGGGGACAACAACGGACGGGTCGGCGCCGGTTTAGGCAAGGCCGGGGAGGTTCCGGAAGCGATTCGCAAAGCTGTCGAGTCGGCGAAGAAGCATCTCGTCACGGTGCCGATGGTCGGGAGCACGATTCCCCATGAGATCCGCATGAAAAAAGGCGCCGCCAAAGTCATGTTGAAGCCGGCCGCGCCCGGGACCGGCATCCGGTCCGGCGGCGCGATGCGCGCCGTGGTCGAGCTGTCCGGCGTCAAGGACATGATCACGAAGTCGCTCGGGACCAACAATCCCGTGAATACCGTCCGGGCGACGCTCGCCGCGCTCGCGGCGCTGCAGACGGCCGAGTCGATCGGCCTCAACCGGGGCCGGTCAACCGAGGAGATGTCCAGGCTCAGCCGCCGTGGCCCGAAGCCGGTCGAGGCCGCTCCGGCCACCGTGGCGGAGCCCGAGCCGGAGCCGGTGGCGTAATCCGATGGCCACCTTGAAGATCACCTACGTTCGCAGCGTCATCGGGCAGAAGCCCGCGGCGCAGAAGACGGTCCAGGCCCTCGGCCTGCGCCGTCTGCACCAGACCGTCGAGCATGAGGACAGCCCGCAGCTCCGCGGCATGGTGCACAAGGTCCGCCACCTGGTCGAGGTCGAGGAAACGAAATGAAGCTGCACGAGCTCGGACCGGCCCCGGGATCTCACAAGGCGCGCAAGCGGGTGGGACGTGGCCCCGGATCTGGCCATGGCAAGACGTCGACCCGTGGGCAGAAGGGCCAGCGGGCGCGGACGTCGGTCAACGTCCCGAAGGCGTTCGAAGGTGGGCAGACTCGCCTCACGATGCGGATCCCGAAGTGGCGCGGCTTTCACAACAAATGGAAGAAGAGCTTCGCGGTCCTGAACCTGACGCGCCTCAATCGCTTCGAGGACGGGGCGGACGTCACCCCCGAGCAGCTGGTGGACGCCGGCGTGATCAAGGATGTTGGAGCCGGCATCAAGGTGCTGGGCAGCGGCGACCTGACGCGCAAGCTGACGGTTCACGCCCATCGATTTTCGGCCGAGGCGCGCAAGAAGATCGAAGCCGCCGGCGGGACGGCGGCCGTGATTGCGGTGCCACCGCCGATCCGTGAGAAGACCAAGCGGGCCAAGAACCAGCCCAAGCGCGTGATCCCGGCCAGGCCGGAGGACGGCGACGAGGGTGAGTCGAAGGCCGAAAAGAAGGCGAAGCCGACCAAGGCCGAGAAGGCCGCCGAGAACGCGGCGAAGCCGACCAAGGCCGAGAAGGCCTCCGAGAACGCGGCGAAGCCGGCGAAGGGCGAGAAGGCCGAGAAGGCGCCGAAAGCTTCTCGGGCACAAGCAACCGAGGATGGCCCGAGTTCGGAGAAGAAGGGTCGCCCGGAAAAGGGTAAGAAGGGCTAGTCGATGCTTGAGGCGATCGGGAACGCGCTCCGCATTCCGGAACTCCGGCGGAAGATCCTCTTCACGCTGGGGCTCTTCCTCGTCTTCCGGATCTTCGCCCATATCGCTGTGCCCGGCGCCGACAAGGCTGCCCTCGACAAGCTCTTCAACACGAACGCTTTCCTCGGACTGCTCGACCTCTTTTCCGGGGGTGGGCTCTCGACGTTCTCCATCATTGCGATGGGGGTCAACCCCTACATCAACGCCTCGATCATCATGCAGCTCATGACGGTGGTCTCCACACGGATGAAGGAGCTCAGTAAGGAGGGCGAGTTCGGGCGCCGCAAGATCACCCGATGGACCCGCTGGCTCACCGTGGCGCTCGGCCTGCTGCAGGCCTGGGGCCTGACGCTGGTCTTCAGCCGCCAGGGCGTGCTCAGCAACAGCATCGGCTGGTTCGGCATCGTCGGCATCATGGTCACCCTGACAGCGGGGACGGTGATGCTGATGTGGTTCGGGGAGCTGATCACCGAGTACGGCATCGGGAACGGGATCTCGCTCGTCATCTTCGCCGGCATCGTGGGGCGGATCCCGAACACGATTTACAACCTGCTCACGGGCGGCGGCCAGTCGAACCTGGCGCCACTAATTCTCTTTGCGGCTCTTGCGATCGTCGTGACCGCGTTCATCATCGAGGTCCAGCAAGCACAACGGAAAATCCCAATTCAGTCAGCGCAGCGGGTCGTAGGGCGCAAGGTCTACCAGGGTCGCAGCTCGCACCTCCCGCTCCGGGTGAACCAGGCGGGGGTCATTCCGATCATCTTCGCGATCTCGATCATGTTCTTCCCGGTGATCATCGGGAACTTCCTCGCCACCGCCCCCTCACCCTGGGGCGACATCTCGCGCGCACTCCGGACCTACTGGGTGCCTGCCGGCCCGAACGTGCCGACGGACATCCTGTACAACGTCGTGTATTTCATATTGATCTTTGGCTTTACGTACTTCTATACGGCGGTGACGTTCGACCCCGTAGACACGGCCGACTACCTGAAAAAGCACGCCGCATTCATCCCGGGCATTCGACCCGGCGTCGCAACGGCCCAGTACTTGGACCGCACCATGACGCGGATCACGTTCGCGGGCGCACTCTTCCTCGGTGGCGTCACGGTGTTGATCCCCCTCCTCGCCACTGCGCTTACCCGAATACCGACCCAGAATATGTACCTAGGTGGCACCGCGATCCTGATCGTGGTTGGCGTCGCCCTCGACACGATGAAACAGATCGAGACCCAGTTGATCATGCGTCAGTACAAGGGGTTCATCAAATGATCGAAGGAACGAAACCCTGCCGGTTTCTTTCCTTCGCCGCGCCGTCGGCAGAGCCGAGCCTCCGCTGCGCTCCGGCCAAGTGGCGCTCATCCTTTCTTGCGGCACACCAAGGCTAGTTGAATCTCATCCTGTTTGGCGCGCCCGGAGCCGGCAAAGGCACCCAGAGTGGGTACCTGATCGAGCAATACCGGATCCCCGCCATCGCCACCGGGGACATGTTGCGGGCGCAGCGGCGCGCCGGCAGCGCCCTGGGCGAGCGGGTCAAAGGCTTCATGGACCGCGGGGAGCTGGTGCCGGACGAGGTGATGGTGGACATCATTCGGGACCGCCTGCAGCAGCCGGATGCCCAGACCGGGTTTATCCTCGATGGCTTCCCACGCACCGTCGCGCAGGCGGAGGCACTCGACGCCATGCTGCCGGCGATCGGTCGCCAGGTCGACGCGGTGCTCTACCTTCGGGTGAGCCGCCAGGTGCTGATCGACCGCCTCTCTCACCGTTACAGCTGCCGGAGCTGTGATGCGGTCTACAACTTCACGCCGGAGCAGGCACGGAACCGGCCGCGCTGCACGATCGATGGCGGTGAGCTCTACCAGCGCACGGACGATCAACCGGAGATCGTCGCCAGGCGGATTGACGTCTTCCTGAAGCACACGGCGCCCCTCATCGACTACTACAGCGTCCAGGACAAGTTGGAGAACATCGACGGACAGATGACGGTGCCTGAGGTTCGGTCTGACATCACCCGCCGGCTCGCCACCCGCCTCGATGGAGTCCGGCCACGATGATCATCTACAAGTCTCAGGCCGAGATCGAGCTGATGCGTGAGGCGGGGGCTATCCTCGCCCAGACGCTTAAGCGGCTGCAGGCCATGGCTCGGCCCGGCGTCACCCTGCTCGACCTCGACCGCGAGGCCGGCCGGTTCATCCGAGAGCACGACTGCATCCCCGGCTTCGTCGGCTACGACGGCTACCAGCACAACATCTGTACGTCCGTGAACGATCAGGTCGTGCACGGCATCCCCACCAACCGCAAGCTCCGGGAGGGCGACCTCCTGAGCCTCGACGCCGGCTTGATCCATCAGGGCTTCTGGGCCGACGCTGGGGTCAGCGTGCCGATCGGCAAGGTCTCTCCAGAGGCGCAGCGGCTGATCGACGTCACCCGCGAGGCGCTCGCGATCGGGATCAACCAGGCGCAGGTGGGGAACCACATCGGCGACATCAGCGCCGCCATCCAGCAGTACGTCGAGGCGGCTGGCTTCTCCGTGGTCGAGCAGTTTGTGGGTCACGGGATCGGCCGGGACATGCACGAGGACCCCCAGGTACCCAACTTCGGGATCGCCGGCCGCGGGCCCTTGCTGAAGCCGGGGATGGTGCTGGCGATCGAGCCGATGGTGAATGCCGGCTCCAAAGAGGTCGGCCTGCTTGGCGACGGCTGGACCGTGGTCACCCGCGATCACCGCCTCTCGGCCTATTTTGAACACTCCGTAGCGATCACCGCTGACGGTCCACAGATTCTGACGGTCGTAGCGGATGCCGTGGGCTCCGAGGCACGGCCATGAGCGCGGCAGCCGGGTACGAACGTGGTGTGATATCCTTAGCCTCCGTGCGCCGGAAATCCGGCGACATTGGCATGGGCATTTGCTGCTGATGCCGGAAGATGTCGTCGGACGGGTGGTAGAGCCGATGCCCAACGCGCTCTATCGCGTCGAACTCGAAACCGGCCACAGGATCGTGGCACACGTGGCGCCAGCCGCGCGGCTTCGGTTTCTCCGGGTGATCCCGGGTGACCGTGTCCGCGTCGAGGTGTCACCGCTGGATCCGGGACGCGGTCGAATCGTTAAGAAGGCAGATTGAAAAATGAAAGTGCGTTCGTCGGTCAAGAAGATATGCGTGAAGTGCAAGGTCATCAAGCGCAAGGGCGAGGTGCGGGTCATCTGCGTCACGCCGAAGCACAACCAGAGGCAGGGCTAACCATATGGCGCGTATAGCCGGCATCGACATCCCGCGCGAGAAGCGAGTTGTTATCGCCCTGACCTATATCTTCGGCGTTGGTCCGCACACGGCCCGTCGGGTGCTGACGATCGCGAATGTCGACCCCAACGTTCGGGTCAAGACCCTCAATGACGAGCAGATCGGCCGCCTGCGCGACGTCCTGGACAAGGAAGCGAAGGTGGAAGGCGAACTCCGCCGCGAGATCGCGCTGAACATCAAGCGGTTGATGGAGATCGGGACCTACCGCGGGCTCCGTCACCGGCGCGGCTTGCCGGTGCGCGGGCAGCGGACCCGCACGAACGCCCGCACCCGTCGCGGCCCACGGAAGACCGTCGGCGTCAAGAAGAAAGTCGAGAAGAAGTAACCATGCCTAAGAAGAAAGTCGTCCGCACTCGCCGCCGTGAAAAGAAGCACGTCACTGTAGGCCAGGCGCACATCCAGTCGACGTTCAACAACACGGTCATCTCGCTGACCGATGCCCAGGGCAACGTCCTGGCCTGGGGCAGCGCCGGTAGCCAGGGCTTCAAAGGCTCGCGCAAGAGCACGCCCTATGCGGCGCAGACCACGGCCGAGGCGACGGCGCGGCGGGCGATGGAGCACGGGTTGAAGCAGATCGAGGTCTTCGTCAAGGGGCCGGGTGCTGGCCGCGAGGCCGCGATCCGTTCGTTGCAGGCCGCCGGTCTCGACGTCACAGCGATCACCGATGTCACGCCGATTCCGCATAACGGCTGCCGGCCACCCAAACGGAGGCGCGTCTAATGGCTCGCTACGAGGGCCCCGTCTGCCGCCACTGCCGCCGCGAGGGAGTCAAGCTGTTCCTCAAGGGCGAGAAGTGCTTCACCAAGTGCACGCTCGACCGTCGCTCGATGCCGCCGGGCATGCACACGCAGGTCCGCCGCCGGAAGGTCTCGGACTACGGCATCCAGTTGCGCGCCAAGCAGCGCGCCAGACGCATTTACTTCCTGCTGGAAGGCCAGTTCCGGTTGTACTTCAATCGGGCATCGAAGATGACCGGCGTCACCGGTCTGAACCTGCTCCGCCTGCTCGAGACGCGTTTGGACAATGTGATTTATCGGCTCGGCTTCGCCGCCTCACGCCGAGATGCCCGCCAGATGGTCAGTCACAAGCACTTTGCGGTGAACGGCCGAACGGTCAACATCCCGTCGTACTCGGTGCGCGTTGGCGATGTCATCGCCGTGCGCGAAGCGAGCAAGGACGTCGAACGAATCAAGACGGCCGTCGCGGCCGGCGAGCAGCGGACCGTGCCGCCGTGGCTCAACGTCGACCGCGACAACCTGACCGCGAAAGTCACGGGCGAGCCGGGTCGCGAGGACATCGATCAGACGATCCAGGAGCAATTGATCGTCGAGTTTTATTCACGCTAGTTTCATCCACAGGGAGGACCATGTTCGACATCGCCCAGCCGCAAGTCAAGAGCATCGAGAATTCGACCAGCTACGGAAAGTTCGAGATCGAGCCGTTGGAGCCCGGATTCGGCACCACGCTCGGCAACTCGCTTCGCCGGGTGCTGTTGTCGACATTGCAAGGCGCCGCCGTCACGTCGGTGTCGATCGAAGGCGTCGCGCACGAGTTCTCGTCGATCCCCTACGTCAAGGAAGATGTGACCGAGATCATCCTGAACCTGAAGGGGCTCAATCTGAAGTCTTATACGGATGAGCCGGTGCGGCTCACGCTCGACGTCACCGGGCCCAAGCGGGTCACGGCCGCCGACATCCAGGCGCCGAGCGACGTCGACGTCGTTAACCAGGATCTGTACATCTGTACCCTGGACAGCAACAAGGGTCGGCTCCGGATGGAGCTAACCGTCGAGCGCGGCAAGGGATACGTCCCCGCGGACCGCAACAAGAAAGAGGGCCAACCAATCGGGGTAATCCCGATCGATGCCATCTTCAGCCCGGTCGTCAAGGCGAACTTCCTGATCGAGAAGACCCGCGTCGGCCAGGAGACCGACTGGGACAAGCTGATTCTGGAGGTCTGGACCGACGGCACGATCAAACCGGATGAGGCCATCAGTGACGCCGCCAAGCAGTTCACGAGCCACCTTGGCCTGTTCACCAACTTCACCAACAGCATCAAGCTGGCCGACATTCCGGCTGCCAAGGGCAACGATGTCTCGACCCGCCTCGCCGACGTGCCGATCGAGGATCTCGATCTGTCGGTCAGGGCGCTCAACTGCCTCAAGGCCAACGAGATCACGAAGGTCGGCCAGCTGGTCGCTCTGCGCGAGGAGGACCTGTTGAGCCTGCGAAACTTCGGCCGGAAGTCGCTCGACGAGATCAAAGAGAAACTGGTGCAGCGCGGCTTCCTGACCCAGGAAGAGCTGACCAAGGTCCTGGTCTAGGGACCTGGTCTAGCCAGGTTACGAGATGCGGCATCAGAAAGCAGGGCGGAAATTCAGCCGGAGCACCGCTCATCGCCGCGCGATGAGCCGGAACCTGGTGACCGCGCTGCTCGACCATGGCCGCATCCAGACAACGGAAGCAAAGGGTAAAGAGCTCCGACGCTGGGTCGAGACGATCATCACGAGTGCCAAGGTCGATAACGTGGCGGCCCGCCGCCGGGTTGACGCCTTTGTCGAGGATCCGGCCGTGACGGAAAAGCTCTTCACAAAGCTGATCCCGCGGATGAAGGACCGCCCAGGTGGGTACACGCGAGTGCTCAAGATTGGACCGCGACTGGGCGACGGCGCGCCGATGGTGCTCGTCGAGCTGGTGGACTAAATGCGCAATATCAAGTTGCTCGTCGAGTACGAGGGCACACGCTATCACGGCTGGCAGGAGCAGGCCGGCCAGGCGACCGTCGAAGGCGCGCTCAAGGCCGCCATTCAGTCACTGACCGGCGAGTCACCCGAGCTGACCGCGGCGGGCCGGACGGACGCCGGCGTCCATGCGCTCGGCCAGTGCGTGAACTTCAGGCTGGCGGGGCCGTTCCAAATCGAGCAACTGCCGGGCGCGCTCAACAGTCGGCTCGCGCCGGACATCGCCGTGCGGCATGCCGAAGTCGTTGACGATGCCTTCAATGCGCGCTACTCCGCCCGCCTGCGCCGGTATGCGTATCGGATCCGGCAGGCCTTGCCGCGCGGCGCCTACCAGCGGCAATATGCCTGGGGTCTTCGCGACCGGCTCGACCTTGGCCGCATGCAGGCGGCCGGGTTCAAGCTGGAGGGCCGGCATGACTTCAAGGCGTTCGGCTGCAGCCCGCGGCCCGGCGGCCATACGGTGCGACGCGTTGATGATCTGACCGTCAGTCAGCAGGGTGAGTGGCTCACGATCGCCGTCGCGGCAGACGCGTTTCTCTACGGCATGGTTCGCCGCATGACCGGGGCGCTGGTCGAAGTCGGCCGTGGCCGTCGATCGCTCGAGTGGATCGATGAGTTGCTGACGGGTTCGAGCACGGGCGTGCGCCCCGCGCCCGCGGTTGGCCTCGTTCAGGTCTCGGTAGAGTACTAAGAGCCATGGGCAAGTCAAAGACGTACACCGCGCGACCCTCGGACATCAAGCCCGAGTGGTACCTCGTCGATGCCGATGGCCAGACGTTGGGGCGGCTGGCCGCCAACGTCGCCAAGGTCCTTCGCGGGAAGCACAAGCCGACCTACACCCCGCACCTGAACACCGGGGACCATGTGATCGTGATCAACGCCAAGGGGATCCGGGTGACCGGCAAGAAAATCACCGAAAAAATCTATACGTCGTACACGGGATATCCGGGCGGCCTGCGCAAGGTGGCGTACGGTGACCAGCTGGTGAAGCATCCGACCTTTCCCTTCCAGCACGCGGTCGCCGGTATGTTGCAGCACGGAACCCTGGGCAAGGCGCAATTGAGCCGGCTCAAGATCTATACGGACGAGGCGCACCCGCACGTGGCGCAGCGGCCGAAGGCAATCAAATTCGGAGTTCATGGGGAGATCGAAGTCCTTGGCGGATAACGGGAATTACTATTACGGAACCGGACGGCGCAAGAACGCAGTGGCGCGCGTGCGGCTCTACCCCGGCGAGGGGACCATCACGGTCAACGACAAAACGCCCCTACAGTACTTCGGCAGGCGGATGCTGGAGATGGTCGTCGTCGAGCCACTGAGACTCACGGAGACCCAGAAGAAGTTCAATATCTCGGCGAAAGTCAACGGCGGCGGCATGTCGGGCCAGGCTGGTGCCCTGCAGCACGGTATCGCTCGCGCGCTGTGCGTCGCGGATCTGGCGATGCGTCCGGTCCTCAAGAAGCACGGCATGCTCAGCCGCGATCCGCGCATGAAGGAACGAAAGAAAGCGGGCCTCAAGCGCGCCCGCAAGGCGCCGCAGTACACCAAGCGCTAGCCAGCGCGCCTCAGTCCACCAAGCGCTAGCCGGCGCGCCTCAGTCCACCAAAGCGCTAGCCAGCGCGCCTCAGGCTGATCGTGCGTGGGCGTGTACCGGTCGCACGAGGGTCCAATGGCCGTTGCCGGACTGGCGTAACGACCAGCCCTCTTCATGGACCATCCGGTGATGTCGCCTGCAGAGCAACACCAGGTTGGCCATCGTCGTTTCACCGCCGTAGACCCAGTGCTTGATGTGATGCGCGTCGGTCCAGTCCGGTGGCCGGCTGCATCCTTCGGCGACGCAACCATGGTCGCGGGCCGCCAGGGCCCGGCGGGTCGCCGGTGGGATGGTTCGCGTTGCGCGGCTGATCTCGGCATCGAGTTCGCCCCGGCCGTTGATCCGTCTCAGGGCCGTGTCGCACGCGAGGCGGCGCACGGTCTCAGCGGGGACTGGGGCGCCCGACTGGAGCTCTCCGGCCGGTGAGCCGGCCGTGCCGGCCAGGGTGTCGAGGCTAGCCAGGACGACCAACTGCGGCCGAGGGCCGGCGCCATCGGACGATCTGGCGCCGGGGCGGTCGCACAGCTCGATCAGGGCATCGGCGCATCGCTGGCCGGGGTTGCGGTCGTCGTCTTTCGACGGCGGCATCAGGCGATGCAGGGCGGTGCGCAGAATCGCACCACCCTCGGCGTCAAGCAGTCCGTCGAGGCGGACCAGGCCGTTGATTGGCTCGCTCACATGAAAATAGCGGCGCGCGTGGGCGCGGTTCGTCTCCATGAGCGCGGCGTCCGCATCCACGCGGTGCTCGAATTGCTTGGCGTGATTGTTGAACTGGCCCGGGTCCATGGTTTGGGCCGTCTGTACCAGCGCGGTCTCTTCCTTCCGAACGGCGGCGGTCCCGAGGTGTTCCGCCGTTCGCGCCAGCACCGCGACATGCTGATAGCCGAGGTCACCGCTGGCAAACGCCTTCCGGGTCTCCGGCAGCTGCTCGAGTTGGCGGCTGATCGTCACCCGTTCGGCGGCCGCCGGGCCCGAGAGTCGGCACTTCCAGCGCAACCACGGCACGATGCCGAGCGCGCCGTCGGCCGCATACTCTCCGGACTGGTCGAAGCGTCGCACGCCTTCGGCGAAGACCGCCTCCAGGGAGTCGATCCCGGTTTCCCGGATGCCGATCAGGCCCTCGCCGAGATCGGCGGCCGGCGTGGTGCGGACCCACTCCGTCCAGCGCCTGGCCAGGGCTCTCGTTTCCTCGATGGGGGGTCCTGGCTGAACGCCTGACGCGGCCATGCTTTCATCCTGAGGCACCCCTGCGACAGCTGCCTGTCAATAACTCGATGACCACTGCCCTTCACCGCTGGTTGCCCAGACCAGACCGCTCGCGTTCCCTGCTGCTTCCCATGCCTGAGGCATCGGATTATCCAGCGGAGCCGGGGCGACTCGGCCAAACGATCCGAAGCCGGGTTGGCGGTTGGGCGATACTACCCCGAATGGACGTCGTGCTCCGGGACATCCTGGTCTTTCTGACCAGCGGGGGTATCTGGCGCCATATTCTCGACCTCATCGACATCGGTCTGGTGGCTTTCTTTCTCTACCGGATGTTCCTGTTGATCCGAGGCACCCAGGCGGTCCAATTGATGGTCGGGGTCCTGCTCCTTGGCCTCGTGGGCCTGCTGGCCAACCTGCTGGACCTCCGGTTGCTGTCCTGGATCTTCCGGAACGCGGCCCCGGCCATCCTGATCGGGATCATCGTGCTCTTCCAGCCGGAGATCCGCCGGGCGCTCGACCAGTTCGGGCGCATCGGCTTCATCGGCCGGCCCTTGTCCCACTACAACCTGCAGATCTTCAACCGGATGATCGACGAGGTCATCCGGGCGACTACCAAGCTAACCCAGCGGTTCACCGGCGCCTTGATCGTCTTCGAGAAAGAGACCGGGCTGGAGAACTACGCGAATAGCGGCATCCGGATCAACGGTGAGCTGACCGCCGAATTCCTGGAAGCGATCTTCTTCCCCAATTCGCCGCTGCACGACGGTGCGGTGATCGTACGAGGAAACCAGATCCTGGCTGCAGGCTGCGTCCTGCCGCTGGCCGAAGAAGGCACCGTGCGGGAACGGATGGGGACCCGCCACCGGGCCGGGCTCGGGCTCTCGATGCAGACGGACGCCGTCGTCCTGATCCTAAGCGAGGAGCTTGGTCAGATCGCGGTCGCCCATGAAGGCAAGCTCCTGCGAAACCTGGACCCGGACCGACTCCGGCAAGTCCTCGGCTCGTTGTTGCAGCCGCGGCCGGAGGCCCACATGCCGAGCGTGCCATGGCGACGCTAGCCGCGCCGTTCCCGTAGACTAGCCATCCTGCTTGCGAATCTTCGGATCAAGCTGCTGGCGATCGGCTTCGCGGTCGCGCTCTGGGGCGTCGTCGCTTATACACAGAACCCCACCCAGAGCGTCAGGTTTCCACTACCGTTGGATCCGCCCAAGTTGCCGACCGGATTGGTCATCATCGGCGATGTCCCGGCCGTGCCGGTCACGGTGGTCGCGACAGCCAACGACCTGAAGAGCTTCGACCGCCGGACCCTGCATGCGTCGGCAGACTTTTCGAAGGCCAAGCCGGGAACCGATCGGATCCCGGTCCACGTTGACAATCCGAATCCGAACGTCCAGGTTGATGCCCCCGCCTTCATCAGCGTCCCGGTGGACGAACAGGCCAGCGTCACACTCCCAATCACGATCGAGCGGGTTGGCGCCTTACCGCCGGGCTTTCACGAGCAGACGGGGACAACGACGGTGATTCCCGCAACGGTCCGGATCGACGGACCCAAGAGCCTGCTGACCGGTATTCAGGCGATCGCGCCGGTCCAACTCCCGAATTTGACAAGTCCGATCGATCAGACCTATCAGGTGGTGGTAACTGACGCGAAAAAGCGGACACTGAAGTCGGTGGTCGTCACCCCACCACAGGTGTCGGTGAAGATGTCGATCCAGGCTGACGCTGTGACCGAGACCAAGCCGGTCGGCTGGACGCTGATCGGCCAGCCGGCGGCAGGGTATCGGGTGACCAACGTAACCCTGGCGCCACTTCAGGTAAACGCCACAGGCTTGTTGAATACCCTGGCCGGAGTCAACTTGCTCCTCACGGACCCGGTCGACATGAGTGGCGCCACCACCGACGTGGTCCGGACCATCAATATCCGGCCCCCGGCTGGCGTCGAAGTCAGCCAGAAGACCGTCCAAATTCACGTCTTCGTCGCCAAGAGCGCCCAGGTCTCGCCCTCGCCGGGTCCGTAACCTTCCCCCGCCGGGCCGCGTTGACCCAAAAGCACGAACCGGGTTCGCTCGTTTGGGCGTGCGGTCGATGGGAAGATAGGAGGCCAGAATGTGTGGGATCATCGGGTACCTCGGTGAGCGCGAAGCAGCGCCCATCATCGTTGAGAGTCTCAAGCGGCTCGAGTACCGGGGCTACGACTCGGCGGGGATCGCGATCTTCAACGAGCAGGACGGCCAGACGTCGATTGTGAAGAGCGCCGCCAAGGTCGATACCCTGATCGAGCGCGTCTCCGAAGAAATGCCGGTCGGCCACCTTGGCATTGGCCACACCCGCTGGGCGACTCACGGCCGTCCCACGGTCATCAATGCCCACCCGCACACCGACTGCACCAAGCAGATCATGGTCATCCACAACGGGATCATCGAGAACTTCGCCGAGCTTCGGCGTGATCTGCAGGCCCGCGGCCACGTCTTCGTCTCAGAGACCGACACCGAGGTCGTCCCACACCTGATCGAGGAATACTTCAAAGGCGACCTGGTCGGCGCAGTCAGGGAGGCGCTCGTCAAATTGCGCGGCGCCTACGCCATGGCGATCTTCTCCCAGCACGATCCGGATCTGCTGATCGGCGCCCGCCTCAATGCACCCCTTGTCGTCGGGATCGGCGAGAAGGAGTGGTTCATCGCCTCCGACATCACCGCGGTCATCCCCTACACGAAAAAAGTCCTGCTGCTCGGCGAGGGCGAGATGGTGTCGATCACGAAGTTGGGGCCGGAGGTCAGCACCCTGAGCGGCGCCGCCGTCAAGCCGAAGGTCATCGAGGTCAAGTGGGACATCAGCCAGGCGCAGAAGGGCGGATACCCCCACTTCATGGCGAAGGAGATCAACGAAGCACCGGAAGCCGTCTCGAACGCATTGCGCGGACGCCTCTCCGATGAAGGTGAGGTTACGTTCGAAGAGTTTGGGTTTACCGATCGCCAACTGCTCAAGGTCCGCGATATCAAGATGGTGGCCGCCGGGACGTCGTTTTATGCCGCGCTGGTCGGGAAATACATCATTGAGGACCTCGCCCGCATCCCGGTCGAGGTCGAGGCGGCCTCGGAGTTCCGCTACCGCCAGCCGATCGTGGACGCCGACACGCTCGTGGTCGGCATCTCCCAGTCGGGTGAGACGGCAGACACGCTGGCCGCGATCCGCGAGGCGCACAAGCTCAAGGCCAAGGTCGTCTCCATCACGAACGTGGTCGGCAGCTCGATGGCGCTGGAAAGCGACGGCGTGATCTACCTCCACTCCGGACCGGAGATCGGGGTCGCCTCGACCAAGACCTTCATCGCACACCTGACCTGCCTGTACCTGCTCGGCATCCGGCTTGCCGCCGTCCGCCACCGGCTCGACCCGCAGCGCGTGGCCCAGCTGACGCTGGAGCTGAAGAACCTGCCGCCGGCGGTGCAGCAGGTCCTCGACCGTGCCGAGCGCATCCAGGCGCTGGCGCGAAAATACACCAGGTATCAGAATTTCATGTACATCGGACGGGGCATCAACTATCCGATCGCGCTCGAAGGTGCGCTCAAGCTCAAGGAGATCTCCTACCTCCACGCCGAGGGCTATGCCGCCGGCGAGTTGAAGCACGGCCCGATCGCGCTACTGGACAAGAATTTTCCTGTCTTTGCCATCGTCACCGAGGCCGCGACGGCGGAGAAGGTCGCGAGCAACGTCCAGGAGGTCCTGGCGCGGGATGCCCCGGTGCTCGCGCTGGTCAGCGACGGGGACCATTCGCTGGATACCATCGTGTCGGATCGAATCGAAATGCCTGCCGTATCCGAGTTCCTTTCGCCGATCACGAATGTCGTGGCGATGCAGCTGTTCGCATACTTCGTCGCGACCGAGCGTGGCTGCAACGTCGATCAGCCGAGGAACCTGGCGAAGAGCGTCACCGTCGAGTAGGCGATGACGCCGCGAGTCGGAGTTGACGTCGCGGCGGTCGAACGCGTTGCGGCCGCCTACCGGCAGTTCGGTCCCCGCTTCCTGCACAAGTTCCTCAGCGATCGCGAGATCGCCTATTGCGGCGATAGCGCGGAACGGTGGGCCGGCCGCTGGGCGGCCAAAGAGGCCATCGGCAAGGCGATGCCCGCCGGCGTGAAACGGCCCCGGATGCGGGACGTCGAGATCCTGGCCAGCGATGACGGCCGCCCGCATGTCGTCGTCGCGCCGTCGACCACGCTGTCCGGCCAAACGGTTGACGTCAGCATCGCGCACGACGGCCACGTCGCGGTCGCCGTCGCCGTGATCCCGGAAACACCGGTGGCCGCTGGTGCCCGCGACTTGCCCAGCGGATTCCAGTTGCCGCAGCGGCCTCGCGATGGCCACAAAGGCACGTTCGGGACGGTCACGGTGCTGGCCGGGTCGCAGGGGTTCACCGGCGCCGCGTACCTGGCGAGCATGGGCGCCGCCCGGGCCGGCGCGGGGATCGTGCGCTTGCTCGTGGCGCAGTCCATCTATCCGATCCTGGCGCAGAAGTGCACCGAGGTGGTCGTCTCGCCCGTCCCGGAGGTTTCGCCCGGCGTGGTCGGCCATGCCTCGCTCAGCGGCGTGCTCCGCGGCTTCGCGGGCGCCGAGGCGGGCGTCATCGGGCCCGGTCTCGGTCGCGACATGTCGACCCGCCGTCTGATCGAGGACCTGATCCCGCGGATCCAGGCGCCGCTGGTGCTCGACGCCGACGCGCTAAACCTCCTGGCCGAGCACCGGACGGCCCTCAACCGGCTGTCCGACCGGATCGTGTTGACGCCACACCCCGCGGAGTTCGGCCGCCTCGCGGGGCTCGAGCCGGGCGCCGTCCAGGCCGACCGCCGCGGCATTGCCTCGCGTTACGCCAAGGCGTGGAACAAGGTCGTCGTGCTGAAGGGAGCCGGGACGGTGATCGCCGCCCCGGACGGCCGCTTGACGGACAACCCGATCGCGACACCGGCGCTTGCCTCCGGCGGGACCGGCGACGTCCTCGCCGGCATGATCGGCGGCTTCATGGCCCAGGGCCTGCCGCCGTTCGAGGCCGCCGTCACGGGGGTGCACGTGCACAGCGTCGCGGGCCTCGACCTCGAGGTGAGCCTTGGCACCGCCGGCGTCCTGGCCTCCGACCTGCTGCTGGAGATCCCCCGCGTCATGGAGCGACTGCGCTGACTGACGCGACCAAGTGGGCCGACATCGACCCCGGTGCGATCGCGCACAATACCGGCCTGGTGAAGATGCTGGTCGGCGAGGCGACGGCGGTGATGGCCGTGGTCAAGGCCAACGGTTATGGCCACGGCGCTGTCCCGGCGGCGAAGGCCGCGATCGAGGGCGGGGCGACCTGGCTTGCTGTGTCCTCTGTTCAGGAGGGCATCGAGCTGCGGCGCGCGGGTTTCACGGTGCCCATTCTCAATCTTGGCTACACCCCACCCGTCGCCCTCTCGGCCGCGGTCGCCGCGAAGCTGTCGCTCACGCTCTATGACCGCGACAGCCTGAGCCGCCTCAAGGCCGCTGCGACACAGATCGGAGTTCACGTGAAAGTCGACACAGGCATGCACCGGCTCGGGGCCGGCCAAGCCGAGGCCGTGGCCCTTGCCACCGAGGTCCACCGGGACCTCCGACTGCGGTTGGAGGGGTTCTGGACGCACTTCTCGAGCGCCGACGATGACCCGGACGTCACGCAGGACCAGCTGGGGCGCTTTCTTAAGGCACGATCCGCACTCCAGGCCAACGGGGTCACCGGTTTCCTGAGTCATGCCGCGAACTCGGCGGGCCTGCTGCACTTTCCCGCGGCGCGGCTGGACCTGGTTCGGGCCGGGCTCGTGATCTACGGTGTGCGTCCGGTGCGCGCCTGGGCCGATCTACCAGGCCTGCGTCCGGCCCTGACCTGGCAGACGATCGTGACGCAGGTGCAGACGATCGAGCCGGGGGAGGCGGTCGGCTACGGGCGCCGCTTTACCGCGGTCAAGCCGGCGCGCATCGCGACGATCGCGGTCGGCTATGCCGACGGCCTCCATCGCCGGTCATCGCCAGGCGGCCACGCGCTGGTCCGTGGTCGCGCCGCGCCGCTCGCCGGCACGATCAGCATGGACCAGGCCGCTCTCGACGTGACGTCGGTGCCCGACGTTGCCGTGGGTGACGTCGTGACGCTGATCGGAAGCGATGGCGCTGCCCGCGCAACCGCGGACGATTTGGCGGAGGCCGCCGGCACGATCCCGTACGAGGTGCTCTGCGCCATCTCAGGACGGGTGCTGCGCCGATACACCTGACGCGGCGGCGAGGACGTCGATCGCCACCTGGGCGATCGGGGCCGGCATCCTGCGCCTGATGACCAGGGCCATGATCCGCCAGGCGTCGGTCAGCCATTGCCGTGGGAACCCGTGGTTGTCGAAGAGCGTCTCGCAATAGCGGACGTACCCGGCGTACTGGTCGCGGTCCAGGGTCGCAAGGCATTCAAAATGGCGGCCAAAGTCCTCTAGCGTCCGGGCCCGTCCGGGCTCGCCCAGCTTCCATAGGCCAGGTTGCTCTTCGTACAGGGCGGCGGTTGCCTCGAAGGCCAGCATCGGCGACGCCTCCGCCAGCACCTGGGTCGGTTCGCGCTCCGACTCGATCATCGGGCGACGAGGTCGTAGTCGGTGAAGCCGTTCGGGCGTGGGCCGAGCGGCCCGGTGCGGATGCGCGCATGGGAGCGTTTGTGGTCGGCGCTGCGCATGTATGCCAGGAACTGGCTCTTCGATGCCCACCGGGTGATCATCAAGAAGCGCCCCGGCCTGCGCCGGTCCTGGAGCAATTCCAGGCCGGCAAACCCCGGCCACCCATCGACCGCACGCAAGCGATCCTGGAAGGCGACCTCGAGCGCTGTCGCGCCGCCACTGGGAACAGCAATCTCGCTGATGCCCACATACACAGGGCCGGTCGGGCGGTCCATCGCCAATTGATATTATTAGGTTGGTCCCTAGGGGAGCGGAATGCTGAGAACGCCGGCGCCGGCCGGCTAACCCTAAGAGAGCTGATCAGGGTCATACCTGCGGAGCGAAGGGCCTCGAGCATTCCGCCACCGTCGGGATGCTGCATATGGGAAGTCCTGTTGAAGACCGCCGCGAGCGACTGGCGCAGATGCGCCTGTACGTGATCACGGGTGACCGCGGCGATGCCGCCGAAACGTTGGGGATCGTAGAGGCCGCGCTCGACGGTGGCGCGGACGTGATCCAGCTTCGAAAGAAGGCGATGCCCAAGGATGAGCAGTACCGGCTGGCGGTCAGCCTGTGCGAGATGACCCGGGCGCGCGGCGCCCTGCTGATTGTCAATGATCACCCGGACCTGGCGATCGCGGCTGATGCCGACGGCGTGCACCTCGGCCAGGACGACTTTCCACCGGCGATGATCCGTGCCCTGCATGGATTCCAGGGACGGCTTCTGGGCCGCAGCACGCATTCGCTCGACCAGGCGGTCGCCGCGACCCGAGACGGGGTCGACTACCTCGGAGTCGGGCCGGTCTTCGCTACCCCCACCAAGGCCGACCGGCCCCCGGTCGGCACCGGGCTCGTGCGCCAGGTTGCGGCCGCGATCGACCGGCCCTTTGTCGCCATCGGAGGCATCGATCTCGCGACAGCGCCGTTCGTCATCGCCGCCGGGGCACGGGCGCTGGCAGTCGTGCGCGCGGTCTACGATGCGCCCGACCCACGCGAATCGGCACGAGCGCTGCGGCAGCTGGTCGAGGCAGGCGAGCCGGCCGTGACCGCGTGAGCGCCGTCACGGTCACCCTCAATGGGAAGCCGCGAACGGTTGAGGATGGGCAGAGCCTGCTCGAGCTGCTGAAAGACCTCGAGGTGCAGCCCGGCCGAGTCGTCATCGAGCACAATCGCGAGATCCGGCGTCGCGAGGACTTCGGAACGACGCCTGTCCATGCCGGTGACGAGCTGGAGCTCGTTTACTTCGTCGGTGGCGGGGCCCCGGAAGGGGCGGCCCCGCTGATGATCGCTGGCCGAGCGATCCAATCGCGCCTCATCCACGGGACCGGCCGCTTCCCTTCCAACGAGATCCTGACCCGGTGCCTCGAGGCGGCAAAGCCCGACATGATCACCCTCGCGATTCGACGGCTGAAGCTCGACGGTGGCCGGTCGGAGCTCGAGGGCGTCGACCTGCGCCGCTACACGGTGCTACCGAACACCGCGGGCGCGACGACGGCTGAAGGCGCCATTCGGCTGGCACGCCTCGCGCGGGCCGCCGGACTCTCGGACTTCATCAAGGTCGAGGTGATCGGCGATGAGGAGACGCTGCTGCCCGACCCGCAGGGGACGCTCGACGCGACCAGGCAGCTGGTCAAGGAGGGCTTCCTCGTGATGGCCTATACGAGCGATGACGTCGTCCAGGCGATGCGGCTCGCCGAGGCCGGAGCGGCGGCGGTCATGCCGGGCGCCGCGCCGATCGGGACGACGCTCGGAATTCAGAACCTGCTCAACCTGGAACTGATAGTCAAGAAAGTCCAGGTTCCCGTGATCGTCGATGCCGGGCTCGGCGTTCCATCCGAGGCGGCCCGCTGTCTCGAGCTCGGCGCGGCTGGCGTGCTGGTGAACACCGCGATCGCGCGGGCGCAGGATCCACCCGAGATGGCACGGGCCTTCGCCGAAGCTGTTGTCGCCGGGCGTCGAGCGTTCCTGGCGGGCCGCGCGCACATCGGAGTGAAAGCCGTGGCGAGCAGTCCGGTCGAGGGCGTCCCGGTATAGGCCAACCGTCGCGCCGTTCGCAAACCCTCGCCGACCTGGGCGAGCAAGGCCTGCTGCGGATGCTGAGCCGCTACCTCGATGGCCCGTCAGACGACCTCATCGTGCCCGCCCCCGGCGACGACGCTGCCGTCTGGCGCGGCGACCGCTTCGTGGTGGCGACGGTCGACACGTTGGTCGAGAACATCGATTTCCGCGCCGACTGGCCCGGGTTCGATTTCCGGACGCTCGGGCGGCGGCTGATGACAATCAATCTCAGCGACCTGGCGGCGATGGGGGCCGCGCCGCGGCATGCGCTGATCTCGCTCTGCCTGCGCCGGGAAACGCTCGTTGCCGAAGTGGACCGGCTCTATCGCGGGTTGACCGAGCAGGCGAGGCGCTTTGGCTGCTCGATCGCCGGTGGGGATCTCAGCGCGACCGCCGGACCCCTGATCCTGACGGCGACGCTGCTCGGCCGGATCCCCTCCGCGCGCGCCGTGCTCAGGCGGGCCGGGGCGAGACCTGGCTGGCAGATTGCGGTCACGGGCGCGTTGGGCGGTGCCGCCGCCGGGTTGCGGCTGCTCGAGTCACGGCGGCTCCCCCGGACCGCCGCCGAGCGCCGCTGGCTCCGGCACCAGGTCGATCCCGCGCCACGGATCGAGGCGGGGCAAGCGCTCGTCCGTGCCGGCGTCAGGGTCGCCGGCGACATCAGCGACGGGCTCTACCGTGAGGTCGAGAAGTTGACCCTGGCATCGGGTGTCGGCGCCACCCTCGACGTCGACCGGGTCCCGCTGGCGCAGGGGCTGCGCCGCGACGAATTCCGGCTCGCGCTTGGCGGCTCCGAAGACTTCGAGCTTGTCTGCGTGGCGCCGCCGGCGGTAATGGACCGTGCGCGCCGCCAATTGGCGCGGAGCGTGAGTCCGCTGACCGTCATCGGCACGATCGATATCGAGCGGGGCATCCGAGTGCGGGCTGGCGGCGCGCCGGCGATGATCGGGGAGATGGGCTATCAGCACTTTCGTTGAGACGCACTCAGCGGCCGAGACCCGCGCCCTCGGTGTTCGCCTCGCCGCCGCCGTGGAACCGGGCGACGTGATCGCCCTGGAGGGCGAGCTCGGCAGCGGTAAGACCGAGCTGGTCAAGGGCCTCGCGGACGGGCTCGGGGTGATCGGCTCGGTGCACAGCCCCACGTTCGTGCTGCATCACCACTATCCGGGGCGGATTCCGCTCGAGCACTACGACCTCTATCGCCTGGAAGGCATGAGCTGGATCGACGCGGGCCTGGACGAGCCGGCGGGTGACGCCGTCGCCGTCATCGAGTGGCCGGCCCGCGCCGCGCCGCTGGAGAGCTGGGCCACGATCCAGATCGACCTGGCCGTGACCGGGGAGGACGAGCGCCGGCTGGAGCTCCGGCGGGGACCCGACCGAGTGGCGAGGATCTTCAATGCGACTCGCGATTGACACCTCGGGCGTGGGGCACGCGCTGGCCTTGCTCGACGGCACCCGCCTCGTGGCGGCCGCGGATTGGGAGCGCGCGCGCGACGACCCACCTGTGTTGACCCGGCTGCAGGCCTTGCTTCGCGACGCCGGGGCCCGGCCGGACGATCTCGAGGCGATTGCGGCGGCCCGCGGGCCGGGGTCGTTTACCGGGTTGCGCGTCGGACTGTCGCTGGCCGCCGGCCTCGCGTACGCGCGTCACCTGCCGCTCTACCTGCTCGATAGCCTGCCGATCCTCGCCAGGCGCAGCCGCCCAGAGCGTGCCGCCTTCGCGATTCGAGACGCCGGACATCGCGAGGTCTATACCTGGCGGGACGGTGAGCCGGCACGCCGCCTGCCGGTTACGGAACTCGCTGCCTGGCTGCCGGCGAGCGGACGGATCGTGGTCGAGCCGGCGTCGAAGCTGGCAGTCTGGTCGCCGGTCCACGCGGCGCTCGAGGTGCCGGCCGAGGAGCAGGCTCCGACGAGTCGCGCGCTTGCCGATGCCGCAATCGAGGCACTCGAAATGCAAAAACCGGTGCGATATGATGAGGTGCAGGCGCTCTACGTGCAGCCGGCCGCCGCCGAGGAGCGCGCAAGGAAGGCTCCATGATGATGCAGCTCAAGTCCCGCGTCCTTGTCGACGCCATGCGCGAGGAGGACATCCCGCATGTACAGAACATCGAGCGGGAGATCTTCCCCACGCCCTGGCCCCGCAACGCCTACTACCGGGAGCTCCACCACAATCGGTCCGCGTATTACCTCGTGCTGCGGCGCGACGAGGACATCGTCGGCTATGCCGGGCTCTGGAAGATGAGTGACGAGGCGCACATCACGACGGTTGGGGTCCGGGCCGGCGAACAGGGCAAGGGGTACGGGCACGCCCTGATGGCCGCCCTGATCCAGCGCGCGTACCAGCTCGGGTCCCGCTGGCTCACGCTCGAGGTGCGGCCGTCCAACGACGTCGCGGTTCGGCTGTACGAGAAGTTCGGCTTCAAGGTGATTGGCCGGCGGCGCGGCTACTACACCGACAACAACGAGGACGCGATCGTCATGTGGTCCGACTCCATCCAGGCTCCGAGCTTCAAGAAGCGCTTTGCCGAGATCCTTCAATCGCTCGAGATCGAAGGGATCGCGAGCGTCCCACCCGAGTAACCCGGCCGATCCCGCAGCTGCTCGCGATCGAGACGTCGTGTGATGAGACGGCCGCCGCCGTCGTCGTCAGCGGCCCGCGCTGCCTCTCGAACGTCGTGCGCTCCCAGGATGCCCTGCACGCCCCCTTCGGCGGGGTGGTGCCAGAGCTGGCGGCTCGCGCCCACCTGCAGCTCCTGATTCCGGTAGTGGAGCGGGCTCTGGACAAGGCCGGGGTCCGCTGGGAGGCGATCGATGGGCTAGCGGTCACGCGGGGACCGGGCCTGATCGGCTGCCTGCTCGTCGGGGTCAACCTGGCGCAGGCGATCGGCTGGGCGCGCGCCCTGCCCGTAGTTCCGGTGAGCCACCTGGCCGGGCACCTGTATGCCGCGCAACTGGAAGACCCCGCCATCGGGCCGCCGGCGCTGGGCCTGATCGTCTCCGGCGGCCACAGCGACCTGGTTCGCTGGCACCCGGACGGCGCGATCCAGGTCATCGGCCGTACCCGGGACGATGCGGCCGGCGAGGCCTTCGACAAGGGGGCGCGGATCCTCGGTCTGCCTTTTCCGGGTGGCCCGGCCATCGACCGGCTGGCCGGCCAGGGCGATCCGCGCGCGGTCGCCTTTCCGCGCCCACGGGCGCCCGGGCTCGACTTCAGTTTCAGCGGCGTGAAGACGGCGTTGCTCTACGACGTGCGCAAACGCGGCCCGCTCTCGGATCAAATGCGGGCGGACCTGGCGGCCAGCTACCAGGAGGCCATCGTCGATGCCCTGCTGATCCGGGTCGAGGCAGCCTTTGCGGCGGAGCCGGCCCCGACCATCATCCTGGGCGGCGGGGTGGCCCGCAATCGCCGCCTGCGCGAGGCGGCGCAGACCCGCCTCGGTGGGTTGGCACGGCTCGTGATCCCGGCGCCCGAGCTGTGCACCGACAACGCGGCCATGATCGGAGCCGCGGCTCTCGGACGTGGCGGGATCCTCGATCAGGCCTGGGTGCCGTTCGATGCCGATCCAGGCCTCGGCTTTACCGGTTGAAAGCGGTGGTCGCATGAGGTATCATTAGCACTCGGGCTAACTGAGTGCTAACCAACGCCTTTAGGAGGGTTTGACTATGCAATTGAGACCACTCGGCGATCGCGTCGTCATCAAGCCGGTCGAGCGTGAGGAGAAGACCAAGAGTGGCATCGTGCTCCCGGACACTGCCAAGGAGAAGCCGCAGGAAGGCATGATTGAGGCCGTCGGCAACGGCCGCTTCATCGAGGCCACCGGCAAGCGGGAGCCATTGGACGTGAAGATCGGCGACCGCGTCGTCTACGCGAAGTACGCCGGCAGCGAGATCAAGCTGGACGAGACCGAGTACCTGATCCTGTCGGAGAAGGACATCCTCGCCGTCGTCGCCAACGGCAAGAGCTAGAAAGCAACAACGAGAAGAGCCAGCCTCAGGGGCTGGCTTTTTTTGTTTTCGGGATCCGGGGCAGCCCCAGCATCGCCTCCGTCATCTCGGCGTACTGGTCGGGGTTGCGCCAATCGTAGTGCGGGTTGCGCCAACGGACATAACCCCGGTAATCGACCAGAAAGAGGGAGCGCTGGGCGAAACCCTTGTCCTCGATCAGCACGCCATATCGGCGGCTCACGGACTTATCCCAATCGGCAAGTAGCGGAAACGGAAGATCGCCCAGGCTCTTGCTGTAGGCCTTGTGGGCCCAGATGTGGTCGACGCTGATCCCGAGCACCTGGGTCTCGCCCTTGACGAACTGTTGGTGATCACCTCGCAAGGAGGTGAGCTCGTTCGTTCAACCGGGGCTGAAGTCGAAGACGTAAAAGGCGAGCAGGACGTGGCGCGTCCCGCGGTAGCTGCTGAGGGCGATCGGGTCGCCGTCCGGCGTGGCGGGCAGCGAGAACTCGGGCGCGAGGTCGCCGACCCCGGGCATGGTTTGTGCTTCCGGCATCGCCCCACTATAGTCGGCAGGATTATGTTCCGAGATCGCCTCGACGCGGCGCGGCAGCTGGCGGCCCGCCTGGCCGCCCACCGCGATGCGCAGGCCACCATCGTCCTCGGAATCCCGCGCGGGGGCGTGGTGGTCGCCGCCGAGATCGCCGCGCAACTCCGTCTGCCGCTCGGCATAGCGCCGGTTCGCAAGGTCGGTGCGCCCGGCAACCCGGAGCTCGCCATCGGGGCCGTCGACGATGAATATGGCCAGGTCCTTGACCCGGCGCTGGCGCGGGCGCTGGGTCTCCCCGAGGACCAGCTCGCCCGCGCCGCCGAGCTCGCGCGAGCCCAGCTCCGAACCTGGCTCGGTGGCGTGCCCGGCGCTCGGGACTGGCGGCAGGCAGGCTGCACCGTGATCCTTGTGGATGACGGGGTGGCAACCGGCTATACCGCCCGCGTGGCGGTTGAAGCGCTCCGCCGCCACCAGGCGGCCCGGATCGTCCTGACCGTGCCGGTGGCGCCGCCCGACACGGCGGCCTGGCTCCGGCCGTCCGTTGACGAGTGGGTCTGCCTGAAGACGCCCGAGCGGTTCGACGCCGTCGGCAACTTTTTTGCCGACTGGCCGCAGGTGACTGACGATCAAGTTCGGGCCCTGCTGCTGGTCGGTAACAGGATGTAGCGGGCTTTTCTGGCGGGCAAGGTCAGCCGGTCCAGCCGGTTACAGAGGTGTGACGGGATCTAGGGTCCAATTCTGGACGCACGGCGATATATTGGTGGCCGCATGAAGCTCTTCGCCAAGGGCAAGGGGTCGACGGGACCCGCGGAGCCGGCGCCAAGCTTCCAACCGATCGACCGAGGTGGCTTGCTCGGCCTCCTGGACCAGGTTGTCAACGGCGGTCAGAGTGGGGTCCTTGAGCTCCACGAGCCCCGCGGGACCTGGACCTACGCCTTCCAGGGGGGCGCGTTGACCCACGCCAGTGGCGGCCGGGTTCGCGGAGCGCGGCAGGCCTTCGACCTGCTCTGGGAGTTCCAGAGTGGCGAGTTCCAGTTCACAGCCGGCACCAGCCCGGGGCTGGCCGGCAACCTCTATATCGACAAGAACCGGCTTCAGGACCTGCTGCGGCGTAGCCAGGCGGTCCTGCAGAGTCCCGCCTCGCCGTACATCCCCCTGGGCCAGGAGCGCCCGATCCAGCCTGTGCCCCGGCCGTACTCACCACCGGTGCCCGGACAGTTCCAGACCTGGCAACCCGGCCAGCCCGGGCAGGGCCAGCCGCAGCCGGCCTGGCCGCAGCAAGGCCAGCCACAGCAGCCGCCGCCGGCGTGGCCCCCGCAGGGGCAGCCCGGCCAGCCGCAAAGTCAACCGGGTCAGCCCACCTGGGGCAATGGCGGTTACCCGCCGCCCCCGCCCGGCTACCAGCAGCCCTTCCCGCAAGCCCCCTACGGACAGGGACCGGGGACGCCCCCGCAGATATACCCGCAGCCCTATCCGACCGCCCCGCAGCCGCCCGTCTTCGCGGGTCCCTACCCGGCACAGCCCATGACGCCGGCACCGCCCGCGCCGGCTCAGGCCGCCCCGGCACCCGTGGCGCCCGCGCCCGGGCCCGCCCCGGCACCCGCGCCAGCTCGGCCGGCGACCCCGCCATCCTTCTCCGTGCCGCCGATGCCAATTCCGAAGCGCAAAGAGGCAGTCCCGGTCTATCAGCCGCCGGTCGCTCCGGCCTCGGCCATCTCCCCGCTCCCCGAGGTCGTGAAGCCGGCCGCGCCGAGCGCGCCCAAAGACGACCTCCAATCGCTGCGTGCCAGCCTCGTCGCCCAGTCGCCGGCCGCGCCGCCTGCACCAAGCGCCCCCGCCTGGGGCGTCCGGTCGGCGGAGGGCGTTGTAACCCCGGCGCCCGACCAGGGAAAGGGCAAAGCCAAAGGCGGCGCCAGGGGTCAGAAGGGATTGGTGCCCGGACAGAAAAAGGCGAAGTCCAAGCTCCGCGCCGCGCTGGACGTGCGCCTGATCACGTTCTTGCTCTGGGCCTGCGAGCGAAAGTATTCACCCGAGGATCACTGGACCCTCAAGGACGCCTTCGAGGTATCGACGATGGAACTGCGCGATCAGTTCATCGGCGCCTTTTCGGAGTCGTTCAAGTCCGGGCCGAAGAAGACCATCAACGACGACGACGTCGACCAGATGGCCGCCGGGCGGATGCGCGGCCGCGCCAAAAAGCGCTAGCTACGCGGACCAGCGCGTTCAGCTCGGCGTCAGTCGCTGCCGCTACCATGGATGGGACACAGAAGTCCAGCGTGAGGGAGGCGCGACCATGAGCACACTGAAGAACCGGCCGAATACGGCCCTCCTCGTCATCGACGTGCAGAACGGCGTCGTCGATGGCGCTCACGAGCGCAACGCGGTCGTCGCGAACGTTGGCAGCCTCGTCGAGAAGGCGCGCCGTGAACAGGTCCCGGTGGTCTGGGTCCAGCATTCCGACGAGCAGCTGGCAAGAGGGAGCGAGCAATGGCGGATCGTCCCCGAGCTGGCTCCGCGCGCCGCTGAGCCGGTCGTCGAGAAGAACTTCGGCGACTCCTTCGAGGCCACCCCCCTCGAGACTGTGCTGTCGGGCCTCGGAGTCGGGCGACTCGTCGTGGTCGGGGCGCAGACGGATGCCTGCGTCCGTTCGACGCTCCACGGCGCCTTCGTCAGGGGGTATGACGCGACGCTGGTCAGTGACGCCCACACGACCGAGGACCAGTCCGCATGGGGGGCGCCGCCGCCCGACAAGGTGATCGCGCATACGAACCTCTACTGGACCTACCAGACGGCGCCGGGGCGGACGGCGGGCACGGTCGAGACCAAGGACGTCGACTTCGGCGGCTAACCCGATTAGCGGCCGATAAACTCTTGATGCTTTGAGTATTGCGACGGAGCACGGCGTCGATCTGCTTGAGGGGCTGAACCCGCCGCAGCGTGCGGCCGTCACCGCCAACGATGGCCCGTTGTTGATCTTTGCCGGCGCGGGGAGCGGCAAGACACGCGTGCTGACGCATCGCATCGCCTGGTTGATCCAGCAGGGCCGGGCCGAGCCGGGCGAACTGCTTGCCGTGACGTTCACCAACAAGGCGGCGCGCGAGATGCGCAGCCGCGTCGAGCATCTGCTCAACCTGGCGGCCGGCGGCATCTGGATGGGCACGTTCCACGCCATCGGTGTGCGAATTTTGCGCCGTGATGGCGCCGCCGATGGGGTCGACCGGCACTTCGCGATTTACGACGAGGCCGATCGGCTGGCCGTCGTCAAACGGATCATGACCGAGCATCGGCTCGACGAGAAGCGCTACCCGCCGGGTGGCATGGTTGGGCTGATCTCCCGCGCCAAGGACGAGCTGCAGACCCCGGACGACCAACTCAAGGCGGCGGCCACTCACACCGAGGAGCTGGCCGGCCGAGTCCGGCAGGGCTATGAGGCGTTCCTCGAGCGCAACAATGCGCTGGACTTCGACGACCTGCTGCTGCGGACGGTCTGGCTCTTCGACCGGCACCCCGAGGTCCTCGAGCGCTACCAACGACGGTTCAAGTACGTGATGGTCGACGAGTACCAGGACACGAACCGTGCCCAGTACCTGATGGTCCGCCACCTCGCCAGTCGCCGCCGGAATCTCTGCGTCGTCGGCGATGACGACCAGTCGATCTACGGCTTCCGCGGCGCGGACGTCCGTAACATCCTGTCCTTCGAGCGCGATTATCCGGACGCACAGGTCGTGAAGCTCGAGCAGAATTATCGGTCGACCCAGGTCATCCTCGACGCCGCCTACCACGTGATCAAGGCGAATCCGAACCGCGCCGAGAAACGGCTCTGGACCGATCGTCCCGGTGGCCCTAAGGTCGTCGTCGCCCAGACCTATGACGAACAAGAGGAGGCGCAAACCGTGGCGCGAGAAGCGCTCCGGTTGGTCGCGGAAGGCGACCACCGCCTGGGCGACATCGCCGTGCTGTATCGAACCAATGCCCAGTCCCGTGCGCTGGAAGAAGTCTTGCTCCGGCGCGGCGTGCCGTACCGGCTGATCGGGGGCCTCCGCTTCTACGAGCGCCGCGAGGTCAAGGACGTCCTTGCCTACCTCCGGCTGGTCGCCAACCCGCAGGACACGCTGAGCTTCTCCAGGGTGATCAACGTCCCGCGGCGCAAGCTCGGCGAGAAGTCCCTCTCACAGCTCGGCTACTGGGCCGACGCGCACGGGATCTCCCCGTGGGACGCGCTCGCGCGGCTGCCGGAGATGACGGAGCCGGCGCCATCAGCGATCAAGGCGCTCGCGGATTTCCGCGATCTGGTTGTCGAGGTCCGCGCCGCAAGCCAGGAGCGCCGTCTCGTCGAGGTCCTCGACCTGCTGCTGCTCCGCACCGCGTACGAGCGCTACCTGAAAGACGGCGGCCCCGAGGGCGACGATCGCTGGGCCAACGTCCTCGAGCTGCGTGGGCTGGCATCGGAATATGACGGGCTGCCGCCCGGCGAGGGCCTGCAGGCGTTTCTCGAAGATGTCGCGTTGATGAGCGACGTCGACAGCATGGACGACCGGGCCCAGGGGATGACCCTGATCACGCTGCACATGGTCAAGGGCCTCGAGTTCCCGGTGGTCTTCATGCTGGGCATGGAGGAAGGGCTCTTTCCCCACAGCCGCAGTCTCGATTCACCGGCCGGGCTGGAGGAGGAGCGGCGGCTCGCTTACGTCGGGATGACCCGCGCCAAGGATCGCCTCTACCTGTTTCACACCTTCCGGCGTCACCTCTGGGGCAGCGCAAACCTCAACCTGCCGTCGCGGTTTCTGGCCGACATCCCGCCCGAGCTGGTGGACGGCTCCGCCGGTATCCCGGCCGGGGTCCCGGTCCAGGGCATGGCGCCGGCTCGTGCCATCGAGGCGGCCCGCCCGGCCGCTCCGGTGGAGCTGATCCAGCGGTATGCCCCGGGCGATACCGTCGAGCACCGATCCTGGGGTCGCGGCACGATCCTGAAAAGCACCATGACGCGAACCGACGAGGAGGTCATCGTCAAGTTCGACAAGGTCGGCATGAAGATCCTGGCCGTGAGTCTCGCCCCGATCGTCAAGGTGTGACCGTCGGCGCCACGACCATCGAGGAAGCGCAGGGCCGTATCCTCGAGCTCCGGACGACGATCGACCGGGCGAACCGCCAGTACTACGTGCTCGACCGGCCGGAGCTCACCGATGCCGAGTACGACGCGCTGTTCCGGGAGCTGGTCGAGCTGGAGACGAAGTTCCCCGAGCTGGTCACCCCGGACTCGCCCACGCAGCGGGTTGGCGGCCCCCCGTCGGAAGCCTTCGCGAAGGTCACCCACCGCACACCGATGCTCAGCCTGTCGAACGCGTTCGACCGTGACGAAGTCCGGGATTTCGACAAGCGGGTCCGCCGGGCGCTTGGCGATGTCAAGGTCGAGTACGTGACTGAGCTGAAGATTGATGGCCTGGCGATGAGCCTGCTCTATGAGGACGGTCGCTACACCGTTGGAGCCACCCGGGGCGACGGATACGTTGGCGAGGATGTGACGCCGAACGTGAAGACGATTCCAAGCGTGCCGTTGTCCGTCACGATCCCGAAGGAGTTTCCTCGCACGTTTGAAGTTCGTGGTGAGGTGTACATGCCCAAGCGCAGCTTCGAGCGGCTGAACGCCGAGCTCGCGCGGGAAGGCAAGCCGCTCTTCGCCAATCCGCGCAATGCGGCCGCCGGTGCGGTCCGGCAGCTCGATCCGCGAGTGACTGCGCGGCGTCGCCTGGATACCTTCATTTACGCGCTCGATCCAGCCGGTAACGCCAGGAGCCAGGAGCAGATCCTGGTCCGGCTCGGTGAGATGGGCTTTCACGTGAACCCGGACCGTCGAACCCACGCCGATATCGATGCCGTCATCGGCGTCCTCGACGAGTGGAAGGACAAACGGCGCGGGCTCGACTACGGGATCGACGGGATCGTGATCAAAATCAACAACCTCGGGCAGCAGGCCGAGCTCGGCTTTGTCTCGCGCAGTCCGCGCTGGGCCCTGGCGTTCAAGTTTCCACCCGAGCAGGCGGAGACAACGGTGGGGGACATCAAGGTCTATGTGGGGCGGACAGGCGCGATCACGCCGGTTGCCTGGCTCGAGCCTGTGCTGATCGGTGGCACCACGGTAAGTCGGGCGACGCTGCACAACGAAGACGAGGTGGCACGGAAAGACGTGCGTCCCGGCGACCAGGTCATCATTCAGCGCGCCGGCGACGTCATCCCAGAGGTCGTGCGGGTGCTCCTCGACAAACGTCCGAAAGGCAGCCGTCCCTGGCACATGCCGAAACAATGCCCGGAGTGCGGAACTGATCTAGTGCGTGAGCCCGGTGAGGCGGCCACGCGTTGTATCAATCCGACCTGTCCCGCCCAGGTGCTCGAGCATCTTCGACATTTCGTCGGCGCGCTTGATATCGAGGGCCTGGGCTACGCCACGCTACGGCAGCTGATCGACCGTAAGCTCGTCGAGGATCCGGCCGACCTCTATCACCTCACGAGCGAGCAACTGCTGTCGTTGGAGGGCTTTGCCGACAAGTCCGCGCAGAACCTGCTGGACCGGATCGCGGCGAGTAAACCGACAACCCTGCTCCGGTTTGTGGGCGCGCTCGGCATCAGCCATGTGGGCTGGACGATGGCCGGCCTGCTGGCCGATCACTTCGGCAGCATCGACCGCCTGCAAGACGCGAGCATTGACGACCTGCGAGCGATCGGGGGTGTGGGGCCGGCCGTCGCGGCCGACGTACACGAATATTTTCAGCGTGCCGAGTCGCGACGGCTGATCGAGCGTCTGCTCGCTGCCGGCGTGGAGATCCGCGCGCCGGAACGACGGGATGGCCCGCTGACCGCGAAGACGTTCGTGATCACCGGGACGCTCGACTCGATGACGCGGGGAGAGGCGGAGGAACGGATCACGGCCCTGGGCGGCACCGTCGGCTCGAACGTGTCGAAGAAGACCGATTACCTGGTCGTGGGCGCCGACCCGGGCTCCAAGCTGGAGAAGGCGCAGCGGCTCAAGGTCCCGGTGCTCGACGAGGCCGCCTTCCTGCAGCTGCTTGCGACGCCTTAACCACCCACCGAGCTCAGGCTGAACGTTACCCGGTAGTGGAATATAACCCTCCGTGATCGCTATCACGATTTGTAACGAATCGTGACAGCTCCTTAACTTTTATTTCATGGCACGCGACGCATATTGCCCTCATGGCAATCCCGCCGTTGCTGGGGGTGCCCGGGAACCGCCTTGCCTCAAGGCTGCGGTCCGCCGGGCGGCGCGGTTTGATCGGCCTCGTCGTGGTGGCCGTCCTGGGCCTTATCTTCGTGCTCGGCTCCATCCTGCCGGGGAACACCTTGCCGCTGACGTGGTTCGTCCCGGTCCGGGACATGGCGAACATCGTGACAATGGCGGTCGCGCTCTTTCTCTGCGCCAGCGACGTCCGGATCCGGCGGCACAGCCGGGTCCTGCCGATCGCCAGCGCCAGCGTCATCCTCATCTGCCTCTGGCTGGCCCATATGGTCACGTTCCCGAACGTGATCCCACTCCGGCTGCCGCTCGTCTCCGGTCAGACCTCCGGCTACCTCTTCCATGCCGCCCATCTCGCTACGCCGGTCCTGCTCAGCATCATCCTCCTGACGCCTGGCCGTCCCCTTCGGCGCCCAGGCCTCACGCTCGCCCGCCACGTCGGCCTGGCGCTGGCGATCAGCCTGGCCTGCATCGTGGCGGCCGTGCTCGCGGCACGAATTCTTCCGCCGACGATCGTCGACGGCAAATTCACGGACCTCAACACCGCCCTTCTGATCCTCCCCTTCTTCGCCGTTGGCTTCGCCGCCGCGGTCTATCGTCGGGGCGCGCACGGCGATCGGTTCATCGAATCCGGAGTGATCGCGGCCTTCATCCTGGTCGCCATCGAGACGCTGACGTTCCTCTTCACGCGGGCGCGCTACGACGGCTTCTGGTACCTGGGGAATACGCTGGTCTTCTTGCCGGACGCAGCCTTGCTGGCCGGCGCGCTCGGCCTGTACGCGACGGCGCGTCGCGAGGCCGACATCCACCTCCGTCTCATGAGCCACTTCAAGGAGTCGCAGCAGCGGCTGCAGATCATCTTCGATACCTCACCCAGCGCCGTGATCAGCGCCGACGAAGGCGGCTTCATCACCGGCTGGAACAGCAAGGCCGAGGCGGTCTTCGGCTGGTCACATGACGAGGCAGTTGGCCGGCTACTCGCCGAGACCGTCATTCCGAAGAAATATCGCGATGTCCACCAGCGCAGCCTCGAAAAGTTCGCGCAGACCGGGGGAGGCCGCATCATCGGCAAGACCGTCGAGCTGACCGGCCTGCACCGCGACGGGCACGAGTTTCCGATCGAGCTCTCGGTCTCGGCCACCGGGCGGGTAGGGAACCAGCTTCAACTGGTTGCCTTCATCACGGACATCAGCGAGCGCCGGATGACCGAACGGTTGCGCAACGTGCAGTTCGCCGTCACCCGGCCGCTGGCCAATGCTGCCACGTGGGCGGAAGCAGCACCCCAGGTCCTCCAGGGGATCTGCGAGAACCTGGGCTGGAGCCTGGGCGAGATCTGGACCGTCGACCGCGTGGCCAACGTCCTGCGCTGGGAGTCCGGCTGGCATAAGCCGGGTCGGGACCTGCAGGCCTTCGAGACGGTCAGCCGCGAGGTGACCTTCGCCCGCGGCGCCGGCTTGCTGGGCCGGGTCTGGGCGACCGGGCGCGCCGGCTCTATTCTGGACGTCCGAGGCGACCACGATTCGCAGCGAGCCGCGGCGGCCGCCAGGGTCGGGCTCCGTGGAAAATTCGGCTTCGCTATCACGAACGGCCGCAAGGTCACCGGTGTGATCGCGCTCTTTAGCAACCAGACGCAGGTCCCGGACCGGGCTACCCTGCGGGTCATGGCGGACCTTGGGAGCCAGATCGGGCAGTTCATCGAGCGCCGTCGCGCTGAGGACGAACTACGCAGCAGCGGCGAACGCATCCGTGCCGTGCTCGACAACGTGGCTGACGGCATCGTCACGCTCGACGAGCGCCTGCTTGTCCGCTCTATCAATCCGGCCGCCGAACGTCTCTTCGGCTACACCGCCGAGGAAGTGATCGGTAAGGAGTTCGGGCTGCTCATCGCCGAGCCATACCGGACCGAGCTCAAGCCGCAGCTGCGCAGCTACCTGCAACCGCAGAAACGCGAGGCGTTGCTGGGTAGCCATGAGGCCGACGGCCAGCGGAAGGACGGCGGCACCTTTCCGATGGAGTTCAGCGTCGGCCGGCTTGGAGCGGGAAGGCTCCTCGTGGGAAGCCTCCGCGACGTCTCGGAGCGCAAGGCCGAAACAGAGGCACTCCAATACCGCGCGCTGCACGATGCCCTGACCGGGCTGCCCAACCGGACGTTCCTGCGCGAGCGTCTCGAGGAGGCGGTCCGGGTGGGCGAGCGGGAGATGAAGCCGTGCGCGGTCCTGCTGATGGACATGGATGGCTTCAAGGGGGTCAACGACAACCTGGGGCACCAGGCCGGCGACCAGCTGCTCCAGCAGGTCGGTGGGCGCATGCGTGGCGTGCTGCGCAAGGCGGACATGGTGGCTCGCTATGGCGGCGACGAGTTCGCGGTGGTCCCCTGGGGCGCGACCGACGTGCCACGGGCCGTCCTGATCGCCGAAAAGATCCTGCAGGCGATCCAGCAGCCCTTCACGATCGACGGCTCGCCGGTCAACGTCAGCATCAGCGTGGGGATCGCGGTCTATCCCCAGCACGCCGAAGATGGCGAGGCGCTGATGCGACGGGCCGACGTCGCGATGTACGCGGCCAAGCGGGCGAAGAGCGGCTACAGCGTGTATGCCGCCGGCCAGGAAGACGACGTCGTCCCCGGCGTGCCCCTGATCGGCAAGCTGCGCTACGCGATCGACCAGTTCGAGCTGCTGCTGCATTACCAGCCGATCGTTTCATCGGTTGACGGCGCGACCGCCAAGGTCGAGGCGCTCGTCCGATGGGGCCATCCCAGCCACGGGCTGCTGCCGCCGGACGACTTCATCCCGGCGGCGGAGCAGAGCGATCTGATCAAGCCGCTGACCGCCTGGGTCCTCAACGAGGCGCTCGGCCAGGTCCATGCCTGGGCCAGAGCCGGCATCGAGACCGGCGTCTCCGTCAACCTGTCCGCGCGCAACCTGCTCGATCGGGAGTTGCCGGACGCCGTTGCCGAGCTGCTACGGACCTGGCAGGTGCCGCCCGCAAAGCTCAGCCTGGAGATCACGGAGCGAAGCATCATCGCCAGCGAGGCCGAAGATACCCTCGCCCGCCTCCATGCGCTTGGCGTCCAGATTTCGGTTGATGACTTCGGTACCGGCTATTCGTCGCTGGCCTACCTCAAGCGCCTCCCGGTTAACGAGATCAAGATCGACAAGTCATTCGTCCAGGACATGGTGACGAACCGGGACGGCGCGGCGATCGTCCGCTCCACCATCGACCTCGGCCACAACCTGGGGCTCAAGGTGGTGGCCGAAGGCGTCGAGGACGCGGCCACGGCGGATCTGTTGCGCGAGTTCGGCTGCGACTTCATCCAGGGCTATCACGTCAGCCGCCCGGCGGCCGCCGCACCGCTCGGGCCCTGGCTCCGATCCCGGGCGAGCCACCTGAAGACCGTCACGATCACGAGCGGCACCAACGCGCTGACCGCCTGAGGCGACCCCCGCCGTGACTCCCGAGGCTTCGGTAATCTAAGGGTCTTGCCCAAACCCGAGCCCGAGCTCTCCTCTGACGAAGTGCGTCACGTCGCCAAGCTGGCGCGGCTGGGGATCACCCCGGAGGAGGTCACCCGCTTCCGCGACCAGTTGCGCAACATCCTGCACGCCATCGACGCGCTCAATCGCGCCGACACCTCCCACGTGCCGGCGACGGCCCACCCGCTCGAGGAGCGGAACGTGATGCGCGACGATGTCCGCCAGCCGTGCCTGCCAATCGAGGCGGCGCTGCAGAACTCGCCAAGCGTTGAAGACGGCTATTTCAAAGTGAAGGCGATCCAGGAATGAGCCTCTACGCCCGGACGATCCGCGAGCTTCATCAAATGCTGATCGACCGCGAGGTCTCTTCGGTCGAGCTCACCGAATCCGTTCTCGGCCAGATCGATGCCGTGGGGAAGGAGACGCGAGCGTACCTGGCGGTCACCCGGGACCTGGCCCTCCGCCAGGCGCGCGAGGCCGACGACCGGATCAAAGAGGGCCGGACGGTCCGCCCCCTGACCGGCATCCCGATCGCACTCAAGGACGTGCTCTGTCTCGAGGGGGTGCCGGCCACCGCCGGCTCGCGCATCATCGAGGGCTTCGTGCCTCCGTACAGCGCCACCGTGGTCGAGCGCCTGGCCGCGGAGGGTGCGGTGTTCACGGGAAAGACAAACTGTGATGAGTTCGCGATGGGCTCCTCCAACGAGAACTCGGGGTACTGGCCGGTGCACAACCCCTGGGAGCTCGACCGGGTTCCGGGTGGCTCCAGCGGTGGCTCGGCCGCCGCGGTGGCGTCCGGGGAGGCGGTGGCGGCGCTCGGCAGCGACACCGGTGGATCGATCCGGCAACCGGCGGCCCTGACCGGGACGGTCGGGATGAAGCCGACCTACGGCCGGGTCAGCCGCTACGGCCTGATCGCCTTTGCCTCCTCGCTCGACCAGGTCGGTCCGATCACGCGCGACGTGACGGATAATGCGCTGCTACTGCAGGCGATCGCGGGGCACGACCCGCGCGACTCGACCAGCTCGCCACGACCCGTGCCCGACTACCTCGCAGGCCTGTCGGGAGGCGTGCACGGGATGCGCCTGGGGGTGCCGAAGGAATATTTCGTCGCCGGCATGGAGCCCGAGGTCGAGAAGGCGATCCGGAGCGCGATCGAGGTCTACGACCGTCTGGGCGCCACGATCCAGGAGGTCAGCCTGCCACACAGCGACGTCGCGCTGCCCGCCTATTACATCATCGCGCCGGCCGAGGCGAGCTCCAACCTGGCGCGCTACGATGGCGCGCGTTACGGGGTGCAGGCGGGGGGCGGGCGCAATGTGATCGAGGAGTACGAGCTGACGCGCCAGAAAGGATTCGGCCCCGAGGTGAAACGGCGCATCATGCTGGGGACGTACGCCCTGAGCTCCGGATACTACGACGCCTTTTATCTCAAGGCGCAGAAGGTGCGGACGCTGATCATCGAGGACTTCAAGAATGCGTTCCAGGAAGTCGACGCCCTGCTCGGGGCGACCTCGCCGACCGTCGCGTTTCCACTGGGCGCCAAGACGCAGGACCCGGTCGCCATGTATCTGAACGACATCATCACGATCCCGGCGAATCTGGGCAATGTTTGCGGCATCTCCGTGCCGTGCGGCCTGGCCAGGGGCCTGCCGATCGGCCTGCAGGTGATCGCGCCGGGATTTCGCGAGGACGTCGCCTTGCGCGTGGCGTTCGCCTTCGAGTCGGCCACGGACTTCAACAAGGCGCGCTCGCCCTTGATGGGGGCTACCGCATGATCGCGACCAAATACGAAGTCGTTGTCGGTCTCGAGGTCCATGCCCAGATCAAGACCGAGAGCAAGATGTTCTGCCCGTGCTCGACGGACTACCTGGTCGCGGCCCCGAACGCGAATACCTGCCCCGTCTGCCTCGGGCTTCCTGGCTCATTGCCGGTGATCAACCGCAAGGCCGTCGAGGCGACGATCCGAACGGCTCTCGCGTTGCATTGCGAGATCCCGGAGTTCTCGAAGTTCGACCGCAAGAATTACTTCTACCCCGACCTGCCGAAGGGCTACCAGATCTCGCAATACGACCTGCCCTTCAGCCGCAACGGCTTTCTCGAGTTCGATGTCAAGGGCGAGCCGGGCCGCTGCGGGATCACGCGCGTCCATCTGGAGGAGGACACTGGCAAGCTCCTCCATGCCGGTTCGATCGAGCAGGCGCAGTCGTCGTTGATCAATCTGAATCGCGCCGGCGTGCCGCTGATGGAGATCGTGTCCGAGCCGGATCTGCGCACCGCCGACGAGGCCCGCGAGTATGTCATGCGGTTGCGCGCGATCCTGCAGTACATCGGGGTCAACGACGGGAACATGGAGTCGGGCCAGTTGCGTTGCGACGCCAATGTCTCCCTGCGTGCGGCCGGGGTCAAGGAATTCGGGACCAAGGTCGAGGTCAAGAATATGAACTCCTTCCGCGCCATCCATCGGGCGATCGAGTACGAGATCCAGCGGCAGACCGAAGTCCTCGATTCCGGAGGCCGGCTGGCGCAGGAGACCCGCGGCTGGAACGAGGCCCGTGGCCTGACCGTGTCGCAGAGGAGCAAGGAGGGCGCTGAGGACTATCGATACTTTCCCGAGCCGGACCTGCCACCGCTCGAGGTGAGCCGGAAATGGGTCGAGGCGATCAAATCCGGGTTGCCCGAGCTCCCCGCGGCGCGTCGCGACCGGATCGTCGACCAGTTCGGGCTCTCCCGCTATGACGCGACGATCCTGACCTCGTCCAAGCCGATGGCCGAGTACTTCGAAGAGGCCGTGCGGCTCGGCGCCCCGGCGAAGACCGCCGCCAACTGGATCCTCGGCGACTTCAGCCGCTTTCTGAACGCGGAGCACAAAGAGATCCAGGACTCGTCGATCACCCCGGCGCACCTGCAGCAGCTGATCGCGCTGGTCGATTCCGGGGCGATCAGCGGCAAGATGGCGAAGCAGACCTTCGAGGAGATGTACAAGGCCGGCGATCCGGGGCCGGCGCTCGACGCGGCGAAGCGCTCGCGCCAGATCAGTGGCGACGCCGAGCTGGAGGCGATCGTCGACCAGGTCATCGCGCAGAACGAAAAATCCGTCACGGACTTCAAGGCCGGCAAGCCGCAAGCCCTGATGTTCCTGGTGGGCCAGGGGATGAAGCTCTCGAAAGGGCGGGCGAACCCCGAGCGGCTGAATACGCTGCTCCGAGCGAAAATCCAGTAGCGGAGGCGTGCCATCACGAAATCAACTCCCCGCCACATCAACTGACTAACGGAGGGCTACATATTGGGAGGCGGCGAAGGTACTAAGTGGCGGGCTCTTATGGATGAGAAGGATGCTCGAGGAAGCGTAGATGTGGATGTCAAGGCTCGTTATATTCCTGCTGAAAAGCCCATCGACGGCCAGCAGGTGTCTTTCGAGGAAGTCACAGACCTTTTAGCAGATGAGGGCGTCCTGCTCGGATCTTGGCCGGGCGGCGGTGGCGGTACCGATGTCCTACGCGACCCAACAACGGTCGCAACAATCAGCATCATCCTTTTAATAACCGAACGTGTCGTCGGAAGGCTCGTTGATGGTCTCCTAAGTGCCCTAGGGGAGGAGGCCTTCACCGCGGCCAAGCGGGCCCTGAAGCGAGTGCATCATCACCAGTTAAGGCAACTCTCCGGCGCTCGCACGGCTCTCGACATCGAAGCACCTGGAACAGGGTCCGTGTCCGTTAATCTGCCGAATCCAACGACTGATGAAATGTGGGACGCGTTGCAGAATGTTTTGATTCCGCCCTTCCGCCCAGGTGAATTCAGTGAGTACGAGATCGGATGGGACGTGGCTCGCCAAGCCTGGGTGCTCGTCCTCCCCGAGAATGGATAAGGGTGGGCTGACTACTTGGCGCTTTCGCCCGAAATTTCAGCGCGCCTTTTGAGTCAATAGTGAACGCAGTCAGGCTTACCGTCGGCGAGCTAGCACATGGCGGGGCGGCGGTCGCACGCATCGACGGGCGCATTGTCTTCGTCGAGGGCGCTCTCCCCGGCGAGACGGTGGAAGCTGAAGTCACGCATCGCCGCAAGGACTTCTGGCGGGCGCAGGCCACCACAGTGCTCGATCCGGCCGTGTCGCGCGTCGAACCACCCTGTCCCTATGTCAAGGCAGGCTGTGGCGGCTGCCAGC
>JALYYC010000208.1 GCA_030946755.1 Candidatus Dormiibacterota bacterium
TGGCCCAGATCAAGCCCGACCAATGGGCGCAGCCCGTGCCGGAGGACTTTAGCCGGCGCGACCCGAGCAAGCGCCCGAGCTTACGCGAGGTCGTCAATTACCACGCCTACGAGGACGCGTGGGTTCCCGACATGCTGGCGGGTCGGACCATGGACGAGGTCGGCAAGGACAAGCACAAGGGCGATCTCCTGGGCGACGACCCGGTCGGCAATTTCGGGAAGCTGGTCGAGCGAGCTTGCGCCGCGGCGCGGGCGGTGACCGATCTGGAGCGCCCGGTTCACACCTCGTTCGGGGACTTTCCAACCAGGGGCTATCTCTGGCAGACGAACATGTTCCGCGGGCTTCGGGCGCACGACATCGCGCGGGCGATCGGCGTCGATGCCGCGCTGCCGCCGGACCTCGTCCAGGGGCTCTGGGACGAGATCAGCCCGAACGCCGAAGCCTGGCGCGGGATCGGAGTCCTCCCGGCCGCCATCCCGGTGCCTGCCAGCGCGCCGTTGCTGGATCGCCTGCTCGGACTAACGGGTCGCCAGCCGGGCTGAGGCTCGGATCAGGGCGATGTCGAGGTCGAAGCCGAGGCCGAGGCCGACGGCGACGGGAGCAGGTGGTCGACCGTGACGGCGAAGAAGCCGGCCCCGGTCAGTTGGTCGAGCGCCAGGGTCACCACGTATGGCTCTTTGGAAAAGCGCACGACGGCGGTGCCGGCGGTTGATGCGTCCTCCGTCCAGCCGTCCTTTGCCAGGTTCGTCGCGTAGAACGGCACGACTTTGGCCAGGTCGTTTGCGCTGAAGTCGTCGGTGATGCTTTCCGTGCCCGCGAGCCCGGGCCGCTCGTCGATCAGGGTCGAGCCGGGCGGTCGCGGGAGCGCGTTCAGGACCGGCCTGGTGAGGTGGACGTCCGCGCCGCTGATCACGGCGTTGAAGGAAGCCGCCTGAACCAGGACATAGACGACGATCACGCCCACCAGCACCATCGCGACCGCGCCCGTCAACCACACCGCGGCGCGCCGGTCGAGACCCTCGCGGTGCCGGCGCCAGCCCGCCCGGACCAGGACCCAGGTCGATACCAGGGCGGCCAGCAACAGGGCGGCCCCCAGCACGTTGAACCAGGGCCCCTGGACCTGGGCGACGAGCTGATCGATGGCGATCGCCGCGGCCCCGAGGGTTGCCGCGAAGAACAGACCAAGCGCGGGGGTAAGGAACCTGGGCTCGTGGCTGCTCACCTCGCCGGCCCCGGCCGGCGCGCGCTTCAGGCCTCGGCCGGCTCTTCGGCCGCCTGCTCCCATGCCTCGTAGAGGGCGCGCAGCCGTTCCGACGCCTCCCGGTGCGCGCGCGACAGCTCCGCAACCTGGGACGGGTCGTCGTAGGTCTGGTGATCGGCGAGCCGCGCCTCGAGCTCTCGCAATTCCTGCTCCACCTCGGCGATCTGCTCCTCGACCTCCGCGCCGATCGCCGCGCCAGCCGCGAGCGCCGGCATCGCTCTCGCGGGTTTGCCTCGGGCCGGCGGACCCGGAGTGCCCGGCGTTGTGCCCCGAGCCGCTAAGCGCTGGCGCCGTCGCTCGAAATCGGTGTAGTTCCCGAGATGCGTCGTCACCATGCCACCCTCGACGCTCCAGAGCCGGGTCGCGATGGCGTCGATGAAATACCGGTCGTGGGAAACGAAGACGATCGTGCCTTTGAACTCGAGCAGGGCGTCCTCCAGCATCTCCTGTGCCGGGATGTCGAGGTGGTTGGTCGGTTCGTCGAGTAGCAGCAGACCGGCATCGTCGAGCATCAGCTTGGCGAGCGCCACCCGGCTCTTCTCGCCCCCGCTGAGCGAGCGGATCACCTTGAACGCGTCGTCGCCGCTGAAGAGCAACCGCCCGAGGAAGGTACGCAGCGTTTCCTCCGGCAGCCCGAAGGCATCCTGGAGTTCCTTGATTACCGTCTTGTTCGGGTCGAGGTCCGCGAGGTGCTGGTCGTAGTAGCGCGTGGTGACCCGCGGTCCGACCTTGACGCGCCCCTCGAGCGGTTTGAGCTCGCCGAGCAAGACCTTCAGGATGCTCGTCTTGCCCGAGCCATTCGGTCCCATGATGGCCACGCGTTCCTGCGCCGAGATGTTGAAGGCCGGGACTTTCAAGAGTTCCTTGCCGCCGTACCCGATCCGCAGGCCCTCGCTCTGGTAGATCAGGTCGCTGGTCGTCGACGCCTTGAGGCGGATCTTGATCTGCTGGTCGTCCGCCGGCGGCGCGACGCGCGCCAGCCTGTCCAGCTTGGTCTGGCGTCCGCGCGCTTCTCGCGCGCGCTGGCCTGCCTTATAGCGGCGGATGAATTCCTCGGTCCGCTCGATGTACTCCCGCTGCGCGTCGTACTCCTTCTGGCGGAGCGCGCGCCGCTCGCGTCGAAGGCGGACGTACTGGCTGTAGTTCCCGGGGTACCACTCGCTGGCGCCTGCCTGGAACTCGATGATGGCGTCGGTCACGTGCTCGAGAAAGCGGCGGTCGTGGGAGACGACCAGCATCCCCGCATGCGACAGTCGCAGGAACCCTTCGAGCCACTCGATGGCTTCAAGGTCGAGGTGGTTGGTGGGCTCGTCGAGCATGAGCAGGTCGGCGTCCTGCAGCAGCAGCTTGGCGAGCGCGAGTCGCCGGCGCTGTCCGCCACTTAAGGCGCTCGGCGTGAGCGCCTGGTCGGCCTCCGTCAGCCCGACCCCATGGAGGACCTCGGCGACCCGGTTGTCGTACGCGTAGCCGTCGAGGCGCTCGTACTCGTGCTGGACGTCGCCGTACTCCTCGAGGAGCGCCGTCATCGTGGCGGCGGCCGGCGCGGCCATCGCCACCTGCAACTCCTCCAGGCGCTGGCGGAGGCGGATGATGTCCGGGCGGCTGTGTAGCGCGTCAGCGTAGACACTGTCATGCGGGCCGGCTTCCAGTTCCTGGGCGAGGTAGGCGGCCCTGGTCCGTGGGGCGAGGACGATCGCGCCCCGCGTCGGGACCAACTCGCCGGAGATCGCCTTCAGGACGCTGGACTTCCCACTCCCGTTGGCACCGACGATCCCGACCCGCTGGCGCGGCTCGACCTGGAAGCTGAGGTCCTTCAGGACGTCGGTGGCACCAAAGGAGATCTGCAGACTGTCCACCCGAAGCAAAGGCATAGCAACGGAAGTCTAAGTCGGGCGCCCGGAATAAAGGTCGATCGAGCGGGGTTTCGGACGGTGTACACCCGCGATTGTCATTAACGAGGGAATTCCAATGACAGGATTACTAGCGCAAACGAACGCCACCATTCGCGACGCGGAACGCCGCCAGCGTGAGGCCCGGGCCCGGGAACTCGAGCTTCGGAAGCCGGTCCGGCTGATCGACCGGCTCCTCCAGGAACTCGAGGAATTGAACCTCAAGGGGTTCAAGCGGGTCCCGATGGCCTACGAGCCGCGCCTCGAGGAGATCGTCAGCCTGGTGGCCCCGACCCCGGCCGTCGGTGACTACCTGGCCAACGTCAAGGTCAAGGTTGCCATCCCCAAGCTGATGGACGCCCTCTACGGGATCGAAGAAGCCGTCTTCATGGAGCGCCTCGGTCCGCCGGCCGATCCTGACGCGGACGACTTTTCGAGCGACCTGTTTACCGCGGCTTAACTTTCGCGCCTCGGGCGGGGTTACCATAGCGCCGTGCCGAATGCGCTCGACCTGATGGTCCGCCTCCTGGTGGCGCTGATCCTCGGGGGAGCGATCGGCCTGGAGCGGGAGCGGCAGGAGCGCGCGGCGGGATTGCGGACCGTCACGATGGTCTCGCTGGGGTCGTGCCTCTTCACGCTCTTGAGCGCCTACGGCTTCGACCACACCGACCCATCCCGGGTCGCGGCCCAGATCGTGACCGGCATCGGGTTCCTCGGGGCCGGCACCATT
>JALYYC010000213.1 GCA_030946755.1 Candidatus Dormiibacterota bacterium
TCCTGGTCGTCCCGCCGCTCCGGTCAAAGGAGCACGTCGAGACACTCTGGGCCGCGATCGCTGATGGCACCGTCGACACAATCGGATCGGATCACGCGCAATCGCGGTACCAGCCGCAGCCGGCCGACACCGGCGACTTCACCGGTCTGCCCTACGGCCTCGCCGGCATCGAACTCCGCCTGCCCCTCTTTCTGGCCGAGGGGATCCGCCGCAAAATTCCGATCCGGCGCTTGTCTCAGGTCCTTGGAACTCGCGCGGCGGCAATCTTCGGCCTCGCTCCACGCAAAGGCGCCATTGTCCCCGGAGCCGACGCAGACCTGGTCATCTGGGATCCGCGGCCCAGTTGGACCGTGAAGGGAGCAGCCCTCCACGATGGCCTGGGCGAGTCGCCCTACGAGCGGGGACGCGCTAAGGGCGCCATCCGATCGGTTCTGCTGCGCGGCAGCCGCTTTGGTTCGGTTACTTAAACCGGCGTCGAGCGATGCACAAAATGGCGAGTACCCGCCAAATCCGCCTCTGTTGCTTTAGCTGAGCCGGCGTCACCCACCCATTTTGGCGGTTCCCGGGAGCCGCCTGTCTCGGCTCGAGGGTTCCCTAATTAAGCTGCGGTCCAGCCGCCGTCGGTGCTGATGATGCTGCCGGTCATGTTGCGGGCCTGATCAGAAAGCAGGAACGCTACGAGCGATGCGACATCCTGAGGCTCTCCGGGTTTGCCCAGAAGGACTCGGCCTCGAGTGCGCTCGGGCTCCTTTGTCTGGGCTGCGCTGGCCGCGAGCATCGGCGTATTGATCGGTCCCGGGCAGACGCAGTTGACCCTGATGCCCTCGGGCGCGTGGTCGACCGCCATCGCCTTGGTGAGGCCGATGACGCCCGCCTTGGCGGCGACGTAGGCCGGAAAGCCGGCGCCGCCGACCAGGCCGTACTGCGAGCTCACGTTGACGATGCAACCTCCGCCGGATTTGCGAAGGAAGGGGATGACGGCGCGGCTTACCAAGAAGACGCCGGTCAGGTTGACGTCGATGATCTTCTCCCAGGCAGATGGCGAGGTCTCGGTGACGTCCCCGGAATAGCCGCCGATCCCGGCAGCGTTCACGGCGCCGTCGAATCCACCAATCGCGTCCGCCGCTTCAGACACCGCACGCGCGACCTCGTCCCAGGAGGAGACGTCCGCCACAGCAGTGACCGCCTCACCGGCCTGGCGATCCAGCCCCGCAACGCGGCAACCCGATTCAGCAAGGAATGCCGCGGTCGCGGCGCCGATTCCCGAGGCGGCGCCGGTGACCAGGACCCGCTTTCCCTCCAAGCCCTCCATTGGCTTCGTCATGATATGGCAGCAATGGAGGCAACTACCGAGCACACGTCCGAACCGAGGGTTGGCACCCGAATTCGTGGGTCGGGTTGGCTGGCGCTGCTCGCCGTATATATCTTCTGGGGTTCGGCGTATCCGGCGATCCGCCTGGGCGACCGGACCTTTCCTCCCCTGCTGCTCACCGGAACCTTCTATATGACGGCCGCGGTCATCCTCTACCCGTTCGTCCGCGGGTCGGCAAAATCAACCGATCGGTCGGTCAGTTGGCTGCACTGGCGGTCCGCCGCAATCACCGGTGGTCTGATGCTGCTCGGTGCCAATGGCCTGCTCAGCGTTGCGGAGGTCACACTGCCGGCTGGCATCGCCGCCGTCGCCGCGGCGTCGGTCGTGCTCTGGCTGGTCATCTTCGACGCCGTGATCCGGCGTTCGATGCCGAGGGCGCTGACGATCGTCGGCCTTACCCTCGGACTGGCCGGCATCGTCATCCTGGCCAGGCCCGGTTCGATCCAGCCGGCTGAGCTGGGCGCGATCGGCTTGATCCTGATCGGCGGCGTGTTCTGGGCGGCCGGCTCCCTCTACAGTCGGCGCGCTCCGCATCCAGGCAACCCATTCCTCGAATCACAGCGGCAGATGCTCGTCGGCGGCATCCTGTGCCTGCTGGCAGGGATTGTCACCGGCGAGGCCGGCGCCGTGCATCCAAGCTGGTCCGCCGTCGCGGCGATCGCGTGGCTGGCCATCCCCGCGTCCGTGATCGGATTCACCTCGTACATCTACGCGCTCAAGCAACTGCCGGCGTCAACGGTGGCCTCCTACGCCTTTGCCAATCCAATCGTCGCCACCGTGGCCAGCATCCTGCTGCTGCAGGAGGGGCTGACCGGGCAGACCGTGCTCGCGATGGTCGTGACGCTGGCTGGCGTCGCCCTCATCCTGGTGACACGGCGAAATCCCGCGGCATGAGCATCACCCTGCGATTTGTGTCGGGGCCGGACGTCGACCGGCTAAAGCTGACCAGACAGGAGATCTTCACCGCTGTTGAGGAGGCGCTAAAGGCGCAAGGAAACGGCGAAGTCGTGCTCGAGCCGCGCATGCACCTCATCCCGCCCAATGGCGGCCGCGGCCACTTCAACATTCTGCGTGGGCATCTCGGGCCGCAGCAGGTCAGCGGCATCAAAGTGGTCGGCGACTTCGTCGACAATCCGAGCCGCGGCCTGCCCAGCGAGCTGGCCTTGATCACGCTCTACGACCCCACGACGGGCATCCCGCTGGCGATCATCGACGGCACGATGGTCACGGCGGCGCGCACCGGCGCGGTCACGGCGCTTGGCGCTCGACACCTGGCGAAACGGAACAGCCGGATCCTCGGGCATGTCGGCGCCCGCGGCACCTCCTGGTGGAACGTCACGATGCTCGATGACCTCTTCGCGTTCGATGAGATCCGGGTGACGAGCCGCCAGCCCGAATCGCGCGCCGAGTTCGCGGCGGCACTGACCAAAGAACTGGGTAAGCCGGTCCGCGCCGTGGCGACGCCGGAGGAGGCGCTCGTCGGGGCCGACATCATGGTCGAGGCGACCCGCTTGACCACGCCGACAGCCCTGCTCCGGACCGAGTGGGTCACTCCCGGAACGCTGGTCATCCCCTATGGCACGATCAGCGCGGTGGAGCTCTCTTTGACCGGTGTCATGGACAAGGTCGTGGTCGACGACTGGGGTCAGGCGACCGTTGGGCCCTTCGGCGCGCTGCGTGCCCACGTCGACAGCGGCTTGCTGACGCGCGAGACGCTGCACGCCGAGCTGGGTCAGATCGTCGCCGGCCTTCGCCCTGGTCGCGAGCGACCAGATGAACGGATCCTCTTCTGGCATCGCGGGCTGGCCACCACCGACCTCGCGGTGGCGCACCTCATCCTTCGTCGAGCCGAGGCGGAGCAAGTCGGCACCGTCCTCACCTACCACTAAGACGGTGGAACCGCTGCTGCTGCGCGAGCCGGACAGCCTCACCCTGGCGGCGTTCGAGGAGATCGTCTTCTCAGGTCGTCCCGTTGAGCTTGATCCCGGCCTGATCGCCGAGCTCGACCGCGGACGAAAGCGGGTCCTCGAACGACTGGGGGAGCCGGATAGTGTCTACGGCGTCAACACCGGCATGGGCTATCTGGCCGATGTTCGGCTGAGCGAGGCGGAGCAAAAGGCACACCAGCACAACCTGTTGCTCGGCCGGGCCGTCGGCGGTCCGCCATACCTCCAACCGGTCGAGGTGCGCGCCCTGCT
>JALYYC010000217.1 GCA_030946755.1 Candidatus Dormiibacterota bacterium
CACGCCCACCGCCGCCGCTGCCCGGGGTCGGGCGGGACCGCATTTCACCCTCCCGCGACGCTCTCGGACAGCGCGATGCTCATCCGCTCCACCGCGTCGCGCTTGCCCGTCAGCACCTTGAAGATCGAGTCCTTGCCGTCTCGCCAAAAGCGGATATCCAACCGCCGCTTTCCCAGTCTCAAGTCAGTCAATGTCACATCCGGCAGCCAGTCAGGCAGCGCGGGATCGACATATAATTTTCCCAGTGGCGCGTCTTGGTCGAGTCCCAGCATCGCCTGCAACAGCATGAATGGAGATCCGGCAGCCCAGGCCTGCGGCACGTTGGCGCCGAGGTATTGCACCGGGAAACTCGCGGGATCGCGCTGCAAGCCACTATAAAGTTCCGGCAATTGGTTCAGCAGGAAATGCCTCGCGGCACCGCTGATATCGCGCGCTACCGCCGCCGCCTCTGCCGCAAAACCGTAGCGCCGCATGCCGAGCGCAATCAGTGAGTTGTCATGCGGCCAAACCGCTCCGGTTTGGTAATTGTACGGATTGAACGAGGGATGATCCGCCGACAACGTTCGAATGCCCCAGCCGCTCCACATGTCTTTTCGCATCAGCCGCTTCACCACAATGCCGGCACGTTCCGGCGCGATGATGCCGGACCACAGGCATTGTCCGACATTGGAGGTCACCGATAGCACCTTTTTCTTGTCGCCATCCAATGCGTAGGCATAGAAGCCCGATTTCTCGTCCCAAAACGCTTCGTTAAAGTTCTCAAAGAGTATCGCTGCCTTCTTGCGTAATCTGTTGGCGCGTCGTTTGTTGCCGAGTTCATCGTAGATTTCGGCCATGCGCAGCCACGCGTCGTAGACATATCCTTGCAATTCACAGAGAGCCTTAGGCCCGCGCACCAAGGTGCCGTCGGGATACATTACGGCATCGCCGGAATCCTTCCACGCCATGTTCTCGTAGCCGGCGGTCGATCGCGTCTGGTATTCCTGGAAACCGTCGCCGTCACGGTCACCGTACTTGTCGATCCAAGTCAGGCAGGCTTCGGCGTTGGGCAGTTGACGCTCGATTAGCGCGCGATCGCCGGTAGCTCGCCACGCCGCGTGCAGCGCCACGACATATAGCGGCGTCGCATCTGCGGTGCCGTAGTAAGGTGTATGCGGAATCAACTTGAAATGTGCCAACTCGCCGTAGCGCAGCTCGTGCAATATCTTCCCGGGCTCGGCGTCGCGGTAGTCGTCGCGCTTTGTCGCCTGATATCGCCCCAGGACTTCCAGCGCTCCAGCCGCGAATTCCGGATAGACGATCATCGTCTGCAACGAAACGATCAGGGTATCGCGGCCAAACAGCGCCACGAACCACGGCAATCCGGCGGCCGGTACGAACACCATGTGATCCGTTCCCTGCAACGGAAGCCGCAAGGCAGCCATGTCCTGCACGCCCTGTTTATAGCAGCGATAGAATTCCTCGTTGCTGCAGTTGATTTTCAGAACCGTTCGCTGCCATTCGTCCATCTTTTCGGCATGATCCGAGGTTCCGCTGGAACGGGTGCATTCCTTCGGACCCCGGATATGTTTCGAGCCATCGACGAGGTCGTAAATTAGGCAGCGATACCAGGCCTGCCCGGGCTTCAGCGCGATATCGAAGCTCAGGCGTCCGTTGGCATTCACCGTCGGCTTGCCGTCTCCCTCGCCGGTGCGGACGATCACTTCACGACAAAAATCCTTGTTACGATAGGTGATGCGGAGTATTTCCCGCTTGGCCGACCACGAGGTGGTGATGCGGCCGCGCCGAACGATGTCGTCGCCCTTCACCTCGAAAATGTCAGCGAAATCAGCGCGGATCGCGATCTCCAGGTTGAAACGAACCGGCTTCTGGCTGTTGTTGGTGATGTCGATATCTTCATGCAGTCCGCCATCGATATGACGGCCGATCACTAAGCCCAGTGTACGCGCCGCGATCGGCCCGTCTTCGGTCACAAAGGCGCGGTTGGTCAGGAAGATGCGCGCCGCGTGGGGAGCAACGGCGCCGCCGTTCAGCAGTTCCCACAGTTCGCCATTGGCATAGATCGCCCAAGCGCTGATCACCCTCGTATCGCGGAAATACAGCCCGTGTTTGCTAGGCCAGTTGATCTGCCCATCTGGCTCGGTGACCAGCACCGTCTGCGCCTGATGGATAGCAATCTGGTCCGGGCCGACCTGAACCCTGAACGCCATACGCATATCCCTTTCCGATGCCTGCGGTTTCCAGACGCTGCATACCGGCGCGTCTGGTGTTGCAGTCCATCGGGGCCTTCCCTCCAGCCTGTCGGCGGAAGTGAGCCCACGATCGCTGACTTCCCAATGACGCGCTCCGATCGGCTCCGAATAGCCGATCGATCCAACCTTATCGGTTGAGGTGCTCGCCGTCGCAGACTCGGAAAATACGCAGGGGTTGGACGAGTCCCTTCAGATCGAAGAAGTCAGAGGTAATACCGCGACCGGGTCTGAGTAGTTTCCGAGTCTACGGCTTCGGTCCCCTGCCGCTTATGATCCTGTTGGTCGCGCCGGCCGCAGCTTTAGGATGGCGTCAATTCAAATTGTCGGCATTAGGGACAAAGTATGTCGGTTCGAGATCACGTTTCCGCTCTCGATAGCGCTGAGAAGGCAGCCGTCCAGCCAGCGAACCCGCGCCATCTGACATCGCCGGGCGCTCGATCAATAGATGAGCTTTGCATCAACACGATCCGTACTTTGTCGATGGATGCCGTGCAGCAAGCCGAATCCGGCCACCCCGGCACACCGATGGCATTGGCGCCGGTGGTTTTCGCACTGTGGCAGCATTTTCTACGCTTTGACCCCGAGGATCCGCTATGGCCAAATCGCGATCGCTTCGTGATGTCCAATGGACACGCCTCGATGCTGCTCTATGCGATACTGCATCTCACCGGCGTAAAGACGATGACCCCTGAGCATGAGCGTCTCGACAGACTCGCGGTCACGCTCGACGACATCAAGCATTTTCGTGAAATCGACAGCAAGTGCCCGGGACACCCTGAATACAATCTGACCACGGGCGTCGAGACGACAACCGGGCCGCTGGGGCAGGGCTGTGCGACGAGCGTCGGCATGGCAATCGCCGAGCGCTGGCTGGCGAAGCACTTCAATCGGGCAGACTTCACGGTGTTCGACTACGACGTTTATGCGATGTGCGGCGACGGCGACATGATGGAGGGCATCAC
>JALYYC010000219.1 GCA_030946755.1 Candidatus Dormiibacterota bacterium
GCCTGATAATGATGCGCCAGGCCTCGACGACCTCGTTGGCGTCGGCGGGCCGGAGTGAGATCAGGCCCGGGATCGCACGCAACGCGATGAGCTGTTCAACCGGCTGATGTGTCGGGCCATCCTGCCCGAGACCGATCGAATCATGCGTGAAGATGGTGACGACCGGAAGCTCCATCAGCGCACTCAAGCGCATGGCCGGCTTCATATAATCGGAAAAGATAAAAAAGGTCGATCCGTAAGCGCGTATCTTGGAAAGTGCGAGCCCGTTCACAATCGCGCCCATGGCGTGTTCGCGAATGCCGAAATGCAGATTTGCGGCCGCCGTATTTGTCGGCCTCGAAATACCCGGCAGTCTCAAATGTAAGGCGTCTTTTTTGGTCAAGGGCGCCAAGTCCGCCGCGCCGCCGATCAGCCAGGGATAATGCGGCGCGATGGCGTTTTAGCACCTTGGCGGATGAATCCCAGCTCGCGAGGCCCTTACTAATCAGTTCATAAGTATCTTCAAATTTGTTGTGTGATTTGCTATTCTCATGGGATGGTGAAACTCGATGCACGCAAGCTCGATCACGGTACGCTGGAGCGGATCCGCATTCGTGCGGTCCAGCAGGTGCAGGCGGGCGAGAGCCCGGAGGTGGTGATTCGCGCCCTCGGATTCTCGACGCGCTGCATTTACAGTTGGCTGGCGATGTACCGTGCCGGTGGTTGGGAAGCGCTCAATGCGAAGCGGATTTCAGGGCGTCCGCGCAAACTCGCAGGGCGTGATCTGCAGTGGGTTTACCGCACGGTGACTGGTAAGAACCCGCTGCAGTTGGGTTTCCCGTTTGCGTTGTGGACGCGGGCGATGATCGCCAAATTGATCGTCAAGCGCTGTGGGGTTCGCCTGAGCCTGGCGTCGGTGGGTCGATTGCTCGCGCAGTTGGGTTTGACCTGTCAGAAGCCGCTGTGGCGGGCCTATCAGCAGGATGGTTCACGGGTTGAGCAGTGGCTGAAGAGCGAATACCCGCGGATCCGCGCGCTGGCGAAGCGGGAAAAAGCCGAGATTTACTTCGGAGATGAGTCCGGGGTACGCTCTGACTTCCACAGCGGCAGCACCTGGGCGGCCCGCGGCCAGACGCCAATCGTGCGCGTCACGGGCCAGCGCTTCAGTCTGAATATGATCTCGGCGATCAGTCCCCGCGGAGCGCTGCGGTTCATGGTCGTCAAAGGCGGCGTGGGTGCGCAGGTGTTCATTCACTTCCTCAAGCGTCTGATGCACGGTCAGCGCCGACCGGTGTTTCTGATCGTCGATGGCCATCCGGCGCACCGCTCCAAACTGGTCAAGGCGTACATCGAGAGCCTCGCAGGGAAGCTGCGCTTGTTCTTCCTGCCACCGTATTCTCCGGAACTGAACCCAGACGAACTGGTCCGGAACGACGTGAAGAACAATGCCGTCGGCCGATCCCGTCATGATGGGCCAGAAGATCTGCGTCGCGCCGTCCTGGGCAGGCTTCGTTTCCTGCAGAAGCGTCCCGACCGCGTCCGCAGCTTCTTCCAGGCCCCGGACACCCGCTACGCCGCTTAAGGCAAGAAGATACTTATGAACTGATTAGTAGAATCGGCCGAGAAGCTTGGCAGGTCGGCGTTCCAGTGGTCGGGAGGCTTGCGCTCCTGCATCCGGTCGAGCTGGTCGGCGAGGTCCGGATGTTTGGCGCGGTACTCCTCCATGAGCACCTCCCAGGCTGCCCGAAGCTCGCTACCACGCTGGCCGAAGCCTGAGCGGAAGTGCTCGCGCACACCGTCCGGCACCAGGAACCGGGCATCCTCCGGCCATCCGTAGCTGCGCTTGGCCAAGACAGATCTCCACGACTCCCAGGGGCTCGCCGTGGGCGGCGCTGGGGTCGTGCTTATGCGGATCACCATAGCCAATATGGCTTTCGACGATGATCAGGGTTGGCACGTCGTGGGTGCTTCGGAAGGTTTCGATCGCGTGTGCGATTCGCCCGATGTCGTTGGCGTCACCGACGCGATCCACATTCCAGCCATAAGCCAAGAAGCGCGCGGCGACGTCATCGCTGAAGGCGAGATCCGGGTGGCCTTCGATCGTGACGCGGTTGCTGTCGTAGATCCAACAGAGGTTTCCCAGCATCAGATGTCCAGGAGTGAAGCGGCTTCGCTGGTGACTCCCTCCATCATATCGCCATCCCCGCACATCGCATAAATATCATGATCGAACACCGCATAACCGGGCCGATTGAAGTGCTGCGCCAACCAGCGTTCTGCGATTGCCATGCCGACGCTGGTCGCACAGCCCTGCCCCAGCGGCCCGGTTGTCGTCTCAATACCGTTCGTCACATTATACGCAGGGTGTCCAGGACACCCGCTGTCTATCTCACGGAAATGCTTGATGTGGTATCGTAACCGCGGGCTCGCCACGTCTGGACGAGGCATTGGCTGCCCTGATACCCGTGAGTGCAGCATGGCATAAAGCAGCATCGAAGCGTGTCCGTTGGACAGGACGAAGCGGTCGCGGTTCGGCCAAAGAGCGTCGTCCGGATCGAACCGCAGGAAGCGTTGCCAAAGCTTGTAAATCACCGGAGCCAAAGCGATCGGCGTGCCGGGGTGGCCGGAGTCGGCGCGCTGCACGGCATCCATCGACAGAGTGCGGATCGTGTCGATGCAGAGCTCATCAATCGAATGAACGCCTGGCGACGTCAGATGACGCGCCTCTCCCGGCCGAAGGGCCGTGCTCTCAGCGCTATCGACGGCGGAAAAGCGGTCTCGGATCGACATGTTTTGTCCCTGACGCCGACAATTGAACTGGCGCCTCTTTCAAGGCGTGAGCATAATCCACGGCGGTATGGCGATCGGTGACTTTGACGCGCCAGCCTTCGAGCGGCGCAAACATCATGAAGAGGTTGGCGGTGCCGTTGCGCTCGTATTCGTATCGCAGCGGGCCGGGCGCCCCGGTTTCATCAGGATCGGCAGCCGCGTTTCGGCGAGCAGTTGCTTTGAGGTTTCGTCCAGGCACACAAGTGGGCAATCAGGATCACGTGGCCGCGTGTAGACGGCCAGCACGTCCTCCATAGCGGCTACGAACGCGCTATTGGCCTTCGGCGGGATGACCCAGCACTGTCGGCGATGGGGTTGGAGAATGTTTTTTGGAGCGCCCTTCCGATCGTTGAGTCGCTGGCGCGATCGATAATCTGGAGTTCCACAACCTTTTTCTCCAACAGCCGCAGCGTCCAGCGTGCGCGTCCCTTGGGAGGCTTGGAACAAGCCAGGGCAATCAATTTGGCTTCTTTTTTCTCGCCATCAAAAATCCGCGCAATTGCCGGTGTTGCCCGTTGCTTGCGGCTCAACACCGCCTCGAAGCCTTCCTCCACCAGTTGCTTCCGCACCCGGTAAACCATGGAAACGCTGGTGTCCAAAGCCTTGATGACCCGACTGTCACTCCAGCCTGCACCGGCGTCCGAGATATCGGCCTTCAACAATATTCTCGCCTTCAGCAACCGATGGGCCGGGCTCTTGCCTTTCCGTATCAAAGCTTCAAGCCGTTCGCGTTCCTCGTCGCTTAGCCGCACAACATACTTCTTTACCGAAATCTCCTTCGTAGCCATGATTGTCTCCGTCGCTCGCGTTGCGACGGAATCGCATCACAAAAAGACTACCCTTTCAAATTAAATGAAGCGATCGACTAGGCCGATCGATCATCGGCTGCACTCGCATCCGATAGCACCGGTTTTACTGCTGCCGGCGGACCGTTGATGCGCGGGGCCATTGCCGGTTGCCAGATTGCGCGCGGTGTTGATCAATGCGAGATGTGAGAATGCTTGCGGGAAATTGCCGAGTTGGCGCTTAGCGACTGGATCGTATTCCTCGGCAAGCAGTCCGACATCATTGCGCAGCGACAGCAGTCGGCCGAACAATTCGCGGGCGTCGTTTTCTCGCCCTTGCAGGATGTAGTTGTCCACAAGCCAGAAGCTGCAGGCCAAGAATGCGCCCTCACCAGGAGGAAGCCCGTCGGTTCCAGCGCTGGTGTGATATCTCAGTACAAGGCCGTCCCGAACGAGATTGCGCTCGACAGCCTCCAATGTTCCGCGCACGCGGGCGTCGGAGGCAGGAAGGAAGCCCACCATTGGAATTAGCAGCAGACTGGCGTCAAGCGCAGCAACGCCATATGACTGCACGAAGGAGTTCTGTTCGCCATCGAACCCCTGGTCGCAAACCTGCTTGTGGATGGTGTCCCGAATCGCGCGCCAGCGCTCGACCGGTCCCTCAAGCCCAAATTCTTCAACAGATCTTACCGCCCGGTCAAAGGCGACCCAGGCCATGACTTTGGAATGCGTAAAATGCTTGCGTCCGCCTCGGACTTCCCAGATCCCGTCATCCGGCTGATCCCAAATTTTAGCTAGATGTTCAATGAGCGCGCATTCAAGCGACCAACTAGCGTCATTTGCCTCAAGCCCGGTGCGCCGGGCGATGTAGAGGGCATCTAGGACTTCGCCGTAGACATCTAGTTGGAGTTGGCCGGCCGCGGCGTTGCCAATCCGGACCGGAGCCGATCCTTCATAACCCGGGAGCCAGGGTACTTCAAATTCCACGAGCCTGCGCTCGCCTCCAATACCGTACATGATCTGCAAGTCGTCGGGACTGCCGGCGATCGCTCGCAGCAGCCACTGGCGCCAAGCTCTGGCCTCAGCTAGGAAGCCGGCTCCAAGCAGTGCGTACAATGTGAAAGTAGCGTCGCGAAGCCAGCAGAACCGGTAGTCCCAGTTTCGCGCGCCGCCGACTTTCTCCGGGAGCGACGTTGTCCCCGCCGCGACGATTCCACCAGTCTCCCGGTGCGAGAGTGCCTTCAACGTCAGCAGCGATCGAAGAACGGCTGTCGACCATTCTCCCATTGCATCGAATTGATTCGCCCAGTCCGACCAAAAAGCGCTAACCTCCGCCAGCGCGTCGATTGCGTGAAACGGCGCAGGTGTGGGCCCATAGGACAGCACGCGGCTCAGCGTGAAACAGACTTCATCTTTCTCCTTGATGTTAAACTCTCCCACGGTACGGAAGTCTACGCCGCGCAGAGGTACCGTCGTTTCGAGCAATAGCCTGTCGGGCCCGGCAGTGAATTCGAGTCTGCCATCGTCCTCGCGCGATACCCAGGGCATGATGGAGCCGTATTCGAAGCGCACGGTCAGCTCTGTATGCATCTCGACGGTGCCGCGTACGCCCCGTACTATTCGTACGAGGTCCGATACGCCATCACGGCGAGACATAAAGTCGATGACGCATGCGGTGCCTGTTTTAGTCTCGAAAGTGGTTTCAAGGATCAACGTATCGCCACGATAACGCCTTGTAGTGCGCGTGGCGCTTTCGATCGGTGCGATCAGCCATCGGCCATGCTGGGGGTCGCCCAGCAGAGCCGCGAAACAGGCAGCGCTGTCAAACCTGGGGAGGCCGAGCCAATCAATAGAGCCGTCGCGGCCGACCAGCGCCAGGGTTTCGCAATTGCCTATGACTGCATAATCTTCAATGTGGCTGGGCATGGATTTTCAATCTTCAAAGATGATAAAAACCGACAGGACAGCAACCGGTAGTTCAGCCGTTCGACGCGCGTGGGGGTGCCACGATAAATCGTCTGACAGCACGTAGATTACGATCGCTGTCAGACACAGTATAATACCTATCCAAAATAGCGGCGAATGATGAATTCGCCTCCAGTCAGGTCGCCGGGCCGGGGGTTCCGGCGCGCTTCGCTCCCGATTGTCGCCATTCACCTCTGTTTCCCCGAGCATTTCAATCGACGGTGACCGCCGCCGTATCACCAAAAATGCAGAGCGTGCCGGTGGGACGGAGATGCGCCGCGGGGAGGCTGTCATCGCCTCGGAGAAGCCGATCGACGATCGCCCGCTTCGCTTTCCCCGCGACCAAGAAGGCCGTGTGCCGGCTGCTCTCTAGCGTTGGATACGTCAGCGTGATGCGCGCTTCGGCCTTCGCACCTAAAACGGCAGTAACCCACCGGTTACGCTCAGTGAGTGCCGCCGTCCCCGGAAACAACGAGGCTGTATGGCCATCCGGTCCCAGTCCGAGTAGGTTAAGATCAAAAAGTGGGCGAGCGGGATCGAGACGCTCCCCGCCGTAGAACGCTTTGAGCTCGCTCGCATAAAAGGATGCTGCCGCTTCTGGGCTGAGACCTTTCGTTGGAATGGAATGGATGTTGATTGCAGGAATTGGTGCACGTGATAGCAACGCTTCTCGAACCATACGATAGTTGCTCAGTGGGTTATCATGGGGAACGAAGCGTTCGTCGCCCCAGAACCAATGGGTGCGGGACCAAGGGAATGTCTCGATGTAGGGCGATTCTGCAAGGCGCTCATAAAGTCCCTGCGGCGTCGAACCGCCGGAGAGAGCAACGGCAAAATTACCGTCCTTTGCCGTTGCCAATTCGAGCATCCAGTCCGCAACCCGGCGAGCCAACGCCGCTGGGTCGGCAAGGATTTCTAGTTTGGCCGCCGACATCACGTTCATGCGAATATCCTCCCGCGTGCACTACGGATCGCGGCGATCGCAGCGGCATAGTCAGCTGATCCAAAAATTGCGGTTCCGGCGACGATCGCGTTAGCTCCGGCCTCGATCGCCTGCCCGGCGCTTTCGCGATTCTCTCCACCGTCGACTTCGATGATGGGATCAAGCTCACGTTCTTCGCAGAGCTGGCGCAATCGACGGATTTTCGGCAGCATCTCCGGCAGAAAGTTCTGACCGCCGAAACCCGGGTTGACGGTCATAACGAGGATGATGTCGCAGAGATGGAGAACATATTCGATCAATTCGATCGGACTTGCCGGATCGAGGACCGCGCCGGCCTTCTTGCCGAGGTCGCGAATTTGCGAAAGGACTCGGTGAAGATGGATCGTCGCGGACGCCTCCGCATGCACGAGGAGATGGTCGGCCCCCGCTTTGGCGAAATCGGCGAGATATCGCTCCGGCTCAACGATCATGAGGTGGACATTGAGCGGCTTTCGCGTGCACCGTCGTACCGCTTCGACGACTACCGGCCCGATCGTGATGTTCGGCACGAAGCGACCATCCATCACGTCGACATGAATCCAGTCTGCGCCCGCCGCATCGACGGCGCGAACTTCCTCGGCGAGACGTCCGAAATCCGCGGACAGGATCGACGGCGCGACAATGACGGGCTTATGCACGGTCGCATCCGGCTTAGCTGAAGCGGCGCTCATTGGATCTTAACCTTGTCTGCCGCAGCTGCGTAGATGTCCATGACCACCCCAAGCATTTGGAGCGCCGCCTCCTTCGGGCGCTGGAACGAGTTGCGACCAATGATGGAGCCAAACCCGCCTCCAGAATGGATCGCGCGGATTTCATCGAGCAGCTTGTCATCATCAAAGACAGCGGCGCCCCCCGAGAAGATGACGATACGGCGGCCCGCGAAGGCACAATCGACCACATGACGAACTCGCTCAGCGGCAGTAGCGATTGGAATGCCCCGTTCGTTGTAGATCTTGCGAGCCGCTTCCTGCTCGATGTGCGCCGTCGGTAATTTCACCTTGATGATATGTGCCCCGAGCTGGGCGGCAATCTGGACGGCATAGCCGACGACGTCGATGGCTGATTCCCCGTCCTTGCTCAGATCCGACCCGCGCGGATATGACCACACCACGACCACGAGCCCGTTGCGTTTTGCTTCCTCCGCCGACGCCCGAAGCTGTTCGTACATCTCGAGTTGGTGCGCCGATCCCGGATATATGGTGTATCCGACAGCGCAGCAACCAAGCCGAAGCGCGTCCTGCACACTTCCCGTCAGTGCCTGGTTCGGATTTTCTTCCTTCCGCAGGCTGTCATTGTCGTTGGCCTTGAGGATGAGCGGGATTTCGCCCGCAAAATCGCGCGCGCCCGCCTCGAGAAAGCCAAGCGGGGCGGCGTAGGCGTTGCAGCCCGCTTCGATCGCGAGCTCGAAATGATAGCGTGGATCGTAAGCCGGCGGATTGGGCGCGAACGAGCGCGCCGGCCCGTGTTCGAACCCTTGATCGACCGGTAAAATAACCAGCTTTCCGGTACCAGCCAGTCGGCCGTGGTTCAATAATTTCGCGAGGTTGGTCAGCGTCCCCGGATTATCCGCACCGTACCAACTCAGAATTTCCCTTACGCGCGGTGTCATCATCTTTCTCCAGTCGAGTCTGCGGTCCCATATGGCGCTCGGCTTCAACAGGTCGAGCCGCCGATAATTCGTCCGATCGCTAATGGGGCGTCAGCAAATAGATGTTTTTCTCTCATTTTGACGACGTATCAGCCGCTACTCAGGCCGGCGGATCCGGTATCGGGTCCAGCGAGCCCAGCAGAAAGACGTACGCTAGGATGCCAACGATCAGGACGACCCCGGCGGTCATGAATGCTCCGGTAAAGGAGTGCGTAGCGCCTACGATGTAGCCCGTCGTTATCGGCGCCACGGCGCCCATCAGGTTGTTCAGGAAGTTCATGATGCCGCCGATCGTGCCGGTCCCACCGCGAGGCGCGATCAGCGAGGGGATCGACCACCCTACCGGCGCGGCCGCGGCCAAGCCGCTCAGCGCGATCGAGATCCAGACAACTGCCCAGACCGGGCTGGTTGTAAGTGTGGCGCCAAACACGGCGAGGCCAAGCAGCATGCCGCACACCAACACCGTCTTGCGTACGGGCGTCTCTCGATAGCCCCGGGAGATCAAATGATCGATCAGCCAGCCGCCCACCACAAGATCGGCAACCGTGGCACAGGCCCAGGGAATGGCCGAGAATCCGGCGGATTTCAGGATGCTCATATGCATCGTCTCGACGAGATAGTTCGGCAGCCAGGTCAGAAACAGATAGAACGAGTATCCATAGGCTGCGAACCCAATAGTCAGTCCCCAGACCTTCCGGTTGCGCAGTAGATAGCCGAGCATGGCGACCTCGCCGCTCTGGGCCGGTCCCTCGGCTGCGGCTCCGCCCTCACGAATATATTCACGCTCCTCTGCGCTTAGCCGCGGATGCTTGCTGGGGTCGCGGTAGATGAAAAAGAACGCAACGAAATACAGGAAGCTGAGCGCACCCGTGATACCGAATCCCCAACGCCAGCCGAAATGCACCACGGCCAAAGCCACTAGCGGCACGCCGATGACGTTGGAGAACTTCGCGGCGGCATCGAAAATCGAGGTCGCGAAGGCCCGCTCCTGACGTGGAAACCAATAGCCCGTCGCCTTCGAACTCGCGGGAAAGCCCGGAGCCTCGGCGACACCCAGCAACACTCGCGAGCCAAAGATGGTGCCGAACCCACTCGCGAACGCGGTCACGGTGGAAAACAACGACCAGAAGAACGTGCTGACACGGTTGACGCTGGTTACGCCGAAGCGATCCAGGATCATGCCGGTCGGGATCTGCAGCAGCGCGTAGGACCAGAAGAAGCCGCTGAAGAGCCAGCCTAACTCGCCGTCGGTCAGACCGAATTCGCTCTTTAGCTGCGGAGCGGCCACGGAGAGATTGATCCGGTCGAAATAATTGATCAGCACGCCGACCCCGAGCAGGACGCCGATACTCCAGCGCAGCCTGGGGATCCGCCGCGTAGAGGTGGTATTAGCCGTTTGTTTCTCCGCAATCTGAGGCGTTGTTGACAGTGTCCCCGGAGTGACTGACGTCATGATGTTGTTCCTCCCGATGTGGACTCTTTACGAAGATCGTCGCCCTGCCTTTGTTCCAGGCGATGCACGATCTGCTCGGCAACCTCGGCCGGCCGGCCGTCGACATCGACCGTGATCGGATGCTCGTCCGCGGCTGGCTCCTGCAAGGTCGCGAACTGGCTGTCGAGCAGCGCTACCGGCATAAAATGCTCGTGTCGCGCTGCCATCCGCCGGTGGATGAGGTCGTGCGATCCCTTGAGGTAAACCAACGTCACGTCGGGACGGTTGCCGATGACGACGTCCCGGTAGGAACGCTTCAGCGCCGAGCAGGTCATCACGCCGGACTCTCCGCGGGCTCGCCAACCGTCGATCTCTTCGGCGATTTTTTGCAGCCAGGGCCACCGGTCCGCATCGGTCAGCGGCGTGCCGCCGCGCATTTTCTTTACGTTCGCAGCCGGATGCAGATCGTCGCCTTCCTGGAACTGGCAGCCGAGCGCAGCCGCGAGCAGCACTGCAACGGTGGTTTTGCCGGATCCGGAAACCCCCATGACAACGGCAATGACAGGTTTGGTTATGGTGTGCGTGAGCGCTGCGGACCAAATGCGCTGGGAAGGGCTGTCGTTTTTCATCATACTTCCCTTCCGGCGCGACAAGGCTTTAAGGTCAGGTGCTCAGGACAAGCTTCCGTACCGCGTTGGCAAAGCCTTCGTCCTCATTACTGTCGGTAACCGCACTCGCCTGCGCCTTGACCTCGTCGCTTGAGTTTCCCATGGCGATGGAAAAGCCGCTCTTGCGGAACATAAGAACGTCATTTGGCATGTCCCCGATCGTGGCGATCTGCTGGGACGGAATGCTCAGAAACTTCGAAAGAGTTGCCACGACCGTTCCCTTGTTAGCTTGCGGATGGGTGACGTCGAGATAGTACGGCTGCGAGCGTGCAGCGCTCGCCTTGCCGCCGAGTTCGCTCTGCGCCAACTTCTCGCAGGCAGCGACCCGGTCGAGATCGTCAGAGACCCCAACAATCTTCACCGCATGCGCCAGGTCCGTATCCGTAAAGGAAGCTACGACCTTGGCATTGAACTTTACCGTCCAGGTCTCGCGCGCCACATGTGCCGCATTCTGGTCACGGATCAACCATTCCGCTTCGGTATAAACCCATGCATCCAGCCCCTGATCGATGATCACCTTCAGGGTTTGTTTTGCTATTGCAGGATCGAGCGTGTGGCTCTCGATGACAGAGAGGTCGGGTTTGACAAAGACGCCACCGTTAAAGCCGGCGATAGGTGTTCGCAGAGCCAACGGATCGACCAACATTGCCATGCCGCGCGGCGGCCTGCCGCTGGTAATCGCAAAAGCAACACCCGCCGCTCGAAGCTCCTTCACGGCCATCGCCGCCTGCGAGGTCAGCACTTTCTCCGAGGTAAGAAGGGTGCCGTCGACATCGGCAAGGACAAGCGCAATCTTCGATGTGACGTGAGCGCAGTTCGTCATACCCGGACTCCTCCGCGATCGGCTTTAGCCGGTGTGTTCGAACGACGGCCCCCGAGGATGAATCTCTCGATCGCATTGGCGAATCCGTCATCACCGTTGCGATTCGTTACAAAATCCGCGGCCTGCTGCACTTCCGGTTTGGCATTTCCCATGGCAATGCTAAGACCACTCCGCTCGAACATAGCCACGTCATTGCCGCCGTCACCAATGACGGCGATTTCCGCCAGCGGAAAAGCCAACAACTTCGCGAGTTGCGATAGCGCCACGCCCTTGTTCGCGAGCGGGTGAGTGATATCGAGGTAGTAAGCCTGTGAACGCACGACGCAAGCTTGACCAGCAAGCGCGGCGGCGACATCGTGCTCACACCGTGCGAGAACCGCCAAATCGCGGCTGACGCCAACTATCTTCGCGGAGACATCGAGGGCCGATCCAAAGTCCTCGACGATTGTCGGTCGGAATCCCACGGTACGCTGCTCGAGAGCGACATAGGGCCCGTCATCATCGCGCAGCAGCCAGTCCTGCCCGCCAAAAACCCAGACCTGCGCGCCGTGCATATCGAGCAAGCCGGCAGCGCGCCGAGCGACCTCAGACAACAGCAAGTGCTCGGTGATGACCGAAAGATCGGGCATCGCAATCACCCCGCCATTGAAGCCACACACAGGTGTCGTGATTTCCAAAGGCCGAAGCAGCATGCCCACGCCGCGGGGTGGTCGACTGCTGATGATTGCAAAAGTGATTCCGCGGGTGTGCAGTTCTGCTACCGCCGCCTGGGCACGCGCGGTCAAAATCTTGTCGTCGGTTACCAGGGTTCCGTCGACATCCGAGACAACGGCGGAGATTTTCGCTGAGGGTAATCGGTGGGATGCCGTCATGACGATTTTTGAGAGTTGACGCCATTGATTGCGCGCCAGCGGCGGTCACTGCGCGCTAGAATCTCATCCGCATCGCTCGGTCCCGCACTTCCCGCTTTGTAGAGCGGAATTTCTCCCGATCGATCCTCCTTCCAGGCGTCGAGCACCGGTTGCACGATGCGCCACGCCTGCTCTACCATGTCAGCGCGCATGAACAGCGTCGGGTCGCCGATCATGACGTCGTAGATCAGCGTTTCGTATCCGACATTCGGCTCCTTCGGGAACCAGTCATCGTATCTGAAGTCCATCTTCACGGCGGCGAGATCCACCACCGGCCCAGGACGCTTGACCTCGAACTGCAAGGAGATTCCGTGATCTGGTGCAATGCTCAGGACTAGCCAATTGGGCCGTAAGGAGTCGACGGGCGTGCCATGAAATGCCGCGTACGGCGCCTGCTTGAATTGAATTGCGATCTCGGTATTGCGTCGAGACATATGCTTGCCCGTGCGGATGTAGAAAGGCACGCCGGCCCAACGCCAATTGTCGATCTCAAGCTGCATCGCGACAAAGGTCTCAATATCCGAATCCGGCGCCACACTGGGCTCTTGCCGATAGGGCTTCACCTTCTTGTCCAGCACGGTGCCAGCGCCATACTGACCACGCACCGCCTGTGCCGGTTTGATGGCCGGCATCGCTGTGAGCACTTCGGCCTTCTTCGAGCGGATCGCGGTGGCATCGAAACCGGTCGGTGGCTCCATGGCCACCATCGAAAGCAAGGTGAACACGTGATTCGGGACCATGTCGCGCAGCGCGCCGGTTACCTCGTAAAATTTTCCGCGCCGCTCCACCCCCACCGTCTCCGCCACGGTGATCTGCACATGATCGATCCTGTCGCGGTTCCAGATCGGTTCGAACAGCCCATTGCCGAACCGAAACGCCATGATGCTTTGGACTGTGTCCTTTCCCAAAAAGTGGTCGATCCGGAAGATTTGCTCCTCGTGCAGGGTAAGCAGGATGCGGGCATTAAGCTCGCGCGCCGACTCGAGGCTGTGACCGAACGGCTTCTCGATCACCACGCGGCGCCAAAACCTATGCTTCCCGTTCTCGTCCTCGTTCTGATCGGTGAGCTTCGCTTTGCCGAGCTGCTCCACCACGGTGCCAAAGAATCGGTCCGCGACGGCGAGGTAGAAGATGACGTTGCCCTGCGTGCCGTGAGTCGTTTCTACCTCGCCCAACTTGGCGCGGATCTTCTCGTACAGCTCGGGTTTGGTAAGATCTCCCTTAACGTAGGACATTTTCTCAACGAGTCGCTTCCACACCGCCTCATCGATCTGGTCGAGATCGAACTCCGCTGCGGCGTTCCCGACGAAGCTTTTCAGCATGCCGTGAAGGTGATCACACCAGCTCTCGGCAGTCCCCTCCGCCAGGTCTACGCCGATCAATGCAAACTTTTCCGGCAACACCTTCGTGCGCGAGAGGTTGTAAAGGGCCGGCATCACAAGGCGCTTGGTCAGGTCACCGCCGGCACCGAAAATCACCATCGCGCAGGGATCGGCCGGGCTGGGCTGGCGCCGCGGCGGCGACTCGATGACCTGCGCGGTCGGAGTAGTCCGGGACTGTTTGTCGAGCATGGCGCTACTCCGCGGCATTCTGTGCCGCAGCGCGTCCCGGCGATTTGTCCGGCTTTGGTTCGGGATCGATAGACTCTTGACCCTCGATATGTCCGCCGAATCCGAAGCGCATGGCCGAGAGCATCTTTTCTCCGAAGGTGTGGTCCTGCCGCGAGCGGAATCGGGCATAAAGTGCGGTGGAGAGTACATCTGCGGGAACCGCTTCCTCGATCGCTGCCTCAACGGTCCAGCGACCCTCGCCGGAATCCTGGACGAAACCGGAGAAATCCTTCAACTGCGGATCCTTCGACAGCGCGGCGGCGCCGAGGTCGAGCAGCCAGGATGAGATGACGCTACCGCGCCGCCAGACCTCCGCTATATCCGGCAGGTTGAGGGTGAAGCGCTCGTCCTCGGGCAGGTCCTTAGAGTCCTTGTTGCGCAGAATGTCGAAGCCTTCGGCGTAGGCCTGCATCAATCCGTACTCGATGCCGTTATGCACCATCTTGACGAAGTGCCCGGCGCCGGACGGGCCGGCATGAATGTAGCCGCGCTCGGCGCGGATATCGCCTTTCGCGCGGCCCGGTGTCCGCGGAATATCACCCAGTCCGGGAGCCAGCGCCGCGAAGATCGGGTCGAGGCACTCCACGGCCTGCTTCGGGCCCCCGATCATCATGCAATAACCGCGATCGACGCCCCAGACGCCGCCGGACGTACCGCAATCGACGTAGCGAATGCGCTTGTCGGCTAATGTTTTGGCGCGGCGGATGTCGTCTTTGTAAAAGGAATTGCCGCCATCGATGATGATATCGTCCGGTTCAAGCTGTCCGCCGAGACGCTCAACCGTCTCATCGGTGATCCGGCCGGCGGGCAACATCAGCCAAACGGCGCGCGGCTTTTCCTTAAGCGCCTTGACCATATCCTCCAGGGACTGCACTGCCGTGGCGCCCTCCTTCGCCAGCGCCTCGCGCGGCTTGGCATTGGCATCGAATACGACGCATTGGTGTCCTGCCTTCATAAGGCGGCGAGACATATTGGCGCCCATTTTGCCGAGTCCGATCACGCCGATCTGCATTTGCTTCGCTCCCTATAAAAATGCGCTATTCGAGCGCCGTATCCATTGCGCGGGCAAGCTCCGCCAAGCCCGCATCGACATCCTTGAGGTGAACACGCAACGCGCGGCGACCGCGCTCAACCAGCACCTCGAGGTCGCCGCTGGCCTGCGCGGCCTTCACCACGCCGAAACTGTAGGAATGGCCGGGCACGTCGATGTCAGCTGGGTCATCGCAGGTAACCTGCAGGAACACGCCGGAATTCGGCCCGCCTTTGTAGGCCTGTCCGGTCGAATGCTGGAAGCGGGGCCCGAAGCCGAGACACGTGGCGGCACGGGATTTGTCGCGAATGCGCGCTCGCATCGCAGTCAGCGCCTGAGTGTGCGCCTCGTTGCGCTCGATATATGCCAGCAGCGCCACGTAGTCGCCCGACTTCGCTCCGGCATGGACCCTCCCAAAATGACTTTTGAGATAGCCGGACAGTGTGTTGTGCTGACCGAGTTCGGCAGCGTTGCGCGGATCGGCGTAGAGGGCGAGACCATTCTCGCGGAACATCGGCTCGGGCTTTGGCAGGCTGTGTGACTTCTCGTATTCCGTGGTCAGCGCGCTCGTTTTGATCTTGCTTGACTCGACATCCGGTTGATTGAACGGGTCGATGCCGATGATCGCGCCGGCCACCGCGGTGGCAATCTCCCAGCGGAAGAATTCCTGGCCAATGTGCCAGATATCCTTCACGCTGATGCGCACGACCGGGTGGCCTGCCTGCTCCAGCGCCACCACCGCCTGGCGCTGCGACGGATCGTGCTCCCCTTCCAGCTCCAGGTAGGCGAAGAACCGGTCGCATCCATAGCACTCGGGCGTCGTGAGCGGCTCATCGGCCAGTGGGATCAACCCACGCCCATGCTTGCCCGTGCTTTCGGCCAGAAGCTGCTCCAGCCAGGCGCCGAGATCGGCAATCCCCGGCGAGGCAACGATCGTAACTTTGTCGCGGCCGAAACGCGTGGCCGCAATCCCCATGGCGATGCCGAGCTTTACGCCTGCATTCTCTACCGGCGGCACGTCGGCGCCGCAGGATCGTTGCATCGGCTGCACGGTCTCGAGCAGGCGCTTGACTTCAAGACCCATGGCCGCCGCCGGCACCAAGCCGAACTTCGACAGCACGGAGTAACGTCCGCCGATCGAGGCTACGCCATAGAAAATGTGAGCAAAGCCAAGTTGCTTTGCGCGTCGCTCCAGCGATGATCCCGGATCGGTGACTGCGACAAAGTGTTCGCCGGCCTTGTCCTTGCCTCGGACCGCGCAGACAAGGTTGAGGAAATAGTCCAAAAAAATGTTGGGCTCCAGCGTACTTCCGGATTTGGAAGAGACGATGAAGAGCGTCTTTTTGAGATCGACTGCCTGTTCGACCGCCTTGACCTGAGCGGGGTCGGTGCTGTCCAGCATGTGGAAGCGCGGCCAGCCAGGCTGCCGTCCGAACGTTTCCCCGAATACTTCGGGTCCCAGGCTCGACCCGCCCATTCCCAGCAGCACAAGGTCGGTAAACCCGCGTTCCTTCACTTCCTTTGCAAAGGTCACCAGCCGGTCAACATCGGCCAGTTCCTGCTCCGCGATGTTCAGCCAGCCAAGCCATTTGTCCTCGTCGGTCCCGGCCCACAGCGACGTATCACCGGCCCAAAGCCGCCGAATGCGCCCGCCCGCGCGCCAGATCTCCATTTCCGCCTCGAAGGCGGCCTTCATCTCGGGGGAGCCCGGTCCGATCTCCAGGCGGGCGCGATCGCCGTCTAGAAGTGTGCGGCGCTGCCGGGCGATGGCACTGAACAGCTTGTCGAACGAATCCGCGAACTGCTGCACACCCTCCTTGACTAGTTCTTCCGTGACCTCATTCAGCGAAATTCCGCGCCGCTCCAGCTCGGTGAGCACCGCGCGCGCGCCGGCTATGTCCTGCTCGATGGCGTCGGGTATCGCCTCACCGTGATCGCGGAACGCGTCCATTGTTGCCGGCGGGATGGTGTCCACCGTGTCGCGACCAATCAGCGCCTGGACATACATCGTGTCCGTGTAGGCTGGGCTTTTTGTGCTGGTCGACGCCCAGAGCAGTCGCTGCGTCTTCGCGCCTAATGCGGCCAGATTCTGCCAGCGCGGTCCGAAGAAGAGCGCCTTGTAACGGGCATAGGCGAGCTTGGCGTTGGCGATCGCCGCCTTGCCGCGTAACCGGTCCGCCAGTTTTTCGTCACTGAGCTTGTCCAGGAGCTTGTCGATCGCAACATCAATGCGGCTGACGAAGATACTTGCGACGCTGCCAATCTTTGAGACGTCGCCGCCTGCTCGCTTCAAATCCTCAAGCCCGGATATATACGCGTCTACAACCTGCTCGTAGACGCTTACGGAGAAGAGCAACGTGATGTTGATGTTCAGTCCGCGGCCGATCAGCTGGCGAATTGCTGGGATGCCGGCCGGGGTTGCCGGCACCTTCACCATTAGGTTGGGACGCCCCACCGCCGTCCACAGCCGCAACGCCTCGCTTATCGTCGCTTCAGTATCATTGGCCAAATAGGGCGAGCATTCGAGGCTGATATAGCCGTCGCGGCCATGTGTCGCGTCGTAAACCGAACGCAGCACATCGGCGGCGGCGCGAATATCGGCAATCGCCAAATGCTCGTAGATCGCGGATACGCCATGGTCGGCCTGCGCTTGGAACTGCTTTAGCGCACCTTTGTATTCTTCGCTCTCGCCAATCGCCTTCTCGAAGATCGAAGGGTTCGAAGTGATGCCCTTCAACCCGTCGCGCTCGATAAGCGTGCGCAACTCGCCCTTTTCGATCAGGCTGCGCTTGAGATAGTCGAGCCAAGGCGACTGACCGCATGCTCCGAGTTGCTTCAGCGGATTCATGTTGTCTGCCTCCTGGGCTTTTCAATCTGTTCCCTGGCCGCTGTGAGCACCGTCTCCGACGTGAAGCCAAATTTCGTCATCAGATCCTCGATCGGGGCCGACGCACCGAAGCTGTGCATGCCAATCCTGGCGCCGTTCATGCCGACATATCGATCCCAGCCGATCACCGAGCCCGCCTCGACCGACACGCGTGCCGTGATGTCAGGCGGCAGCACGCTGTCGCGATAAGCCTGATCCTGCTGTTCGAACAACTCCCACGACGGCATGCTGACGACGCGCGCCGGAATGCCGTCCTGCTTGAGCCTCTCGAAGACCTCCACGCAAAGTGCAACCTCGCTGCCTGTGCCTATCAGGATCACGGTCGGTTTGCCGGCCTCGGCATCGGCCATCACGTAGGCGCCCCGCGCGACGCCGGAGGCCGAAGCGTACCGATTGCGGTCAAAGGTCGGCAGCGGCTGGCGGCTCAGGACCAGACAGGCCGGCCGGTCCTTCAGCCTGATAATGATGCGCCAGGCCTCGACGACC
>JALYYC010000158.1 GCA_030946755.1 Candidatus Dormiibacterota bacterium
TCTGGAATCTGGAACGGTAATTCGCTCCGGATCCGCACCTTCTTGATGCGCGTTCCCTGGACCCCCTCGACCCGCAGCTCGGCATCCCCGACCTGGAGCGTCGCACCGACCTTGGGGGCGGCGCCCAACTGGTTGAGGACGTAGCCGCCGATCGAGTCGAAGTCCTCGCCGGCGATGTGCAGCTTCAGGAGGTCGTTGACGTCGTCGACGCTGACGCGGCCGTCAAGGACGACCTCGTTGGGGCTGATGAACTGGATCTCGTCCTCCTCCCCGACGTCGTACTCGTCCTGGATCGGGCCGACGATCTCCTCGATGATGTCCTCGATTGTGACGGCGCCCGCGGTCCCACCGTACTCGTCAACCACGATCGCCATGTGGACCCGGTTCTTGCGCAGGTCGCGCAGGACGTCCTGTACCTTGTTCGATTCGGGCGTGAAGTAGGGCTTGCGGGCGATCTCCCGGAGCGTCTTACCGCCGTCGTGGTTGAGGGCCCGAAGCAGGTCCTTGGCGTAGAGGATGCCGACGATGTGGTCGAGGTCGCGTTCGTATGCGGGGATGCGGGTGTGCCCGTGCTTGCTCACCAGCGCGACCGCCTCCTCGACGGGCCGGGTGACGTCGATCGCGACCAGGTCGGTGCGCGGAACCATGATCTCGCGGACGCGCATGTCGCCCATCTCGAAGATGCCGTGGATCATCTCCCGCTCCTCTTCCTCGAGGACACCCTCCTCCTCCCCCACCGAGACCAGCATCTTGAGCTCTTCTTCCGTCACGAACGGGCCCTTGACCTGCGCCTTGCCGCCGAAGATCCGCACCAGCACCTTGGTGATCGCGGTCAGGACGCGGACGACCGGCCGCATGAACCAGGTCGCCCCGGCAACGATCCGCGCCATCTTGATCGCGACGCGCTCGGACTTCTGTAATGCGAGCGTCTTGGGCGCGATCTCGCAGACAATCAGGACGACCAGGGAAAGCACCAAACTGACCAGCCACTGGGCAACATGTTGCTGGTAGAGGCGAAGCGACAGGAGAGTCGCGGCGGATGAGGCGACGATGATCGCCACCGTATTGGCGATCAGGATGGTCGACAGGTAGGAGTTCGGATCCTTATGGAGCCGCTCGATCACGATCGCCTGCGGCAGTCCCTCCTCAACGAGCCGGCGTAATCGGACCCGGCTGATCGACGTCAGCGAGGTCTCCGCCGAGGCGGCCAGCGCGGCGACAACCAGGGCGACGAGAATGATTACGAGCTCGATCCAGGCTGTGGCATCCATCAGGAAGTCCCCGCGTGGGTTACTTGAAGAGCTCGCTGATCGAACGATCCTCGTGCACGCGACGGATCGCTTCGGCCAGTAATGGGGCGACTGAGAGCACCTTCAACTTTGGATGTTGCTTGTCCGCCGGCAGTGGGATCGAGTCGGTGATGACGATCTCTTCGATGGGCGCCGCGACCAGCCGCTCGACAGCATCGCCGGCGAGCACACCGTGGGTCGCCAGCACCCGCAGGCTGCGCGCCCCCTCGGCCTTGAGCGCCGCCGCGACCCCGACGAGCGTCCCGCCGGTTGTGATCATGTCCTCGACGACGACCACGTCGAGGCCCGTCACCTCGCCGACGACGCGTTGCTCGGTGACGACGTCGTCCTTCGGCCGCCGCTTGTACACGAAGGCCAGCGGGAGGTCGAGTAGGCGCGCGATCGAGCCGGCGCGCTTGGCGCCGCCGATGTCGGGCGAGACGATCACGCCGCTCGGCAGGTTGAGCCGCCGGATGTAATCCAGCATCAGCTTCTCCGCCGTGAGGTGATCCACCGGGATGTCGAAGAAGCCCTGGATCGCGTCGGCGTGCAGGTCGAGCGCGATCACGCGGTTGGCGCCGGCCAGCGTGATGATGTCCGCCATCAGCTTGGCCGAGATCGGATCGCGTGCCTGGGTCTTCTTCTCCTTGCGCGCGTAGCCGTAGTAGGGCATCACCGCGGTGATGCGGCCCGCCGAGGCGCGGCGAAGCGCGTCGAGCACGATGAAGAGCTGGATCAGGTTCTCCGAGGTCGGCTGGCAGGTCGGCTGGACGAGAAAGATGTCCGCGCCGCGGACGCTGTCGGCGATCTTGACGTCGTACTCGCCGTCGGCGAAGCGGGTGATACGCATCGCGGACACCGGGACGCCCAGATGTTCCCCGATCTTCCGGGCAAGCTCCGGGTTCGCGTCACCCGAGAGCAGCTTCAGCTCGCCGGGCTGCCTGGGCGCCGACTCGCCAATCTGCTGCCGGGTATCCACTCGGTCGCCGACCCTGGGCTGCGCTATTTCTTTCCTGCCTCCGCCTTGTGGCGGGCGCGACGGCGCGCGGTGTAACCCTCGACGACCTTCATCTCGGCGCGGCCGACCGCCAGGCTCCCTGCCGGTACATCCCCGGTGACTACGGTATCAGCGGCGGTGGTGGCATCGCTGCCGACCCGCACCGGCGCCACGAAGATCGTGTCGCAGGAGATATAGGCGCGGTCCCCGATCTCGGTCGCATTCTTCTGGAACCCGTCCCAGTTGGCGGTGATGCTGCCGGCGCCGATGTTGACGTTGGCGCCCACCTGGGCGTCGCCCAGGTAGCTGAAGTGCGGCACCGCGCTGCCCGGGCCGATGCGGGAGTTCTTGATCTCGGTGTGGGTGCCAACGCGCACCCCCTCCTCGAGCTCGGTGCCTGGCCGGAGCCGGCTGAAGGGCCCGACGGTGACCTTCGACCCCACCTTGACGTGCTCGAGGTGCGAGCGCTCGATGCGGGAGCCGTCGCCGACGACGGAGTCGCGCACCTGGCTCATCGGACCGATCACACAGTCTTCGCCGATCCGGCTCGAGCCGGTGATTGTCGTGAACGGATGGATGACGGTATCCTGACCGACCTCGACCTCGGCGTCGACGAAGGTGGTGGCCGGGTCGGTGACGGTGACCCCATCGAGCATGAGGCGGTCGAGGATACGCCGGCGCATCGAGCCCTCGGCCTCCGCCAGCTGATGGCGGTCGTTGATCCCGACGATCTCGGTGGAGTCCTGCGCGAGGACGGTATGCACCTTGCCCTTGACCAACCCCACGACATCGGTCAGGTAGTACTCACCGGATCGGTTCTTGTTCTCCAGCTTGAGCAACGCCGGCCAGAGCTCGCGGCCGCTAAAGCAGTAGACGCCGGAATTGATCTCGGTGATCTCCCGCTGCAGCGGGGTCGCGTCCTTCTCCTCGACGATCGTCTTGAAGAGCCCATTGCGACCGCGCACGATGCGCCCGTAGCCGTGTGGATCGGGAAGCGTCGCAGTCAGGAGCGTGACGGTGGCGTGCGCCTTGCGATGCTCGTCCACCAGCCGCGCCAGGGTCTCACCACGCAGCAGCGGCACGTCGCCGTACAGAACCACGACCGGCCCGCTGGAGCGGTGCGCGGCGCTGACCTGCGCCAGCGCGTGGCCGGTGCCGAGCTGCTCCCGCTGGGGCACCGTCTGTCCCTCCCCGTTGACGGCGGCGGTCACCCCGTCCTGGGCCGGGTTGGTGACGACGATCGTCCGCTCAGGATCGAGACTTTTGGCCGCCGCGATCGCCCAGAGGAGCATCGGCCGACCCGCGACCGGATGGAGGACCTTGGGAATTCGGGAGTTCATGCGAACCCCCTTGCCGGCGGCGAGGACCACCACCGTCACGCTCCCGTGCGTATCCGGCGACGTTGGCCGTTTGGGCCCCGCGGGTCCGCTCTCGGGCATGGGAGGAATTGGTCGCGATTATACGCGTCAGGCGGCGCGTTTGACGTCGTCGGCCACCGACTCGGCGGGCCAGAGGGCCGAGTTCTGGGGGCTCTCCAGCGCCGGGATCGGGCGGAGCGTCCGGCGGCCGAACTTGTAGCCATAACGGTGGGCGGCGTCCTCGAGCACCAGATAGGGCAGCCGGCCCCAGGCGAAGCCGGCGAAGAGGTACCAGGCCGCCCGCCTGGCAAAGCGCCGGGAATCCGGCCAGAGCGTCCCACCGGCGTCGGCCACCTGGCGGTCGGCGTAGCCGGTGAACCTGGCGAGCGAAAAGGCGCGCTTCAGGCCGGCCGGCATCTCGCGTGTCACTTTCGCGTCCGGCGCGTAGGCCACCGTGTAGCTGGCCAGGACCGCCTGGCGCGCCCAAACGCGGTCGGCGCCGACCGGAAGGTGTTCGTTGAAGTGGATTCCCTGCCAGACCGAGCGCCGGACGGCGGCATTCTCGAGGAAGAAGGGCAGGCTCTTGTAGCGGATCGGGTCACCGACGCGGAGGCGCCGGCTGTGTGCCTGGCGGCAGTAGCGCTGGGCTAGCCGGAAGTTCGAGAGGGGATCGCTCGTCAGGGAGGCCTCCTGGCGTGCGTAGACACCGGCGACGGCGGCGTCCTCGAACGGGGCGGTCAGGTGCGTGAGCCAGTCCCCGTCGGCCGGGATTGCGTCCTGGCCCAGGAACACGACCAGGTCGCCCCTCGCCTCCTGGCAGGCACGGTTCCAGCTGGCCGGGCCCGGCGGGGTGGCAACCTCGATCAGCCGGATCTCGGGGAATTGCTGGAGGGTCTGCTTGGTGCCGTCCTGGGAGCCCGAATCCACGACAAGGATCTCGAGCGGCGTCCGGCCCTGGCCCTTGAGCCGGTGCAGGAGGGCGCCAAAGTGGCGGCCCGGATCGAGTGTCGGGATCACCAGGGAGATCGACAGACTGGAGCTGCCCATTAGCCTATGTAACGCAGCGTGACCGGCTTTCCGGTGTGTGTAGTTAGGGGAACCTCACGGTGATGAAGTAGAAGTAGGTCGGCGTAGTCCCGTCCGCCCTGACGCCGAAGACTTTGAGCTTGCCGCTGGTCCCCGACGTGGCGCCGCTGAAGGGGACGCTGACGTCATAGTGGCCGAAGGCGGGCGCGCTCGCCGAGGCCGTGGCGGAGGCTCGGCCCAGCTCCTTCCCCGCCGAATCGAGCACGACGGCGACAACTGTTCCCTTGTCGACGCTGGCCGCCCCGGAGACCTGGACGGGAGAGCTGATCGACGAACTGGCATCGGGCGTATCGATCACGATCCGGCTGCCGCCGGCAATCGGGGTCGCGGCGGCGCCAGTCCCACCGGACGACGTCGAGGGGCTGGCCGTTGCCGATGGCGATGTGCCGGACGCGGATGCCGAGGGCGACGCGGAGCTGTCCGTGAGGACAAATTGCGTCTGGTCGCTGCTGCCACATCCGGTCAGCCCGAGCCCGATGACGATCCCAACCAACGCGACGGGCAATGCCTTCATTCCCTCTCCTCAACGAACCCCCCGTTGATTCGGTTACGCGCGCGCATTATAGACGCCTCTGTAAACTGTGCCCCATCAGCATTTTTGCGTACCAGCACGGCCTCTATCCCCGCTCGGAACGGGTCGTGTCGGCCACCCGGTCGCTCGATCGCGGACGGGTGGACCAGCGCGCGGTCGACGATGCCTTCGCCCAGGACGAGGTGCAGTTCGTCCGGGTCCAGCAACAGAGCGGCGTGGACTTCTTCTCCGATGGGCTGATCCGCTGGCAGGACATCTTCCGACCGTTGAGCGAGTCCGCCGGCCCGCTGGTTCGTTGGTTCGACACCAATACCTTCTTCCGCGCGCCGGAGCTCCCCGACCCGATCGCCGTCGATCCGAAGCGTCCGGGCATCGTCCCGGCCGACTCCGTCCCGCGGCCGCGCGTCGCCACGCTGCCGTCGCCGTACATGTTTTCCCGCGCCGCCCGAGCCGGACGCCGCGACCGGAACGACCTGATGGGCCAGATTGCCCAGGGCCTGCTGCGGCCGGCCATCGACGCGGCGGTGGCCGCCGGCGCGAAGGTCATCCACCTGGAGGAGCCCTGGGTCGCCTACTTCGGGATCGAGGGAAACGACTGGAAGCCTTTCGAGGAGGCGCTTCGCGCCCTGCGCGGCAGCGCGGCAGCGACCATCATTCTCCATTGCTACTTCGGCGACGCGGGTCGCTTTAAGGACCAGCTCCTGCGACTTCCCGTGGACGGGATCGGGGTGGACCTGGTGGAAACCGACCTCGCCGAGTTGGGCCGCGGCTGGGACAAAGATCTCCTGATCGGATGCCTCAACGGGCGCAGCTCGGTCATTGAATCGCTGAACGCGACGGTCGAGCTGGCCCGTCGCGTCGCCGACACGGTCCGCCCGCGTAACCTCTATCTCTCGTCGACCTGCGAGCTGGGCTTCCTCCCGACCACTGTGGCCGAGAAGAAGGTACAGCGACTCGGGGAAGCGGCGAATCGGCTGAAGGAGCTGGTGTCCGTATGAGCGCCGTCCTGACTCACAAGCCGCTGCTGACGCACGAAGTCGGATCGCTCGACAAGCCGGCCTGGCGGGTCAAGGCCTATGCCGGCCAGCCGCTTTCCAAGGCGGACATCGAGGATGCGCGCGCCTGGGGCGAGCGTCTCAAGGTGCCGGATTACCCGAAGTTGCTCGAGTTGCTCGGGCACACCCCGCTGAGCAAGGAGCAGAAGGCGGACCTGCAGCGCTGGTCCAGCCTCTATGCCCTCCGGTTGCTCGAGTCCGCCGGCCTCGACGTCGTCTACGACGGCGAGCAGCAGCGGACTGAGATGTACGACTGGGCGGTGAGCCACACCAACGGCTTCGAGCGCCGTGGCAGCGTCCGCGCCTTCGACAACAAGTACTACACCAAGGCGGCCGTCACGGGCGAGATCAAGCTGGGCAGCCCCTTCCATAACGCCGAGTTCTCCTACCTTCACGGCTTCGCCGAGGCCGAGCTGAAAATTCCGGTCACGGGCGCCTACACCATCGGCGACTGGTCATTCGACGAGCATTACCTGACGAACGAGAACCTGCTCGAGCCGGCGAAGGAGCGTCGCCGCGCGCGCAAGGCGGCGCGCCGACAATTCATCCTCGACATCGCGACCAACGTGATCCGTCCCAATGTGCAGGAGTTGCTCAAGCTGGGCGCCTGGTGGGTGCAGATCGACGAGCCGGGCGCCTCGACCGAGGCCGACGAGCTCGACCTGTTCGTGGACAGCTTCAACGCCAGCGTGGAGGGCCTCGACGGGATGTTCTCCACCCACCTCTGCTTCTCCGACTACAACCTCTTCTTTCCCGCCATCGAGCGGATGTCAGGTTGCCGGCAGTACGCCGTCGGATTCGCCAACTACGACAGCCGCGAGCTCGGGGTCAGCGAGGACAAGCGTCCGGGGTACAAGGTGATCAAGAAATTCCGGGACCTCTCGTACCAACCGATCCTCGGCCTCGGCGTGCTGGACATCCACTCCGACTTCATCGAGTCGCCGGAGCTGGTCCGCGACCGGGTGCTCTATGCCGTCAAAGTGTTCGACGATCCGGCCAGGATCCACGTGATGCCCGACTGCGGCCTGCGCACCCGCTCCTGGGCGGTCGCCTACGAGAAGTTGCGCAACATGTCCGCGGGCGTGGCGCTCGCCCGCGAGCAGCTGGGCATCAAGTCCAAAGGGCAGGGCAAGGCCTAGCAGATACGGGGCTCAACCGCCCCGATAGAGCTTGCTTATTTGGGGTGCCATGCCTTCTCATGGCCGGATGCCAACCCGACGCCGTCTCTTCTGTGCAATTGCGATCACACTCGGTGCCGTCGCCGGCCTGAGTCAATACGCGGCCGCCAGCCCAATTCGCGGGCTCGCCAGCTCGGAATTGGTCCGGGTTCAGCAGACCCTCGGCCAGCAAGCCGGGGCGCTGCTGCCGCAGTTTGACCGTCCGCGCGGGACCCGGAAGGCGCAACGAACGGTGGCCCAGCAGACGGGTGGCCAGCTGGACCATAGCGGCACCCGCCTCAACAGCAAGCCGGCCGCCGTCAAGATCCTGAAGGCGGCCGCGATCCGACACCAGCTCGACCCGCGGCTGGTCGTGGCGCTCTCCTACTGGGAAAGCGGCTGGGATCAATCGAGGGTCTCCGTCACCGGGGCGGTCGGCCTGATGCAGGTCGAGCCGCCGACCGCCGCCGAGGCCGGACCGAAGCTCCTCGGGCGACCGGTGAACGTCCAGGATCCGTTGGACAATGCCGACGTCGGCGCCGCCGTGCTGAAGGAAAATCTGGACAGCTTCGGCAGCCCGGAGATGGCGCTAGCCGCCTACTACCAGGGCCCCAACAGCTTGAAGACGAATGGCATGCTCGGCGACACGCCGGGCTACGTAGCGGGAATCCTGGCGCTGGCCGCCCGCCTTACCGTCTGACGGGTCGGACAAGGCCCAACCGCGCGGTCAGGCGGCGGGTCGCTGGGCGATCTCGATCCAGCCTTCGCGGACCGCTTTCGAGACGGCCTCGAGCTTGGAGTGCACGCCGAGCTTGGCGAGGATGTTCTGGACATGCGTGCGGACGGTATTCGGCGACATGCGCAGCGTGCGGGCGACCAGGACGTTGTCGTGGCCCAGCGACAACTCGGTCAGCACGGCCAGCTCCCGCGGCGTGAGCGGCGATGCCGGCACCGGCAGGTTCGGCTGGCTCATGCCGTGCAGCAGCCGGGCGAGCATGTATGGCGCGATCAGAGCCTCGCCGCGCGCGGCGCTGCGAACGGCCTGCACTACCTGGGCGGCGGACTCGTGCTTGCTCAGGTAGCCGGTCACGCCGGCCTGGACGGCGGCGCGAAGCACGGCCTCGTCCTCGTCGCTGGTCAGGATCACGACCTGGGTCTGCGGCCGGTCTTTCTTGATGCTCGCCGCCGCGTCCACGCCGGAACCGTCCGGCATGTGGACGTCGAGGAGCACGACGTCGGGCTGCAGCACCCGGGCGGCCTGCACCGCCTCCTGGACCGTGCCTCCCTTCCCCACGACGTCCATATCGGCTTCGACCCGAAGGATCGTCGCCAGGCCGTCGCAGAAGACCGCGTGATCGTCCACGACCAGGACTCGGATTTTGGCGTCGGCCACGGTACTGAAACGCGGAACCCCCTCTCGCCCTTGCCCCCGGCGGCCGGCCGGGCGGAGCGCGAGCAGGTACCAGCGTAGATACTGGGGCATCCAGGCCCAGAGGCGGAAGCGGCTCTTGCCCACCGTCCGGTCACGCCAGGTGGTTGGAACCTCGGCAAGCCCGTAGCCGAGGCGGTGGGCCTTCACGGTCAGCTCAATCGCCAGGGCAAATCCGGCGGCGGACTCGATGGTGACTGCATCGAGCAACCGACGGCTGTAGAGGCGGAAATTACTGGTCGCATCGTGGACCGGCAGCCCGGCCAGCCAGTGAAGGGACACGCCCGCCAGGTGCGAGAGCGTCCGCTTCAGGAGCGGGCCGCCCAGCTGGCCGCCGCCGTCGACATAGCGGGAGCCGGCGACCACCTCGGCGCCGCCGGCGGCAAGCTCGAGCATCCGGTCCACCACCTGCGGCTCGTCCGACCCGTCCGCCATCATGACCAGAACGTAGGGCGCGCGAGCCACGGCGAAGCCCTTTTTGATCGCGTTGAGGACGCCCCGGCCGATGTCGTTGCGGACCAACCGCACCTCGGGTAAGGTCGCCATCAGGCGCGTGACCACGGGGACGGTGTTGTCCTCGTCGAAGTCGTACACGACCAGGATCTCGAGCGGGCGCGTACGGACCTCGCGCCGGACGGCCTGCAGCACCGCGGTGATGTTCTCGCCTTCGTTGTAGACGGGCATCACGATCGAGAGGCGAGGCACCAGGTTCAGCATCAGATGCGGCCGGCCGCGACCTCCTCGCGGATCCAGGGGATCAGCTCGTCGAGCATGGTGTCGAGCGTGGTTCGGGCCTCGAAGCCCAGGACCCGGCGTGCCTTGCTGACGTCCGGCACCCGACGCTGGACGTCGTGGTTGTAGGCCGCGTCGTGCACGAGGCGGAGCGGGCGGGCGGGTCCGTGCACCTTGCGCCAGATGCAGGCGGCAAGGTCGGCGACGGTCGTCGATTGGGCGGTTGAGATGTTGAAGTCCTCGTTGATCGCGGCCTCGGATTCGATGCAGAGCCGAATCCCTTTCGCGAGGTCGCCGCCGTAGGTGTAGTGGCGGACCTGCGAGCCGTCACCGAGGATGTGTAACGGGTCCTGGCCCTTGATGATCTTCTGGACCAGATCCGGAACGACGTGACTCATGGCCAGCTTGACGTTGCCGCTCATGATGGCGTGGTCACGCAGCGCGCGCCGCTCGCCGATCCCAACACAGTTGAAGGGCCGCACGATCGTGAAGGGCAGCTGGTACTGCTCGAACGCGCCGCGCGCGAAGTACTCGGAGGCCAACTTCTGAAACCCATACGTCGAGCGCGGCGGCGGGCTCGTCAGTTGCGCCCCCTCCGGTGTCGGGAACACACTCGTGCTCTCGAAGACCATGCTGCTCGAGAGCACCGCGATCTTGCGCAGGTGATGTTGCCGAAACGCGGCGACGGCCGCGTCGAAGGTGGCAGCGAGGATTCGCTCGTTCTCGGCCAGCAGGTCATAGGCGAACTCGTGGAAGTAACTGATGCCGCCGATCATGGCGGCGCCGGCGACCACCTGGTCGCAGTCAGCGGCCAGGCGCGTCAGAAGTCGGACGTCTTTGGCATCACCATCGACCAACCGGTAGGCGGGATGCGTGTCATAGCTCCGCGCCACCGGGCCATACTTGCTGTAGTTGTCCACCCCGATCACCTCGTGACCCGCGTTCAGGAGTTCAGGAACCAGGTACCCGCCGATGAATCCGGCTGCGCCGGTGACCAGCAGCTTCACAATCGAATGCCGCGGTTGAGGACGCCCCAGATGTCGACCACGTCGTGGCCATTCAGCTCGACGTCGCGGTAGACACGGTGCGGCGCGCCGATGATGAGGATGTCGGCCTCGAGCACCTCCGCGAGCGGGCGCAGGTCGGGATCCTGGACGTACGGGTCATGGCATACGACCGTCGCCCCCTTGAACCCGGCCAGCTTCTTCAGCTTGTAACTGAGCGAGCTGCGCGGGTCGTCGGACTCACCCTTGAACGCCATCCCGAGGATCCCGACGGTCTGGCCGTGCAGCGGTCGCCGCCGGTCGAGGGTGTCGATGATGTAGGTCGGCAGGCCCTCGTTGATCAGCATCGCCGAGTGCCCCATGGGAAAGTGATCGGGGCTGAAGGCCGCCAGCTGCATCGTGTCCTTGAGCAGGCATGGTCCGGCCGCGAATCCCGGGCTGGGCAGGTCCGTTGCCCGCGGATAGTTGTGGCGCACGGCGTGCAGCACGCGCGAGTAGTCGAGCCCCGCCTGGTGCGCGATCTCGAAGAACTGGTTGGCGATCGCGAACTTCATGTATCGCCAGGTATTGGTCAGCAGCTTGGCCAGCTCGGCCTCTTTCGGCGCGGTCCGAATGACCTCGACGTCGAGCTTTTCGAAGAGCTGGCTGGCGCGCTCGAAGGCGCGATCGGTGGACGCTCCGATGATCTGCGGCAGCGTGCGGCTTTCCTCGAGCGCGTAGCCCTCGGCAATCCGCTCCGGGCAGAAGGCCACATCCGGCGTCAGGCCGAAGGTCTTGAGCCTGGCCTCGACGTACTCGG
>JALYYC010000159.1 GCA_030946755.1 Candidatus Dormiibacterota bacterium
AGGTGCCCAAGCAGTTCCTGCCGAAGGACATCCCCTGGATGAACGGCGTCCACCAGAAGATGCGCGCCCGGGCCAAGGCGGTCATGGCATCCCGGCCGGCCAGGCCCTAACCGGGCATATATTCGACCCGCGCCCCTTCGCGCCCCCGGGCCACTAGGGCGAAGTTAGCCGTCGCAGGCGATCCTGAGGGGCAGGGAATTGTTACAGGCCCGCGTCAGGCATGATCCAGGGGTCCGTGCTACCATCCGCCAGAACCGAAAAGGCAAACCCGTCGTGAGGCGGGGGCGCAAAGTCACGGGGCTGATGCAGCCGGCCGGACTGCCGAAGTGGCGGGAGCTTTCCTCCCCCAATGAGCACGCGCCCTCCCTTGAGGAGGAGCGCACCTGTGAGAGACCGCTACAGACCCATCATTGCGACGCTGCTGATCGCGTCCGCCGGTTTGACCCTCGGGCTCATCAGCCGCGGGCCGGTCCGCCAGACAGCACACATCAGCGCTACGGTTACCCACTATGACGATGGCCTCGAAGCCCGGGTGGCCGCCCGGGTCACCCCAGGTTGGACTCAGGCATCCCCTGCCCCGAGCGCTGCGCCGGCGACCGCCGGTCCAACGCCGGACGCCGCCATCAGCCTGGCCCCACCGCCGACGGCTGCGGTTCCCATGAGTCCTACCAGGAGTGGGCAGCCGGCTGCCTCGCAGCCGCCGCCACCACCACCGCCCCAGCCCGCTGGTGCGACGCCGATTGCCTGGGGCATTTACAACCCGGGATTTCCCGGCAACTTCGGCGCGATTCAGAATGCCGAATCGAAGCTTGGGAAAGGCAGCGCTATCGTCATGTGGTACAAGCATTGGGGCGGCCCGTACAGCGCTTTTCATGCCCCCGACTTCCAGGCTGTCCTTAACCACGGCTCGGTGCCGATGGTCACCTGGATGTCGGACGACTACAGCCTCCCCGGTTATCCCAACAACAGCTCACAGACGGGATTCACCGACGCCCGGATCGCCGCGGGCGCGTTCGATCCCTTCATCCAAAGTTGGGCAGCCGGGTTGCGGCAGCTGGGGCGACCCGTACTCCTGCGCCTCGATCACGAGATGAATGGAAATTGGTATGCCTGGTCGCCCGGCGTCAACGGCAATACCGCCGCGCAGTATGTGGCGATGTGGCGGCATGTTCACGACATCTTCGCCCGGGAGGGCGCCACAAATGTGCGATGGGTGTGGTCGCCGAACGCCGGCAAGCCCTTCGGCGCGCTGTATCCCGGAGACAATTACGTCGACTGGGTGGCGCTCGATGGCTACAACTGGGGCATGACTAACGGCTGGACGCCATGGCAGTCGTTCACGACTGTCTTTGGGCAGAGCTACCGCGATCTGCTTTCGCTCACCAACCGGCCGATGATGATCGCCGAGACCTCCGGCGTCGAGGCAGGCGCGCCTGCAGGCACTTCGAAGGCTGCCTGGATCACGTCCATGGCGAGCGAGATAAGCAGAAACTTCCCGCGCGTGCGCGCGTTGATCTGGTTCGACCAGAACAATGGAAATGGTCAGGACTTTCGGATCGACTCGTCAGCCGCAAGCTTGAACGCGTTGATCGCGGCGCTACGCTCGCCCACCTTTGTCTCGAGCTTCGCGCCTTAGGGCAGGTGCGGCGACGGAGCAAAGCAGGCTTTGAGCTGCTGCTCTGCCGGCTTTCCCTGGAAGTTGTGCCCCGCCGGGTCGGTCGTCGTGTTCTGCGTCAGCAGGTCCAGCTCCCACCAGTAGATCCCGGCGCTGAGGTCGCGGAGCGCCGCGCAGGAGGCCGCGTAGTAGTTGGCCTGGGTCTCCAGGCTGACGGGAGCCAGGTGGCCGGGATCGTACGGTTTCCGGTAGGACCCGATCTGCGACGGGGTCCCCAACTCGGTAATCACCATTGGCAGGGCGGTGGCCGCCTTGACTGCCGACAGCTGCGGCGTCCATGCCGACCAGGCCTGCTGGAGCTGGCTGACGCTGGCGTTGTCCGCGACGTCGAGCGGGTAGTAGGCGTCGACCCCGATGAAGTCGAGGGCGCGCGCGAACCCGAGCGTTCGCGCGGTCTCCCAGTTCAAGGAGTAGGTCAGCTTGCCCTTGAACTGGGAGTGGATCGAGGTGGCGAGGTCGGTCCACTGCTGGGTATACGTCTCGAGCGAAACCAGCTCGGTGCCGAGGTCGATGCTTTCAACCCTTTCGGCCCGCGCCAGCGCCGCATAGTGCCGGAGCAGCGCGCCGTAGCTGTCGAACCACGCGGGAACGCTGGCAGGCTGGATGCTGCCGCGCCAGTGGGGAAGCAACGTCGCCTCGGCGAGGATCGGCCGAAGCATGACCTGGAGACCGAGGCCATGCGCCTCCTCGATGATCCCTGCCAGGTTGTCATCGGTCGGTGTCTGATGAGGCATGGCGACCACCGTGCTCGACGTCCACGAATCCTGGTAGAGGAGGAAGGTCACTCCGATGGAGTTCACGTGCATCGCCTTCAGCTGGCGGAACATCGCCTTCGCCCGAGCACGCAAGGCATTGTTGTCACCCGAGTAATCCGTCAGAACCATGACCCCAGCCTGGAAGGGCGGGATCGACGCAGGTGGTTGCTGGCCGGACGAGCGTTGCACGAGCGAGAGCGAGGACGGCGGGGTCGACCCACTGGAACCACCGCCGCGAAAGATGGGTGTGTTGATCACGAGCACGAGGGCCGCGGCGATGCCCACGGCGGCGAGTGCCGGCCGACCGGGTTGGAAGCGTCGCGCTGCTGGTCGGTCGCCCGACTTCTTGACGACGTGGAAGCTGGCATCGGGCTTGATCAAGCCGTAAACGACGCCCGCCGCCTCGATGATCGAAAAGACCGGGATCAGGATGATCTGGAGCGTGTAGAGGGCGAATCGGCGGACTGGGGTGACCGTATGCGGGTTCGGAAGATGGGCGAGGTTGATCTTGAGGCCGGTGACATAGGACGCCACATAGGTGGCGAGCGCGAAATCCCCGAGCGCCTGGACGAGCACGGGCGTGCGCTGCCCGGTGAACAGGTTGACGTATGTTCCGATGACGCCGATCCAGGAGACGGCCCAGATCAGTGTCGAGGCGCCGAGGATGACGCGGTATCGACGGCGAACCGGCGCGTCCAGCACGCAGCGCACGAGGCCGACGAACCAGCGACGCCGTTGCTTGACGAAGTCCGCGACGGACTCGGGAGCCTGCTCGACGAGGCAACCCTGCACCCAGCGGCAGCGGCGGCCGTTCTCCATCTGGCGAAGGGCCCAGAACGCGTCCTCGGTAATCGATCCCTTCGGCCCAAAATCGAACCCGACCTCCTTCTCGATGTCGTTGCGAACGAGGATGAAGGAACCATGCAGGCCGAACAGGGGAAGCCCGAGGCGGTGCTGGAGGTAGAAGCGGCTGAGGTCGTCGCCGGTCCGGATCGAATCGGCGAGCGTCAGCAGGGGATGGGTGCGCAGCCCGCGGTGATAGAGGATGAGACCCTGGCCGATGCGATGCCGGCCGTTGGCCTCCTCCTCGTAGACGGCAGCCCGGATGCCGAGGATGCTCGATGGCGTCAGCTGCGACTCCTCGTCGAGGTGCATGATCCACGCGTTGTCGGGAAGATCCGACCGCTCGATCGCATATTGCAGCGCTCGCGCCTTGAAGCGCGACTTCTTTTCGGTCTGATAGCTGGGGGGCACAACAAGGTGCGTGAGGCCGTCGATGGGAGTGAGCGAAACCGGCAGGTCGGTGATCACCTCGATCCGGTAGGGAAACAGCCGGAGCGCCTGCATCTGCTGCCGGACGTTGAGCACGGTTTGCTGCAGCACCGCGGCATTCTGGCCACGCGCGACGATTCGAAAGCAGACCAGCGTCGCGATGGGGATGCGGTGCTGCATGCGATGCCGTTCACCGGGGTACATGAAGCCGGCCAGGCTGACAGCGGCCGGGATCACGGGAAGGAGCCAGGCAAAGGTGCTGACCCAGATAACGCGGTCGAACAGGCTCGCCGGCGGGCGCCCTACCGGCCAGATCAGCCGCTGAAGGAGAAACAGTCCCACCGCCAAGGCTGTGATCAGCACCACGATCGCGAGCCGCTCGTGCAGCGCGCCGAGTGGCTTGGCGGGCAGGATGACGTAGTCCTCGACGCCGTCCCTGCGGGGTACGGGACGGGCCTCTACTGGCTGCGATCGGCCCGGCCGCTGGTCGGCCCAGAGCCGGGCGCGGTCCATCAACTGACTCACGCGCTTGCCTTCCCTTGAGAACGAACCCGGTCCCGCCCAGGAGATCCAATGTTATATTCCGACTATCAAAATATCAGGCTGCACCACTAACAGGTGATTCTGATCTTGAGGAGCCCCCGGGGACCGCTACGAGCTCACGCTGAGCGGGGACGCTCGCAGGTGGGTGGCCGCTTGTCAGCCCGCAGGTGTCGATCTAGACTGGCCGCAGGTGGAGACGCCGCTCACGCCGCTCGAATTCATGCGCCGGAGCCGCCGGTTGTATCCCAACCGGGAAGCTGTCGTGGATGGCGACCGGCGCCTGACCTATGCGCAATTCTTCGACCGCTGTGACCGCTGGTCCGCGGGCCTTCAGCGCTTGGGCGTGGAGCCTGGCGATCGCGTCGCCTATATCGCGCCGAACATCCTGCCGCAGCTCGAGTCCTTTTACGCCGTGCCGCAGTTGGGTGCCGTGCTGGTGCCGATCAACTACCGGCTCACGCCCGATGACTTCGCCTATATCATCGATCACTCGGGAGCGGAGGTCGTCTGCGCGGATGTCGACTACCTTGGCGCGGTGGACGGGATCCGTCCGCGGCTGAAGGGGGTGGAGCATTTCGTCGCCCTCCGGGGCCAGCGGGATGGCTGGCTCGATTACGAGGACATGCTGGCTGCGCACGAGCCCGCCTTCACGCCGCCGGCCACGATCAGCGAGCGCGATCCGATCACGATCAACTACACGAGCGGCACCACCGCCCGACCCAAGGGCGTGATGATCACCCACCGCAACGCCTGGATGAACGCCGTCGGCACGCTCCTTCACCTGCCGC
>JALYYC010000061.1 GCA_030946755.1 Candidatus Dormiibacterota bacterium
CCGTCCCGTGCCTCGACGGCATAGCCGACGACGACCTCCCACTGGACTACAGGCACGGCGGATCTCCAAAAACCATGGGACCGCGCGTATTGTAGTTGACCGTGGGCGACAATCGGTTCGGCCCCAACACCCTGGAGGTCGAAGCCTTCTTTTCCCGGCTGCGCCGCATGACTCCGGACGACTGGGAGCGGGTGGTGGACGCGGCTCCGGGTGTGGGTGCCATTCCCGACCTCGAGATTGCCCTCTCCCCTGCCTACTTCCAGGCGCTCGACGCCGCGACCCGTGCGGCGAAGAGTGACGTGTTTTCTGGGTCGGAGTCGGCATTCTTCGACGCGATGCGAACGGCCCAACTGGTCGCCGACAGCAGCCAGTTCCAACCCTCGACCCGGCCGGAGCCGGCGGCTTCCGCCATCGTGGACGAGCGTCTATCGCCAGACGCTGAAGAGGAGGCGATTACCCGCATCATGTCGACTGCCTATGAGGGAGAGTCGTGGCGTCGCGCGATGAATGCCGCTATGGTCGCGGCCGGTGCGCTCGTGGTGAGCAATTGGCTCACCGATCACGAATGCATAACGCTGACCGCGCCGTTCGCCGCGGGCTAACTTACCGTAAGCGCTTGACTGTCTGTTTGGAAGCCAGCGCCGCTCGCGTGCAGCCTGTACTGGCTGGCCGATGCCAGGTCGATGGCGCAGCCGCTGAAGCTGGCGGCTCCGCTGCTGACCGTCTGCGGATTGGTGGTACAGGTCAACGCCGCCCCGGTTTGGCCGGTGCCGGGCGTGATGCTCAGGGTCACCATGGTGCTGTTGTCGCCGCTCTCCCGGTTGCCACCCGCATCCTCAACGGAGAGCACCGGTTGCGTGCCGAACGCCGTGCCGGCCGCGGCGCCCGACGGCTGTGTCGTAAAGGCCAGCTGCGCGGCGGGCCCGAGCGTGATCGCCACCGAACCGCTGTCAGCCGCGCTCACCCCGACCAGGTTGCTCGCCGCGTGCAGCGTGTAGGGGTTCAAGCTGGGTGAAACCTTGTCGATCGCACAGCCGGCAAACGTCGCACTGCCGCTGCTGACCGTCCGCGGGTTCGTGGTACAGGTCAGCACGCCCGCCGGGTCACCGGTCCCCGCCTTGAGACTCAAGCTGACCGTGCTCGTGTTGTCGCCCGTCTCGACATTGCCCCCGGCGTCTTCCACCGCGACCACCGGCTGCGTGCCAAAGGCGATCCCGCCGGTCGAACCGCTGGGCTGCGTCGTGAAGGCAGCCTTGGCCGCCGGTCCGAGCGTGATCGCCACCGAACCGCTGTCCGCCGCGCTCACCCCGACCAGGTTGCTCGCCGCGTGCAACGTGTAGGGAGTCAGGATTGGCGAGGTCTTGTCGATCGCGCAGCCGGCAAACGTCGCGCTCCCGCTGCCCACCGTCTGCGGGTTCGTGGCACAGGTCAGCACGCCCGCCGGGTCACCGGTCCCCGCGTTGATCGTCAACATAACGGTGCTGGCGCTGTCGCCGGTCTCCACGTTGCCGAACGCATCCTCCACCGCCACCACCGGCTGGGTCCCAAACGCCACGCCGCCCGTCGACCCACTCGGTTGCGTCGTGAACGCCAGCTTGGACGGGACCGCCGGCGTCACAGCGAACGAGCCGCTGTCGACAGCGGTCAGGCTGCCGGAGGTTGCATGAAGCGCGTAGCCGCTGTGCGCGGTATGGATCGACAGATCACTGAATGTCGCCACCCCGGCGACGTCCGGCTGGGTGGTTGTCCCGAGGAGTGTCGCGCTTGGGCTGGTACTGGTCAGGCCGACCGTCACCTGGTGTTCAGTCCCAACGTCGCCCGTCTCGACATTGCCGAACTGGTCCTCGACGAGTGCGGTGACCGCCGGGGTGATCGACGCTCCGGCGACGGTGTCACCTGGCTGCTGGCCCATGACCACCTGTGTGGCGGCGGCCGGGTTCACAGTGACCGGAAGGCTGCCGGTGATCGTCGCAGTCACCGTATCAGTGGCGATGACCGTTTGGCCGAGCGCCTTGGTGAGCGTTTGCGTGAACGCTGCGGATCCATCGTCCCCAGGAATAGTCGGCGTTGAGCTCGAGAACGCCGTGAACGGATGGTTCGCAAGTGGCGACGCGCCCGAATCTAGTTGGGCCAGAGTAAATGCGACGGTACCCGTGTAGTCCTTGACGGTCTGGCCGGTTCCGTCCTCAGCGGTAACCGTGAATTTGTAGGGTTGCCCGGCTGTCGTCGTCGGATTGCCCGCCACGACGAGCTTGATCGCCACATCCGTTGTCGTAAAGTCGTGGGTCGGCCCGGTCGCGATTCCGTTCAGGTCGACGGCAACCGCACGGTAATGGTAAAGGCTATTCGGTGAGAGCGGCACCAGGCCGCCCACCGTGAGCTGCAGCGCCGCAGGTGTGTTTCCGGACCCGAATACGTGGTAACCGAGCAGGAGCGTCGGATCGGTCGGGATGGCAATTGGACCCCAGACCGGGTCTGTGTCGGCGCGGAGCTGGAAGAAGCCATAGGTGTCGGTACGGAGCGTGCCGGATGGCAGGCTCCATCCGTTCGGATTGATCGTGTCGTTGAGCGTCGCGTGCGTCGCGCCCAGATGCGTGGCACCGGCGGTTCCGCCGACGGTTGCGGTTGTGAAGTCTAGCGTGAACGTCTGGGTCGCCGCCTCCCCTGCCGCCACCATCACGTTCTCCCCATCGCGCATGCAGCTCATCCCATTTTTCACCGTGACGGTGTTGATTCCCGGCTGGCCCGTGACGCTTGTCTCATCGATCGGCGCATGCCCAACCCAGTGCACTCCGTCAGTCCCCGTCCAGGTTCCAATGACCGGATGCAAAACGCCGTCCGACGCGCTGCTGAAATTGACGTCTAACGCCTGGCTGAGGTTCATGGTGCGGTCGAACATCAAAGTCACGGTGAGCGTGCCCCTGCCATAGTTGCCCGTCATGCTATTTGTGTTGTCGGAGGAGAACTGCACGCTACTGAGCACCGGAGCCTTGATCGACGGCTCCTGCTGCGGTAAGGACCTGACGGGGATCACGGTCAGGGGGTTGTACTGCGTCGTCGGGGCAGGCGCCCCTGCCGTCCCAGTGCCGTTCCACCAGACGCTGTCCACGCGGTTCGCCGTGCTCAGACTGGTGCCATCGAAGTCTTTACCGGTGGTCGTCGCGTTGCCGTAGAGATCACTGTTGTCGATGGACGTCGCCGCACCGTTTGCCAGGATGCCGCCGCCGTTATGGTGAATCCCCGTACAGGTGAGCCTTGCTGTGCCTGTCCTGGCGGTAGTCAGCGCGTAGCCGCTGTTCCGGGTGAGCGTTGCCCCCGTGATGTCGATGTCGCCACTGCTGATCGTCAATCCACTCGTCGCGTAGGCGATCGAGCCCCTGGTGAAGGTGCTGGTGCCAACCGGATCCACGTTGATGCCACCCCAGTCGCCCGCGGTGGCTGTGCTCGGACATCCCGACGGGACGAAGACGGTGTTACAAACAGGTAAGGTCGTCGCGTCGCGCATGCTCGTGAACGCGGTATCCACGCTGGTCAGCACGCCGTTGACCTTGATTGCGCCCGTCAGAACCTTCACGACGCCAGTGGTGTTCAAGGGACCATTGACGGTCAGCGGACCGTCGAGCATGTAGCCCAGGGTTCCGGACGGTGAAGGCGTGATCCAGGTCAGCCCGTTGTTCGCGGTGCCATGGAAGACGAGCGCATTGAGACCGTTTCCGGTTCCAGCGTTGCTCCCGATCGGGCCGCCAAACTCAGCCGTGACGGAGTTCAGGTAAATGGCGGGATACTTCACGGTCGATCCGGGCGACCCACTCAAGTTCACTGTGTTGCTGTCCATGCTCAGCTCGTTCGCGCCAACCAGCCGGATGCCGTATGTGGCAGCACTCGTGATCGTGTTGTGGCTGATGGTCACCGGCTGCTCGGCCAGCCCGTTGGCCACGATGCCATCCTTTCCCGCGCCGGTGATCGATGAGTTCGTGACGCTGAGCCTCGAGCAGGGCGCAGGAGAAGCGGCACAGTTTGCCGGACTAAAGAAGCTCGCGATGACTCCGTGGGCCCCTACCCCGCTGATGGTGCTCGAGTTGACCGAGATCGGCGTGTCGGTCGAACTGATGCCGTCATTGCTGGCTTGGGCAATTTCGGTTCCTGACACCGACAGTCGGAAATTGGCTGCCTCGCCGCTGGCAATCGGGCCACTATCGATGGAGATACCTGTCGCGGCATAGGCAATCCGGCCGCCGGTGATCGTGCCGGATCCGTGATGGGCCGACGAATCCTCGGTAATCATCAAGCCGCCCCAGTCGCCCGGCGCCGGAACGCAGACGAGGACGAACACGGACGGGCACGGGATCGGCGTGACGCCGCTTCCGTCCTTCAAGCTCGTGAAGGTGGCACCGGTCGCGTTGACGGCGCCGCCATTGATCTTGATGGCGCCTCCAAGCACCTGGACCCGACCGCCGGTGGGGACGGTCAGCGTGCCACCATCCACGATGAATCCGCCATCCAGGAGATAGCCGAGGGCGTGGGTCGACGATCCGTTTGACGGCGTAATCCAGTTGAGATTGCCAACGGCCGTCCCGTCGGCGACGATGGCATCGAGGCCATTGGCGCTGCCAACGTTGCCGCGCACATCCCGAGTGAAGTCAGCGGTTACCCCGCTCAACCAGATCGCGGGATAGCGGGCGGCACCGGCGCTCGGACCGCCGCCGCTCCCACTAACATTGTTGTTGCGCAGGACCAGCTTGTCAGCGCCCACCAATCGAACGCCGAACGTCGCAGCATTTTGCACCTGGTTGTCGGTGATCCAGAGCGGGTGGCCGCCCAGCGCCTGCCCGACCACCGCCTCGGCGCCGGTGTTGCTGAAACGGTTTCCGCTCAGCCTGAGCGCCGCCGTGCCGGAGCCGCCGGTGAAGTCGACCTGGACGCCGTGGATCGCGCCGTTGATCGACGAGTCCGTGACCGAAGCCGGCGTGCCCAGGCTGTCGATGGCATCGAACTTCGTCGCGTCGATGTGGCTGCGCGAGACGAGCAGCCCGTAGCTGGAGGACCCGAACGTGGTCGCGGCTCCGCTGCTGACGTTGATGCCGGTCGCGGCATAGCGGATTGCACTGTTGACGAGGGCTCCATCGCCGGCGAGATTGATGCCACTCCAGTCGCCTGCAGCGGCCCCCGTGCAACCCGGAAGCAGGACTGAGGCGGGATGACAGACAGCGAGGCCGGCCACGTCATCGGACAAGCTGGTGAACACCTTCTGGCCGGCGTTGCTGGTGTTATCGGCCCGCAGGTGGCCGACGTTGAGGGCCCCGTTCGACTTGACGATGTCGCCGGCCCCGACCTGAAGCGTGCCGGCAAGGTTGAGGTCGCCATCGAGGAGGTAACCGAGCGGCCGCACGACGCCGGTCTTCCGCGCCGTGATCCAGGTCAGGTCGTCGGTGACCGTGCCGTGGAACGCCAACGCGTCCAGGCCGTTGCCGGCACCCCGGTTTCCACTGATCGCGCCGAACGGCCCGGTGAAGCCGTTCAGATAGATGGCCGGGTAACCCGCCGGCGTGTTCGTGATCGTGTTGTTCGTGAGCGTGAGATGGTTCGCTGCCGTGAGGCTTATCCCAGTGGCGCGCGGACGATCAACGGACGTCCCGTCGATCAGCACTACCTGCCCGGCAAGCCCACGGGCGAGGATCCCTTCGCTGCCGGTCCCACCGATGGACGCGCCGCTGATCGAGACGGTCGCGCCCGCCGCAATGCCGGTGAGATCGACCGCGATGGCCCGCCCACCGATATTGCTGAAGGCGCCGCCACTGACGGCGAGCGATGACTGCGTCGCGATGCCATCGACAGACATGTTGCGCAGGTTCGTCCCGTTCAGCGTAAGTGGGCCGCTGATGCTTCCCTGCTGGCCCATCGCAATCCCCGTCGCGGCATACCGGATCTCGCTGCCGCTAAGACTGCTGGCAAAACCGGAATCGAGAGTCAATCCGGTCCAGTCGCCAGGCCTCGCCACCGGGCAGGCACCCGACACCTTCTGGTCGAAGACCGAGCCGCAGGTCGGAATGTTGAGAGTAGAGTCCTTGAGGCTCGTGACGACCGCTCCGGTCGCCGTCAGGGCGCCGCCCGTGACCGTGATCGAACCCAGGGATGGGACGTAGGCGTTCTGCGGGAGGATCAGGTTTCCGTTGACAGCCACCGGGCCATCCAGGAGGTAACCAAACGGTCCCGTGGACGTGCTGTTCGCCACGGTTCGCCAGGTGAGGGAGGTCGTCCCGCCGTGAAAGGCGATGGCATCAAGGCCATTGCCCGAGCCGGCATTGCCGGTAATCGCGCTACTGAAGTCAGCCCGCGTGACGCCGTTGAGATAGATCGCGGGATACGTGGGTGTCCCGGTGCCGCTGCTCGTGATCGTGTTCTGCTTGAGGGTCGGGCGGTCCGCGCCGACCAGTTGAATGCCGGCCGTTCCAGCGCGATCGACGCTGTTGTTCTCGATATCGACCTTCTGGCTGCCCAGGCCGACGCCCTTGATCGCCTCATTCACGCTGCCATGGAACGTGTTTCCGGCGACGAGCAACCCGTCGCCGAGGGCCGCGCTGCCGGTGAAGTCGGCGCTGATGCCGTGATCGCCGGCGGCGGGGGGCTGGCAGCCGCTGCCGGCGCATTGGAAGTGCGTGTTCGTGACCGAGATTGGCGTGGCGGTGGCGGCGATGCCGTCCGAGAACGTCGGACCGATGGTGCTATTCGAGACGATCAGGCCGTAGTTGGTCCCGGGCCCTGTTGAGGTGGCGCCGCCGGCGATGCGAATGCCGGTCGCCGCATAAAGGATGTTGGCGTTGTTGATGGTTGCCTTGCTCCCGCCACTGAGGTTGATCCCGCCCCACTCCCCACCGGGAAGGACGTCCGGCCCGCAACTCCCGAAAACGGTCGGGCAACTCACGATCCCAACCTTGTCGCGCAGGCTGGTGAACGTTTTCGGTCCACCGCTGCTCGCATCGAGCGTGCTGTTTGTCAGGTTGATCGTGCCGCCGAGCGTCTTGACGACGCTGCTGTCGGGGATCGTCAGGGTGGCGTTCACCATGTTGAGGTCGCCGGTCAACAGGTATCCGAGCCAGTGCCGGTCCGTCGGCGGGTCACCGGCGACACTGGTGACGTTGGTGGCGTTCTGCCAGGTCATCGCATGGGACGTTACGGCTCCGTTGAATGCGATGGCGTCGAGCCCGTTGCCGTAGCCGTGGTTTCCTGTGATTTGTCCGGTACTCGTTGGCGCCTGGGCGAGGTCGGCAGTGGCATCGGTGAGGGACACTGCGGAGTAGACGGGTCCGCTACCGCCGCAGGGCGTGCCGGTTGTGGGCGCGCCCAGGCCGTTACAGACAAAGAGGTTGTTGGTCAGCGTCGGCTGGTTGGCTGACTCCAGCTGCACCCCGTAATTCCCCGCGCGATAGAAGTTACTGTTGGTGATCGACACGGGTTGGTTAGCGTGAGACGCGAACTTGCCAAAGATCGCCTCGTTGCCGATATAGCACGGCTGGTTGGCGGGACAATTGCTGACGCCGAAAGGAGCCGAACTCCCAAACGTCATGCCGTCAACATGGAGGGCGTCGGCCAGGAGGGCCGGTGCGCTGCTCGAGAATTGGGCGCTGATCCCGATCGACCCGATGTTGTTGATCGTCCCCGTTCGGCCGTCGTTGAGGCCTGTTATCGAAATCGGCGTGTCGAGGGCATCAATGCCATCGAAGTATGAGAAGCCGATCCCGCTGTTACTGACGGTCAGCCCGTAATGCGAATCCGCCGGTGAGCGCGTCGCGCCGCTCGAGATCTGGATGGAGCGCAGCGCGCCCTGGATGCTGACGTAGGAGAGCGATGCGTTGCCCTTGCTCGCGCCGCTAGCGGTGATATTGATGCCCTCCCAGGAAGCGACGTCGGGGGCGGCCTGGAAAGAAACGATGTGGGTTGCGTCGGTATTCGCCGTCTCTAGGGTGCCGCCCGCAACGTTGAGCGCGGCCCCGCTCGAGGAAATCTGCACTGGGCCGGCGGCGGCGTCGATGATCAGCGTGGTGTTCGGACCGACGATGACGCCGGCGGCGCAGGGCGCGGTGCCGAAGGGATCGTTGCTGGGCAGGATGTAGTTCGAGGCGCTCCAGGTGACGACGCCCTCCGCCAGCGGGCCGCAGGGAACGCTCTGCGCGGCGGCGACTCTAGCACTGAGTTGCGGCAGGCGCGGCGCCTCGCTGGCTCCCCGGCTGGTCAGGAGGACGGCAGCCGCAATCCCGAGACCGCCGACCTTCCAGAGGTTGCGGCTGAAGAAACCGGCACGCTGGATCGGCCACCGCGACCGGGCTAGTCCCCTGAAAATCAATCCTTCCTCGCGACGGGTTTCCGCGCCCGCAGACAATCCAAACCCATTGGCGGCGACTGGAGATTAGGCCCCTGGTTTTGGACCGTCAAGGAAATGGCGCCAAACTCGGAGCTTCGTGCCCGATCGGGCGGCCCACCTTGCCCCAACCGTCACGGACCCCTCACCAGCCTTCCAGAATAGGTGGGAGCGCCGGTATCAGATAGGGCCGGCGGCGAGATCGCCGGACGTTGGGGGCTAGGCGCCGAGATCGCCGGACGTTGGGGGCTAGGCGGCGAGATCGCCGGATGTCCCGGCTAAGGCCCGCATCGCGCGGGCGAGCAGCTCCTGGGCGGTCAGCCCATCACCTCGATACTCGGCCTGACCCCAGCGGATCGTAATCCGCTCGCCCTGCAGGGCCGCCTCGATCCGCCCCGCTAGTTCGGCCCCCTGGTCCGGTGTGGTGTCCGGGGCCAGGATGACGAACTCGTCGCCCATCCATCGGGCCGCCTGGTCTGTCGACCTGGTCGCGCCGCGGACCGCGCGCGCGATCTTTTTCAGCACGGCATCACCGGCGCGATACCCGTAGTCGCGGTTGACCTCGCGCAGATTGTCCACGTCGATGATCACCAGCGTGCCCGACGATTGCGGTCGAACGAGCTGCGAATTGAGGGATTCCTCGAAGGCGTTGCGGTTCAGCAGGCCGGTCAATGGATCGACGGTGGCCGACGCCGCCAGGCGGTCGATCAGGCGGGCGTTCGCCATCGAAACGGCGGCCTGGTTGCCGAGAATCGTGAGCAGGCGCAGTTGGTCGAGAGAGTACTGATTGAGGCCGACCTTCATGACGGCGATGACCGCGAGCACCTCGTCCTGGAAGACGACCGGCACCACCAGCATCGACTCGTCGATGACCGAGGTGCCGGCGACGTGGAGGGCCTTGGGATGTCGTTCGGCATCGCCAAGGACCGCGCCGCGCTTGGTCTCGGCGACCCAACCCGCAATGCCTTCCCCTACGTCGACGCTCGCGTTCACCCGCGTGACGTCCTGGTACTCGGACCGGGCACTGCCACTGAGATAGACGGCATCGAGGCGCGTGCGGTCCTCATTGACGAGAAGGATCCGGCAATGGTCGTGCGGCAGGAGGTTGACGATGGTCTCCCCGATCCGGGCACAAATGTCCTCGACGCTACTCGCCCGGGCCAGCAGTTGCCCGAGTGTCTCGATCGTTTGCAAGTGCTGCGCCCAGGAGCGCGGCCCCGAGACGGGCGCGGCCGGCGCGGGCGTCCCCGACGCCTGCGCCGCTGCAGTCACCTTCGGTTTTTCTTCCTCGATGACTCGGAGCAGCGCGTCGACCACCCGCGGATCGAACTGGGTCCCGGATCCGTCATGAAGCTCAGTCAGGATGGCCTGCCCGGACAGGGCCGGGCGGTAGGACCGGTCGGACGCCATCGCATGGAAGGCGTCGCAGACGTGAATGATCCGCGCCTCGATCGGGATCTCTTCGCCCTTGAGCCCGTCCGGATAGCCGGCGCCGTCCCAGCGCTCGTGCTCAGCGCGAACGATCGGGCCGAGCGGGGCGAGAAATGGGACCGAGGCCAGGATGCGCTCCCCGATCACGGGGTGCTCCTTCATCACCGTGAATTCTTCCGTCGTGAGCCGACCGGGCTTGTGCAGGATGTAGCTTGGAATGCCGATCTTGCCGATGTCGTGCAGCAGGGCCCCGTACTCGAGCAAGCGACGCTGTTCCGCGGACAGGCCGAGCCGTTTGCCGACGCTGACGGCGAAGGCCGCGGTCTCGCGGGAGTGCTCCTCGGTATAGCGATCCTTGGCATCGAGCGCGGCCGCCAGTGCGCTGATGGTCGAGACGTAACCCTCCTCCTGCTGGCGCCGGCGGGTCTCGTATTCGTCGAGGAGCGCCTGCCGCACCGTGGCGGGGATGTACGCGCAGAGCAGCGTGCCAACAGAGAGGACCAGCAGCGTCCGGCCGTAATACGGGTCCCACCCCTCGACGAGCAAGGGGAGCGCCGCCGTCGCCGCCGTCATCAACGCGATGATCAGGCCGCTTCGGAATCCGTAGGCGGCCGCCATGAAGACAGCCGGCGCGACGAAGATCGGAAGGATGTGCGAATGCAGGCCGCCCGTCAGCATCAGCATGAAGCCGAGTAACGCGAGGCCCGGGGCGACGATGACGACGAGGAACCGTTGCACCGGAAGCCGGTGCCAGGGGAAGAACCAGCTGATCGCGGCGCCGCCAAACGACAGCAGGGCAATGATGAAGATCGCGCGGAAGTCAAAGTTTGAATTCCCGATAAAGCTGCTGGCGACGTTCACTGACGCGGAGGTGACAAAGGCGACCGCCGCGATGCGGAACATCGCCTGATGAAAGTCGGCCGGGATCTGTGCCTTTTCCGCCACGATTGCGTGAATACAACGTCAATACCGCCCGTAGACTGCGCGCACGGTCAAACCCAAGCTTTTAAGGCCGCCCCCGTTCTCCCTAGTAGGGAGCCAAGTTCATGTTCCGGTATTTGCTCTTCTTCTTCCTGGTCCTGGGCGGGATCGTGGCATTTGTTGCCTTCGTATTGGGGATCCCGATCCCGGGCTTCGAGCAATACCAGCCGAGTTCCCCGTTCGCCCCCTGACCGGACACCGCCGGCCAACCTCTGGCTGCTAGGCGGCGATCGGCGGATTTGCGCCCCGGGCGCGTCGCTCGCCCCGCTTCAGCAGGAACTCGAGGAAACGCTCCCGGCTGAACTCACCCTTGCGGATGATCGAGGGAATGAGACCCTGGAGCCGCTGCTGGTCTTCGACCGTGATGCTCTTCCCGGAGTAGACCAGGATCGGCACCGCGCTCATCTGGGGATCGGCCCGTAGGGCCGCGATCACATCGAACCCGTCGACCTCGGGCATCATCAGGTCGCAGATGATGAGCTCAGGATTGCACTGGCGGGCGAGCTCGATCCCGGCCTTTCCACCGGCCGCGCTGACGACCTCGACCTTGAGGGGCTTGAGGACCGCCGTCAGGAGGCGCACGCTGAGGGGGTCGTCGTCGATGACGAGCACCCTGGCCGGTAGCTTCTGGGTCCGTCTCGCGTCCGCCTGGAGATCGTGGTTGATCATCACCTGGAGCAGCTGCTGACGGTCGATCGGCTTGGTCAGGATGTCGATCTCCCCCAACTCGACGCCAAGCGGCTCGGCAAGGTTGCGGGTGGTCACGACGACCGGGATATCGGCCGTCCGCGGGTCACGCTTGAGTTCCGCAATCAGGCCGGGCGCGCCGCCCGGCTGGAGGGCGGCGTCGGCCAGCACCAGGATCGGCGAGAGCGCCCCGGCCCGACTGACCGCCTCGGCGCGGTCGGCCACGAAGACGACCTCGTAACCGGCCCGCGTTAGGAACGGAAACAGACGGTCCCGGACCTGAGGGTCGGGATCGGCCACCAGGACCGTCGGCCGGATGGCGCCCCCTCCAAGGGTCGCCACGGGCGGCCCGGCCGCGGCAGGGACTGAGCCTGACGGTCGGGCCGCGCCCGCCACGGGAACGAGATTTAGCTCCTCGGCGAGCGCGCGACCATTCTCGATTATCACGCCCAGGTAGTCCGCCCGCTCCGCCGGGGCGAGGGCTGTCGAGTCGGCCATGATGCTGCTGAATCCGACGATGGCGTTGAGTCTGGTATTGATTCGGTGGCTTTGCGCCGGGGTCAGCGGCCGGGAAGCCTCGTCCAGGGCTGCCCGGAGACGGTCCTCGAGCAATGAGGTCTTCTCCCGGTGGGCCTGCTCGAGCTGTTGCAGCTCCAAGTCCCGCTGGCGTTGGCCATCCTCGGCGGCCCGCGCGGCCTGGTGGGCCTGGGCAAGCTCGGCGATCAAACGCCGGTTCTCCTCGGTCATCGCCTGGCGCCGCACCGCCCACTCCTGGGAGGCGAGCTGGGCCCGTTCAACCAGCTTCGCGTACTGGCCCTGGGCTTCGGCGCGTGCCTTCTCAGCCGCCTGAGCCGACTCCGCGGCCGCCCGCAGCTGGTCCTGACCGCCGGCGAGCGCGCCTTCCAGGCGCTCCCGTTCGTCGGCAAGCTGGATCTGCAGCGCTGCAGCCTGGTGGCGGAGCTCGGCCGCCTCGCGATCGGCCGCCGCTGAGCGCTCGGACAAGGCCAACTGGCCAGCGGCCAGGTCGCCTTCGACCGCGACGCGACGTTTCTCGGCGACCTCGACTGCGGCGAGCAGGGCCTCGCGATCGGCGGCCCAGGTGAGCTGGTGCGTCTGGAGCTCGTCGGCCAGGGTCGTCGCCTGCGCCAGCCGCTGCTTCAGCTGGGCCGTTTCCGCCTCATGGTTGGCGACCGTTTCGGCAGCCAACCGCACCTCGTCCTGCAGCCGCGACATCTCACGAAATGCCGCCGCGCTGCGCTCGGTTGTCGCGCTATGCGCGCGCTTCAGATCCTCGTAGACGGTGCGGAGCTGTTCGCGGTTGCTGATGGCGCGGCCTAGTTCATCGGCGGCGCGTCGTTCGCCCGCTTCGAGGTCGCGGACGCGGCCGGCGAATTTGTCCCGGGCTGCGACCAGCGCCTCCCGCTCGGCGTGCCAGGTATCCTGGGCCGCCGCCAGCTCGTCGAGCTGCGCCTCGAGGCCGACAATCTGGCTGACGCGGTCGGCCAGCGCCGCCTCGTGGTGAGCCAGCCGGTCTTCCAGCTCGTGACGGTCCCGGTCCCGCGCTCGGATCAGTTCCTGGCGCTCCTTGACTGCCTCCGCCAGCTCCCGCCGCGCATCCAGGATCGATCCCTCGAGCTCGATCCGGGCCTGCTGCTGGCGCCGCGACTCATCAAGGCTCCAGGCGTGCTCGGCCGTCAAGCGCTCGTGGGCGGCCTGAAGCGCGGTCAGCGCCTCGCGCGTCTGCGCCAGTTCGGCGCGGCTGTCGTTCAGCTGCGCGTGCTGGTCGGCGAGTCTGGCGCTCAGCTGGTCTTCGAGGGCCTGGAGGCCCGCCAGGGCGCTCTGCGACTGCTTGAGCAGGTCCCCGAAAACGGGGCGTGCGGCGTTCTCGTCGGCCATGGACCCGGGTATAACGTCGATGGGTCGCGATCATTGACACCGAGCTCAGGAATTCTCGGCGTGTCGCTCGACCATCGCGAACAGGTCCGGGCGTAGGAAGGCCCGAACGCCAGGCGGGTAGCCTGAGACGATCGACGCCGGGGGGACCCAGCCCTCGACCGTGGACGCGCGCCGGAAGTCTTCGATCGTGGCGGCGAAGCACCGGCTCAATTCCCCGGGGTCGATCCCGGCCGCCTGAAAACGGTCGGATCGTTCGCCGGCAAACGCGGCGAAAGCCCTGGTGACACCAACCGAGGCCTGTTCGGTCGTCTGAGGGGCAGGGGCGAGCCGGCCGGATGCATCCCGCTTTGCCCTCTCCCGGTAGAGCGTTTCGAGCGCCGGCCCGACGTCGTCCGCCGCCTCGAATCGAAGTTCCTGGATGGCGCGCAGTTGCGTCGTCCGCGCTCCGGCCAGCCACCGGGTACGCGCCAGCGCGTCCCCAACACCACAACGACCGAAGAAGCCGCGACCGCCACGCTTGCGCCCGGCTCCCAAATGCAGGCAGGTCCACACTGGAGCGACCGCATCCCCCTTGGAATCGGCCTCATAGGTTAGGTGCGGCTGGTAGGCGGGACAGCTGCGAAATCCAGGCGGGAAGGCCGTTCGTAGGGACATTCATCGAGCGACCGGCCGGCTGCCATCGTGCGTCCAATCGGCCGGAGGACGGATAGGTGGGCGCCCGGACGGTAGTTCGCCACCGCCACGTACTCGACGGTGATCAGCCGCCCGTCCCGGCGACGGGCCTGGTAGACGCCCGATTGCTCACCCACGCCGATGAACGCCTTCCACAACTCGAGGGCATCCGGCCGTTGCAGCTCAGGCGTGATGTCCCAGACCCGCATCTGGAGCAGTTCCTCCCGCGAATAGTGCAGCAGGTTTACGGCCTGGTCGTTGACCTCGCTGAAGCGAGCCGCGTCGTCTGCCAGCAGGCTGGCCGCATCCAGCGGCAACTCCGGGCCTGGCCGCCCAGCCGTAAAAGCTGCGAAAGCCAATGCGGTAGCCGAGGGCGATGCGGTCACGAGGTCAGTATCCGCCGATCCAGCTCACCGTGCCGCCCCGTATTCGGCAAGCTGGTTGAGCGTCACGCGTTACGCTCGGATGGCGGAGATGATGCCCACCCCCCTTCCGGCCGACCCGCCGACCCCGGTCGAAGTGCGGTTCACCGATCTGGTGGTCGCGTTCGGCGGAGCCGTGCTGGGCGTCGTTGCGGCGTTCATCGTGCTCGCCGTCGTGGCCTACGCCGATCCCCGGGGCTATAAGGCGAACGCCGTTTCCATCC
>JALYYC010000089.1 GCA_030946755.1 Candidatus Dormiibacterota bacterium
TCGGTCGACCACGCGAAGGGCGTGTATTTCTTCACCACGGATGGCAAGCGCTACATCGATTTCAACAGTCAGCTGATGAGCGTCAACGCCGGCCACGGCGACCGGCGAATCATCGACGCCATCAGGAGCCAGGCGGAAAAGCTCAGCTACGCCAACCCGTTCATGGCCCACGAGCCGCGCGCGCGGTTGGGCAAGAAGCTGGCCGAGCTGATGCCCGGAGATCTCGACAAGGTCTTTTTTACCCTGGGTGGGGCCGAAGCGAACGAGAACGCGATCAAGATCGCCCGCACCGTGACCGGGCGCCACAAGATCATCGCCCGGTACCGCTCCTATCACGGGGCGACGGCGGGGGCGATGGCGTTGACCGGGGATCCGCGCCGATGGGCCAACGATCTTGGAACATCCGGCGTGGTGCATGTCCTCGATCCCTACCATGGGCCGCAGCGCGAGGTCGATTCCGCCGAGGTCTCACTGCGCTACCTGGAAGAGACGATCCAGCTCGAGGGGCCCAACACGATCGCCGCGTTCTTTCTCGAGACCGTCACCGGCACGAACGGCATTCTGATCCCACCGAAGGGGTACCTGCAGGGGGTGCGCGAGCTGTGTGACCGATACGGGATCCTGATGGTCTGTGACGAGATCATGTCGGGCTTCGGCCGGACGGGTGAATGGTTCGCCGTCGATCACTGGAGCGTCGTGCCGGACATGATGACGATGGCCAAGGGCCTCACCAGCAGTGCCGTTCCGCTCGGAGCGGTGGGCATGCGCCCGAGGATCGCCGAATACTTCGACAAGAACGTGTTCTACGGCGGCCTGACCTACAACAGCCATCCGCTGGCCTGCGCCGCCGCGCTCGGCGCCATCCAGGCCTACGAGGAAGACGACATGATCGGCAACGCGCGTCGCATGGGCGAGGTCATGGCCCGCCACCACGAGACGCTAAAAGCGAAGCACCCGAGCGTTGGCCTGACCCGGTCGATCGGACTGTTCGGCATTCTCGAGCTGGTCAAGGATCGGAAGACGATGGAGCCGCTCGCGCCCTTCAACGGAACGTCAGAGCCGATGAAGGCCGTCGGCAAGTACCTGCGCGACCATGGGCTCTATACCTTCGTGCGCTGGCAGACGGTCATGACGAACCCCCCGCTCTGCATCAACGAGGAGGAACTCGCGGAGGGCTTCGCCATCATCGACAAAGCGCTCGACATCGCTGACGAGGCTGTCGCGTAGCTCCGACCCGCGGCAACGTCCTCCTACGGCATCGGGTCTTCCTGCGGCTGTGGCTGAGCCGGACTGTCTCGAGCGTCGGCGATGGCATCGCCCTGATTGCGCTGATTCTCTACGTCAAGGAGACCGAGCGCTCCGGGGTCGCGGTCGGAGCACTGCTCCTTGCCCAATCGCTCCCGCATCTTCTCGGGCCTCTCGCCGGGGTCATCGTCGACCGCGTGGATCTGAAACGCCTCATGGTGCTTTGCGAGGTGGCCCAGGCAGGAATCTACGCCGCGATCGCCTGGTGGCAGCCTCCATTCGCCCTCCTCCTACCCGTCATCGTCGTCACCGCCATCCTCGACACGACATTCGGGCCGGCGGCCGGCAGCGCCGTCCCGGCGATCGTGGAGGCATCCGATCTGCGCCAGGCCAACGCCTGGATGGGGACATCGCTCAACCTCCAGGTCGCGGTCGGACCGGTGCTGAGCGGGCTGCTGGTCCTGGCGCTCGGCGTTCGCGGGGCGCTGGGGGCCAATGCGCTGAGCTTTGCCCTGTCCGCGGTGCTGCTTGCAACGCTGCCGCGCCGGCTTGGAAGTCGGGCGGGCGCGGTGGCGAGGGGAATCGTCGCGGCTGGATCCGCTGGACTTCGGTTTGCCTGGCAACAGCCGGCCCTGCGAGGATTACTCGGCGGAACGTTTCTCATCGTGGCCTTTCTCGCGGTTGATAACGTCGCGCTGGTCTTCCTCATCCGTGACACGCTCCGAGGCAATGCCCTGGCGTACGGCGCGGTCGCGGGCGCCTTCGGTGTCGGTATGTTGCTGAGCTCGGTGGCGCTCTCGTGGATCCGTTCCGCGCCACGCTCGACTTCCCTCTTGATCGGGGGTTGGCTCTTGAGCGCGATCACCACGATCGCCACCGGGGCGGCCCCGAACGTTGGGGTTGCCGCCGCCGCCCAGGCTGCCGGCGGTGTCGCGAATGGCATAGAGAATGTCGCATCGTCCACGCTGATCCAGGAGGTCGTTCCCGCGGCGATGTTGGGCCGGGTCTTCGGGCTCTTCGGCACAGCGGCGTCGGGGGGCTCGGCCCTGGCATATGCGTTGGCGGGGTTCCTGATCGATGCGACATCGCCACGGCTTACCTTCATCATCGCGGGCATCGGGGCCCTGGCCGTCGCGCTGGTCGCGGGCCCCCTGCTGGGACGCTCCCCAGTAACGGCTGTATGACCATGACGATCGTTCGGGACGACCCGGTCGATCCCGATCCCGGATTCGCGGAACTCTACGCCCGGCTGCCCGACGCCGTAGATCTCTCACCCTGGCTCGAGCTTGCCAGGGCCGCCGTCCCTCCGGTGCTGTATCTCGGGATCGGCGCCGGCCGGCTGGCGGTGCCGTTGTCTGCGGCCGGCGTGTCCCTGGTCGGGGTCGACGCCCACCCGCGGATGCTCGCCCATCTCACCACACGGCTGCCGCGGACCGAGCTGATCCAGTCGCGGCTCGAAGACCTGCAGCTTGGGCGCCGGTTCGACCTGGTCATCGTGCCCTCCAACATCCTCTATACCGTCGCCCGGCTTCGCGGAGCCGCGGCCCACGTCGCAGCGGGCGGCCGGCTGGCGTTCGAGCTCGCCAATCCGCACTGGCTCCGAGCCGGCGGCGGCGCAGGCATCAGGGTCCGGCAGTTCGACGGAAACGACGCCCGCATCGAGATCGATTACGACGTTGCCGGCCTGACCCACACCCAGATCGCCGAGATCAGCCTGGTGTGGCCGGAAGAGGTCGATGGGTGGCTTTCGGCGGCAGGGATGGATCTGGACCGGATGTTCGGACAACCGAACGAGGCGCTCACCTCGAGCCCGACCTACTACGTGGTTGCCCGGCCGTCGGGCTCGATTAGAGTTAAGCGGCGATGACGGATGGCGACGAGCAGCGCCGGGCCGGACGGATCCTGAAGCGCGGCGCAGGCAAGCAGACCGAGGACCGGCAATTCCTCGAGCGCGCCACCGTCGCACCGGAGTTTCTCGAATCCGATCCCTGGCGCGTCCTGCGCATCCAGGCCGAGTTCGTCGAAGGCTTCGATGCGCTGGCGGCGATCGGCCCGGCGGTCACCGTGTTTGGATCGGCTCGGGTCCGGGAGGCGGACCCGATGTACGGCGCGGCGCGGGCCCTTGCCGCCGAGCTGGCGCGCCGCGGGTTCTCGATCATCACCGGTGGCGGGCCTGGAATCATGGAAGCCGCCAACCGTGGGGCGCGGGAGGGTGGTGGTCTCTCGATCGGATGCAACATCGAGCTTCCGTTCGAGCAGAGTCTCAACGCCTACATCGACCTCGGCATCGAATTCCGCTACTTCTTTGTGCGCAAGACGATGTTCGTGAAGTATGCGGAAGCGTTCGTCATCTTTCCCGGCGGCTTCGGCACCCTCGATGAGCTCTTCGAGTCACTGACGCTGATCCAGACCGGCAAGGTCGTGCACTTTCCTGTCATCCTGTTCTCCTCGGCGTACTGGCAGGGGTTGACCGGCTGGATCCGGGAGCGGGTACTGGCCGAGGGCAAGATCTCACCCGACGATTTCGACCTGATGGTCGTGACCGACGACATCGGGCACGCGGCCGACGTGGTGCAGCGGTTTCACGATGACAAGCTCGAGGAGGCCGAGGCAAAGGACCACTCGGGACAAAAGAAGGGCGACGCGCAGTGACACTGCCGGCGCTCGAGGTGTCCTTTCTCGAGGATGGCGGGCAGCCGGCGGAGCACGTCGCGGACGAGCTGGGGGCGTTTCTGGACGGAGCGCAGCGCAGCCTCGAGATCGCGATCTACGACCTTAACCTCACCGGCGTTCCCGCGGACAGGTTGCGCGCGGCCATCAAGGCCGCCGTTGGTCGCAACGTGGCCGTGCGGTTGGTTTACAACGCGGACGTTCCGAACCCGATCCCGGTTCCCCCGCCCTCGGAGCCGGATACGGCCCTGATCGAAAGCTTCGGGATCCCGACCCGAGCGGTGGCGGGGATCCCCGCCTTGATGCATCACAAGTACGTCGTCCGGGATGCCGAGACGGACGATGCGACGGTCTGGACCGGGTCGATGAACTGGACCAACGATTCGTGGAGCCGCGAAGAGAACATCGTCCTGCGGCTACCGTCGCGGCCGCTCGCATCCCAGTATTTGCGGAACTTCACCGAGCTCTGGACGACGGGCCGCGTCGACAGCTCAGGCAAGTACGACCTGCCGGCGACGCGGGTGCCCAACCGCCCGGACGGCGTGCCCGCCCAGGTCTTCTTCTCGCCCGGCCGCGGGCCACGGATGGTGCACACGATCGCCGAGCGATTGGCGCACGCCACCCGGCGCATTCGTCTCTGCTCGCCGGTGATCACGGCCGGCCCGATCCTTGGGACACTGGCGGAGCTCGCCGGCCGGCCACACGTCGATTTCAAGGGAGTCTACGACCGGACCCAGATGCGGGAGGTCATCGCCCAATGGACCGTCGATCAGCATGCCGGCTGGAAGGCCCCGGCGTTCACGACGGTCATCTCGGCGCTCCCCTTCGCCTCCAAGGTCACGACGCCCTACGGTCCGGGCACCGTCCACGACTATATGCACGCCAAGATCACGGTGGTGGATGACACAGTCTTCACTGGCAGTTACAACCTCTCGCACAGTGGCGAGGAGAACGCCGAGAACCTGCTCCAGCTCGTCAGCGCCCCGCTCGCCGACCAGTGCGCCGCCTTCATCGACAAGATCTACGCCCGGTACGCCGCTGGCGCAAAATAGCCTCATGGCTCACCGCCGTCGGGTCGCGCTGGCGCTCGGGCTGGGGCTCGGAGCGCTTAGCTTTCTTCCGCCGGTGATGGCGGTCGCCGACCAACGACTCTTCTTGCACGTGCTCCAGGAGATGCTGCTGCTTGCGGCGGTGGCTCCGCTGATCACCTATGGCGCAAGCCCCTTGCTTGGCCGCCATCTCGCCTACCGTTGGCAGCCGCTGATCGGGATCCTCGCGCTCAACGCCGTCCTTTTCGCCGCCCAGCTCCCAGCGCTCGTGAACCTGGTTGGCCGGTATCAGCTGGTTCACGCTGCCGTCCAGGCGGTCTTCATCCTCGGGGCGTTCCTGTTCTGGCTGCCGATTCTCAGGCCCGGAACGGATCGCGGCGGTCTCAGCCCGATCGCCAAGGTCGGCTACCTGATGGTGGCCAGTGTGCCACCGACGATCCCCGGCATCACCCTCGCGTTTTCGCATCATCTCTTCTACTCGGCCTACGGGTCGATCGAGGATCAGCAGTTCGCGGGACTCCTCCTCTTCGCCACCGCGAAGTGTGCGCTGGTGACCGGCACCTTCGTGATCCTCTGGCGTCTCCTCACCCCCGACGCGGACCCGCCCGATGACGATGCTGACCGCAGAACCGGCCCCGACGTTCCGGCGCCGGCACCTGCCTGGTTTGCGCGCCTCGGTGAGCGACTGCCGAGCGAGCCCGCTCGCGAGCGCATGCCGGTCTCAGTCCGCTAGATCAGCGGCCAGGGATAGGCCCAGCGCGAGAGCGGCTCAGGGTAGCGTCCCTGGTCGGCCAGCCGCCGGGCGCGCAGGATGAGCGCGCGAAGCTCGTTCGGCGCGATCAGCTGCTGGAGGCCCTTGACCCAATGCTCGCCGGCGAGCAACTCGGACACCAGTCG
>JALYYC010000153.1 GCA_030946755.1 Candidatus Dormiibacterota bacterium
TTGAACTCGTCATCGACGTTGTGCCAGTCGATTTCCCAGGGATTGAGGCCCTCGTGGAAGCCGTCGGCGGTCACCATCAAGAAGGCGGCAATCTTTCTCATCGTGTGAATCAGGCGACGACGCTTTCCTTGACTGGCTCCTCGACGCCTCCCGACCGCCGCTCGCGCAGCACGGTGATGGCGAGGACGAAGGTCACGACCACGCTGACGGTGCCGATCAGCCAGGCCATGTGGTAGCCACCGGCAAGCGCCGCTGCCGAGCCCACTCCGGCATGCGCGAGGGAAAGTGTCCGCGAGGCCGCCAGGGTCGCCAGCACCGCCAGCCCCAGGGCAGCGCCCACCTGGCCGCTGGTATTGAGGATGCCGGAAGCGAGCCCGGCGTCCCCGGGCCCCGCATCGGCCATCGCGATCATGGCGAGCGACGGGAATGAGAGCCCGCCGCCGAGGCCTAGCATCGCAATCGGGACCAGCAGGTGGACAGGGTAGTTGGCGTTGGTCGGGCCGAGCCCGAGCATCAGCAGGGAAAGGGCGATCACCAGCTGCCCGGCCGCCAGCACCTTCACCGGACCAAACCGCCCGATCAGGGGCGCCGAGAATTTAACCGAGAAGAGTCCCATCACGATGGACACTGGCAGGAAGGCCAGCCCGAGGCTGAGCGGGCTGTAGCCGAGGACCCGCTCCAGGTCGAGGGAACCGAGGAAGAAGAAGCCGAAGAAGGCCGACGACATCAAGGCCTGAATGATGTTGGCTGTGGTCAGCCTCCGGGAGCGGAAGATCCGCAGTGGCAGGATCGGGTTGCGGGCGAGCGCCTGGCGGATAACGAACGCGGTCAGCAGCGCCAGCGCGACTGCGCCGTAGCCGATGGTGTGCAGCGACCCGAGGCCGTAGACGGACGCTTCCACGATCGAGTACACGCCCACCATCAAACCGGCGGTCACCAGCACGGCCCCGATGACATCGGCCCCTTGGCCGACGCCCAGCCCACGATCAGCCGTGAGGAGGCGGGCGGAGGCAGCGGCCGTCAAGAGGCCGATCGGCACATTGACGAAGAAGATCCAGTGCCAGCTGACAGCTTGCACGATCAACCCGCCCGCAAGGAGGCCTACGGCCGCGCCGGCGGAGGCGACGAGGCTGAAGACGCCGAACGCCCGCGCCTGCTCCTCAGGCTTGGGAAACATCGTGACGATCATGGCGAGCACGACGGCGGAGCTGACCGCCCCACCGATCCCCTGCAGGAAGCGGGCAGCGATCAGCATCGGCTGGTTGACGGAAAGCCCGCAGAGCACGGAGGCCGCAACAAAGGCGGCGAGCCCGATGAGATAGACACGCTTGCGCCCGAACAGGTCGCCGATCCGACCGGCCAGCAACAGCAGCCCACCGAACGCGATCAGGTAGGCGTTGATGACCCAGGCGAGGCCCGACTGGGAGAACCCGAGGTCGCGCTGGATCGACGGCAACGCGACGTTGACAATCGTCATGTCGACGACGATCAGGAGAAATCCCGTGCAGAGCACGATCAGGGAGAGCCAGCGGGTGTCTTTTTCCTCGTTCATGCTCATTCAGACTGATCCCACTCAAAAACTCATCGGTCAGAGTAAATATTCCGCCGATGACTTTGAGTGACTGGTAGGTCTAAGAGGTAATGGCAGTCCGCACGATCATCCTGGACTGCGCGCGGCTGCAGCCGCCGAACGCCGGAACGATCCACAAGCTCGCCCGCCTCCAGCTCCTGGCGCGCCGGCACGGAGGGTCTGTGCGCCTCAAAAATCCGAGTGCATCGCTGACCGCCCTGATCGATCTCTGTGGTCTTGCGCCGACGTTAGGGCTCGAGACGGGGCGGCAGGCCGAAGAGGGGGAAGAGCCTGGCGGTATCGAGGAAGAAGGTGATGTCGGCGATCCGGCCCTCGGAGAGCTCGAGGACCTGTAGCGCCCAGGGCTCGTGGCCTCCGTTCGGGCTTGGCTTGTACTGGCCGAAGGTCGGCATGCCGTTGGCGCTGGGCGCGGGAATCACACGCGAGCCTTTGCAGCTGATGCCAGGTCCGAACCACCAGGCGAGGACATCGTCGCGCCCGCTCAGCCACATGTCATACGGTGGCATCGACTGGGTCGCGTCTTCCCGAAGTAGCGAGGTGAGGGCGGCGACATCGTAGCGCTCGAAGGCGGCCACGAAGCGCTCGAGCATGGCGCGGTCCGATTCGTCCAGCGGGCGCGCCGGTTCGTTGCCACTCAGCTTGCTCTTCGCCAGTGTGGCCCGCGCTCGCTGCAGCGCGCTGTTGACCGAGGCGACCGAAGCCTCGAGCAGCTCCGCAGCTTCCGACGCCTCCCAGCGAAGGACCTCGCACAGGATCAGTGCGGCCCGTTGTCGGGCCGGCAGGTGCTGGAGAGCGGCCACAAAGGCGAGCCGGACCGACTCGCGCTCCACCGCCACCTCGGCCGGGTCCCTGATCAGCTGCGTGGGGATCGGCTCCAACCAGGTGGCCTCGGCCCGGATGTGCAGGTTCTTCTCGAGAGGCTCGAGGGCCGGTCCGAGGTCCATCGGCCGGATGCGCCGCTCCTTGCTGTTCAGCATGTCGATGCAGACGTTGGTCGCGATCCGGTAGAGCCACGACCGCACCGCTGCCCGTCCCTCGAAGCGATCACGACTCCGCCAGGCGCGGACGAAGGTGTCCTGGACCGCGTCCTCGGCGTCGAACGGCGAGCCGAGCATCCGGTAGCAGTACGCCGTCAGCGCCGGTCGATGTTCTTCCAGCTCCCCAAAGGCGGGCGCGGGGGCCAGTGTCGTTTCAGGCATGTTGAGGATTGTAGACAGCCGGAAGCCCACAAGTGGTCCCCATATTGACATCACGTTTGCGGAGTGATACATGGACGCCAGGGACGTAGTCACCCCAATTTCAGACAAGGGAGGACGTATGGACAGAGGGGATCGATCCGGAGGTGTGCCCGTCTCGGGCAGTCCGATTCGACCGGGTAGACAGTCAGCCGGGGAACGAGGTCCGGGGGCGTCACCGTGGGAATCGCTGTACAGCAGTCAGGAGTTCCAGCAACTGCTCCGCGCCCGGCGCAATTTCATCATCCCGGCGGTGGCGTTCTTTCTCGTCTATTACTTTGCCCTTCCGCTCGGGAACGGGCTCGCACCCAGCCTCATGAATACCAAGATCATCGGCAATATCAACCTCGCGTATCTCTTCGCTCTGTCTGAATTCGTGATGGCCTGGATCCTGGCCGCCGTCTACATCCGGCGCGCGAACCGGCTCTTTGACCCGCTGGCGGCCGCTGTGCGGCGCGTTGCCGCGAAGATGGGGTTGGGCGCATGACAACCACCCTCTGGATCACCGCGGTCGTCGTCGCCATCACGCTCGGGATCACGATCTGGGCCGCTCGCCAAACCAAAACCACGGTCCAGTTCTACGCCGCCGGCCGCAAGATCAAGGGCTGGCAGAACGGGCTCGCGATCGCCGGCGACTATATGAGTGCTGCGTCCTTCCTGGGGATCGCGGGTCTCATCGCCTTTAATGGCTACGACGGATTCATGTACTCCGTCGGCTGGCTGGTGGCCTACCTGACCGTCCTGCTGCTGATCGCGGAACCGATCCGTAATACCGGCAAGTACACGATGGCCGACGTGCTCGCGTATCGGATGTCAGCCGGGCCTGTGCGCTCGGCCGCCGCCATCTCGACGCTGGCGGTGAGCGGCTTTTACATGATCGCCCAGATGGTCGGCGCCGGCGTCGTCCTGCACCTGCTGGTACCCGGTTTCTCGTTCCAGTTGGCGGTCGTCATTGTCGGCATCCTGATGATCGGCTACGTGGTCCTCGGCGGCATGATCGCGACCACCTGGGTCCAGATCGTCAAAGCGAGTCTGCTGATGGCCGGCGCCATCTTGCTCAGTCTGCTGGTGCTCGGGCACTTCGGCTTCAACCCGTTGCGCTTCTTCGATGCGGTCGCCAAGGTTGTGGACAAGAAGTCGGGGCTGAACTTCACCCAACCGGGCATCCTCTACCCGCACGGCAAGCACGTACTCTTTGGACCGCTCACACTCGACAAGTCGACGATTGAGAACGCCTCGCTGGGCATGGCGCTCATCTTCGGGACTGCGGGCCTGCCGCACATCCTGATGCGTTTCTACACCGTGCCGACGGCCCGGGCGGCTCGCACCTCGGTTGGCTGGGCGATGGGCCTGATCGGGGCGTTCTACGTGATGACAACCTTTCTGGGGTTCGGCGCTGCGGTTTTCGTCGGCAAGGCAAAGATCGGGAACACGAACCTCGCCGCGCCGAAGCTGGCGGAGTTCCTCGGGGGCGGCCCGAACTCCTTTGGCGGTGAGCTGCTTCTCGGGTTTATCTCGGCCGTTGCCTTCGCAACCATCCTGGCGGTCGTCGCGGGTCTCACACTGGCTGCCTCGAGCGCCTTTGCCCACGACTTCTGGATGAATGTTGTCCGCGGCGGGAAGGAAAGCGAACGGGAGCAGGTGAACGTGGCGCGCATCGCCGCCGTCGCCGTGGGCGTCATCGCGGTCCTGGTGGCGATTAACCTTCCCACGGCCAATACCGCCCAGCTGGTTGCCGTCGCGTTCGCCGTGGCCTCCAGCGGCAACCTGCCCGTCATCCTTTTTACGCTCTTCTGGAAGCGGTTCAACACGGCGGGCGCTGTTTGTGGCCTGATCGGGGGAACGGCCGTGTCGATTCTCCTGGTGCTCATCGGCCCGGGTCTCAATGTCGTGCCGGTGAAGAATCCGGCGTTCGCTCTGGCGAACCCCGGCATCGTCAGCATCCCGCTCGGGTTCATCTTCGCGATCGTCGGCACCTATGTGGGCGATTTGCTGACCAGGGATCGGCGTGCACAGGAGATGTTCTCCGAAATTGTGGTTCGCTCACAGACCGGTGTCGGCGCCGAGCCGAGCGCGGAAGTCGAGCGAGTTCCGGCCGCGGTCTAACACGAATTTCCCTCGGGGCGGGCAACGGCCCGCCCCGAGGCGGCGCCTCAGCCTTCGAGAACCTCGCCGAGCTTCTTGGCGAACTCCTGGGGGTGGCTGTCGAATCCGCCATGTGCACCGGGAAAGGCGATCGCCTTCGTTCCGAGCCGATCCGCCAGCCCGAGACCGCCGCGGTTTGCCAGCTGGCCCTCGGATTCCTGGCCGACTGCGGGGACGATCCGAGACGCCAGTCGTTTCAGGACGGCAAAGTCGGGCCGGTAGTCGGCGAGGGCGCGGAAGTAGTGTCCAAGGAAGAAGTCGAAGTTGCGCTGCATCTGGGCCATCGCTTCGCGCGCCTCCGCAGTTGGTTCAGCTGCGGATGCCGGCGGCGGTCCACCGTGGACGCCGATTGAGGCCATGAACGTCTGCATCCCGACCCAAACGCCGCCCGTGCGATAGGCGTCGAGAACCTGTTCCATCCCCGCCCGGGCGGCGGCGCCATCGGGCAGCAGATCGGGTGAGGGCGGCTCGTGGGCAACCAGGGTGCCGACCTGGCCGGGATGGCGCGCCATCAGCTCGAGCCCGATCACGGCGCCTCCGCTGTTGCCAAATACAAAGGCTGGCTCGTTGGTGACCGCGGCAATCAGCCGGTGCGCGTCGTCCGCGAAGACCTCTACCAGCCGCGCGTCATCGATCGGGCCGTCAAGCGTGCTGCGGGAGAGCCCGCGCGGGTCGTAGGTCACGACCGTGAAATACGGCGCCAGCTCCGCCGCAATGCGCCCGAATACCGACGAGGTCGCCGGACCGCCAGGCATCATCAGCAACACCGGCCCAGATCCCCGGGTCTCGTAGTAGATGCTCGCGCCGGGCACGGTCAGCGTGTGTGTCTTTACCGAAATCGTCAGGGTCATTAAGAATCCTCCTTGAGTCGGCTCCATTTACTCAGACTGATGGCGTGCGCCAAACTCATCGGTCATCCAGCGTGGATGTCACGCAAACGATCCCGGCCGGGTTCGCACCCGGCCGGGTGGTCAGTCACGTTTCGAGATCGTCAGGCGACGGTTACCACCACGGTGTGCATGCCCGCGGCATAGTGACCATCGAGGTTACAGACAAAGAGGTACGTGCCCGGCTTCGTGAGGTCGATCTCGCGGGTCTGCGAGGCGCCGGCAGCCAGGTTATCGCCGTCCGAGATCTTGGTGATACCCGCGCCGTCCTCGGCGATGTTACCCGACGTCTCCGTGGGGTACTTCGCTTGCGCGAGATCGCTCTTGAAAACGAGCAGCTCGTGCATCAGCGCGCCTTTGTTGACGATCGTGAAGGTGTACTTGCCGGCGGCGAAGCTCGACGAAACGGCGACCTTCATATCGGTCAGCGTGATCGTCGTATTGTTCGCGGCCTGGGGCGCTGTGGTCGCCGCTGTGTTAACGGCCGCGCTTCCGCAACCCGCCAGCCCGACAAACGCCATCGTGCCAAGGGCCATCGATATTCCTACTGTCCACCGCTTGATCATTGAGGTTCTCCTTTGGTTTTGAGCTTCTAGGTCCTGCCCCCATCATCAAGTAGGTGATTCACCGATGACAGGGACCTAGGTCCCGAAACCCTCAGGCCCTGGGGGGGGGACCCGCAACGCGACTCTGCCTCGTGCTCGGCGAGTACCTCTTCGATGACGCACCTGGCCTTCGCTGCGTCCTGTGGGTTGGCCTCCGACTCCCGGACGAGCGTGATCACGGCCTTCCAAAGCGCCCAGCCACGACCCCGCGCCCAGGTGGCATCGTCCACCGGAAGCCGGGCGCGGAACGCCTCTCGGCTCTGACCCTGAAGGAACGTCCATGCAATCGTCACATCGCAAGCAGGATCCCCGACTCCCGAGCATCCGAAGTCGATGACGGCGCTCAAGTGGCCGCGGTCGACCAGCAGGTTCCCGGCACTCACGTCTCCGTGGAGCCAGACCGGCGAGCTATGCCATGTCGCGCCGACGGCCGCCTTCCACACCTCGGCCGCGCCCTCAGTGTCGATCACGTCGCCCAAGGCGGCGATCGCGTCCCTGGTCTCGGCGTCGTATGTGGTCAGCGGTCCGCCGCGAAAGAAGTTGTGCTTCCCGGGCGGCGGACCGCCTGCGGGATCGATCTGGTACAGGGCGGCCAGAAAGTCGGCCAGCCGGGTCGCGAATTCGCCTAGATTCGCGATTCGCTCGACGGTCGCGGGGGCGCCTTCCAGCCACCGGTAAACGGACCAGGGCCTCGGGTAACCGCTGGCGGGAATCCCCTTCGCCAGCGGCTCAGGGATCGGAAGCGGCAGGCGCTGGGCGAGCTTGGGCAACCATCGGTGCTCTTTCTCGACCTGCGGGACGTAGCGGTCGGCGCTTGGTAGTCGCACGGACATGTCGTCGCCGAGACGGAAGGTTGTGTTGTCATTCCCGTCGAGCTCAACGCGCCTGACAGGAAGGTCAGCCCACTGGGGAAACTGAGCCGCGATCAACCCGGACACCAGGGCTGGCGTTATGTCCGCCTTTTCCACGGTCAGCATTGTCTCTTGACCGCCACCGGACGGCGACTGCCTTCGCACCGCGGCGAAGTCGCACGACGTGAACGTTGGCGTGTACTGCGCGATCCGACGCGGCTGGACGATCCGCCGGGCAAACGTTGCACGCAGATTATGCCCACGGAAAGTGACACTAATCGAACGCTAGGAGGTGGTGCCGGAACATCCGGATGCGCTGATCTTCAGTGGCCACTCGACAGATCCGGAAGCAGTCGATACCAGACAGGACCGTCACCCGGGGCGCCTGCTATGACGCCGTCCAACTGGGCGTAGCCTGCTTGGTCCTTGACCACGGCCACATTCCAGGTGAATGTCGGCTGGCTGCAGCACGGGCCCGAGGCTGCGAAATGACCCCCAGGCACCAGCACCAGCCAGATCAGTTGGTCCGACCATAGATTCTCGTTCGGGCTGACGAGCGCCAGCTGCCATTGCCGGACGAGCTTAGCTTCGATGTGTGTGTGCTCGCCCGGTTGGAGCAAGTGAGTCACGCGATCTTCTCTGCCTCGAACCTCGAAAACTGGTGGGGAGCTGGCCCGAGTGCGAGTGCCAGTCCCGCCGTCAAGACGACGCTAAGCGCGGCGACAACCAGCAGGACTCGTCGGGACCGCCAGCGTTTCCTTGCTTCCATCCGCAGGGTAAACGCGCTTTCGCGTGGAACACGTCATTAGGATCACCAAGCCCTACCACCGTCGGCTAAATGGCCCTCGCCCACCGGTCCGCCAAGAGCCCGACATGTCCCGGACTCGAAAGGGTCATAGCCCGTGGCAGATTCGAACCGCTGGCTGGACTTCGCCTCGCGCAATGTTGACCGAGCACAGGATTAAGTGCGCCGCTAACTAATGGTGCGGAAGCCGGACGGGCGGTCGGGAACGATCCAGGAACTCGGCCGCGGCGGCGTCCCCGAATGGGCCGCGCATTGTTATCCGCAGGTCAGCCGTTTGACCGGATCATCGTGACACCTGCGACAGAGCTGCTGCTGGTCCGGCCGATCGGTCCAGGCTGAGATTCCGGTCTATTTGCAGCGCCCACGGCCAGTTCGTCAGAAGCGCTCATGCGCGTCCACCTAGACCGCCACCTGCGCGAGAACTCAAGCGGGTGCACCGGCGAAGGCGTATTCTGCAACGGCGGCCGGACTGTTCTGGGGGGTCCGGCGCGACTTTTCCCAATGAGCGTCGCCCTCCGCTCCTTCGTTAGCGTCCTCCGGAATCCGGGCCTTCGACGGTTGCAGCTTGCCTGGGGGCTCTGGGTCACCGTGGATTGGGCATGTACCGTGGCAATTTCGGTCTTCGCGTTCTCCCAGGGTGGGCCGGCCGCCGTGGGCCTCCTCAACCTGGTCCGGATGCTGGTGGCCGCGATCACGGCGCCCTTTACCTCGGGCCTTGGGGATCGATTGCCGCGGCGGCGACTTCTCGTCCTCGTGGAGGTCACCCTCGCGTTGATCCTGGCCTGCTGTGCCGCTGCGATACTATTTCACCTGCCAGGCGCGATCGTTTATGCACTCGCCGTGGCTTTCACCATCGCCGCGGCGCCCTTCCGTGCCCTCCAGGGCGCACTCCTGCCTCGCCTGGCACAAACGCCCAACGAGCTAACTGCCTCGAACCTCGTGGGTAGCACGATGGAGGGAGCCGGCACCCTCATCGGGCCCGTACTGGCGGGGAGTTTGCTCGTGCTGGGCAGGCCCGCCGGGGTGTTTGGCGTCATCGCTGCGCTCTCGGTAGTCGCGGCCTTGCTCGTGAACGGAATCGCCACCTCCCCGTCCGTTCGGTTGCGGCCTGCGCCCAGATCGATTCTGGCCGAAGCCACGGCCGGTTTCGCAACGCTGGCCCGCGAACGAGACGTCCGGTTCCTGGTGTCGCTGTTCAGTGCTCAAACCCTGGTGCGCGGCGCGCTGAATGTGTTGATAGTCGTTGTGGCGGTCGACACACTGCACTTTGGGGCGGGGGCGTCGGCGTGCTGTTCGCCGCCCTGGGCGCCGGAGGGTTCCTAGGCTCTGCGCTTTCCATGCGACTTGTCGGCCAGTCTCGGCTCGCTATCTGGTTCGGCGTCGGACTCATTCTCTGGGGAGTTCCAATCGCGTTGCTGTCGATATCTGCCGCAGCGCCCCTGGCGATCCTTCTGCTCACCGTGGTCGGTATAGGGAACGCGATCGAAGACGTTGCCGGCTTTAGCGTCTTGCAGCGGATCGCACCCGACGCCGTCCTCGCCCGGATTCTGGGCATCTTCGAGGCGCTAATCCGTATCACCGGGGGTCTTGGCTCGCTGGCAGCAGGGCTCCTCGTGTCGCGACTCGGGTCTCGTGCCAGCCTGGTGATCGTTGGCGCTTTCTTGCCGCTCATCGTTACCATTACATGGCGCCGCCTGCGTCACCTTGACGCTGTCGTGCAGGTTCCGACTGGAAGGATCGGGCTGCTTCAGCGCAGTCCCCTATTTGCGCCTTTGAGCATGATGGCGCTCGAACGCCTGGCGCTTCGGATGCACCCGGAACAGGTCGCCGCCGGAACCGACATCATCGCCGAAGGAGATCCTGGTAGCCACTTCTACATCATCGAGGTCGGGGAAGTTGAAGTCACCTATCGAGCCAGCCCGGTGACCCGGCTGGGCGCCGGCGGCCACTTCGGCGAGATCGCCATCCTTCGAGCTACGCCCCGGACCGCGTCCGTTCGCGCGTTGTCGGCAGTCCAGCTTTTGCGACTCGAGTCAGACGATTTCCTGGCTGCCGTGTCACAACATGCAGGCAGCGCAAGCTGGCTGGAGAGCAACGTCGCGTCTCGGCTGTCCCGGGCGGGGGGCGGGTAGGCAGGTCGAAACCGTGAGCCTGGACACTCAGGCACGGCTCTTGACGAGCGATCCGCCTGATCGCGATACGCCCGCGGCCGGCCTGGGCTCCTTACTTCGAGGAGCTGCTTGAGGTGTCTGCTGGAGGTGTTGGATACACGCAAGACCACGTTTGGGCCCGGGTTTCGCTTCTTCTCGCTGCTTACATGTCACGGCGAGCCCACCGGCGGAACCGGGATCCTGCAAACCAGCATCGGTGGGCGCTTGTTGGTGCCAACCGGGGCCTGGCCAGAAGGATTGGCCCCCTTAGGCCGACCCGACTATGGCGCCAAGCGCCAATCAAGGCTTGCTCGCCCTCTCGGTGGAGGTGGGGCTACGGGGCCCGTCTCCGGCCTTTCTGTTGCGCTCTGCCGCTCCCCTTCATTAGATGCCCGTCGGCTCATCTTGACCGCATCGACAGCACTGACGATGACTCTTCGGCAACTCCGGCGGTGCTTCGACGCCAGGCGGGGTGACGTAGCCGTGTTCAACGGGAACATAGCGGTGACCCACGATCCGGCAAAGGAAAGCCGGTGTTTTGATGCCAACAATCCCGAATGGTCTCAGCTTATGAAGCATGGAATTGGGTCATCGGAGTCGTCATCCCAGTTGTCTGCTAACTCGAACGTTTGAACAGTGACAACATCCTGAAGGCCATTGGCATGCTGCCTTTTCCTTTGAACTTGAGCCTGCCAGCTTTGTACGCCTCGATCGGGTCAAGCTGTCCAAGCCTAATCTTCACGTAGTCCGTGGCGTCGGCAACCAGGGTCAGGTTGGGCGACGTCACTACCCCACTGCCAATAGTGCATTTGCCCTCCGCGACCCTGATCCACCAATTGCCGCCATTCTCGCCGCTGAGATTGACTTGAATTGTCATTTTGATGGTGCCCGCCTTGTCTGCCTGGAATGAGCCCCGCATCCGATCGAAAACCACTTGCGG
>JALYYC010000155.1 GCA_030946755.1 Candidatus Dormiibacterota bacterium
CGAAGCTGCTCGTCGTCGACAGCATGGGGCATTCGTGGGGCCTCTTCGACACCGGCAATGGCCGGCAGACCGGGAAGCTCGACACCACCGCCGACCCGTGCTGCGGCCTGTTTGGCGCGTGGATGGATCCCAGCGGACGCCTTCTTTATCGGGTGCTCGTGCCAGGGTCGGGCATCGATGCGGCGGGCCCCGTGACGCCCGTGCTGGTCCGCTATGACTTGCAGGCGGGCCGAGAGACGGGGCGGCTCAAGCTCGATGGCGTCGAGGCCGGCGTCTGGCCGAGTGGGCGGACCATCGGGTCGGAGCCGGTGCTGGCGAGCTTGACGCCTGGTATCGCGCTGAGTCCCGACGGCTCGCAGCTCGCGGTTCTCTATGCAGACGGGGGCAAGCTCATGACCGTCGATACGAATGGGATGAAGATGGCTGCGTCCCGACAGGTCGTAGCGGCTGCAGCGCCGACGAGCTGGTTCAACCTCGGCCCGGTGGAGGCGTTTGCGAAGTACGACGAAGGCGTCCAGTGGGACCTCGTGTATTCGCCTGATGGTCAACGGCTGGTCGCTGCGGCTCGGCAAAACACTGTCGACACCAAGGGCAACTTCTCCAGTCACGGGTTGGGGCTACGGACGATCGATATCCAGCGTGCCGTAATCGTGGCGCATGCCTCGAACCTCCAGCTCGGGGTCCTGTTCTACGCGCCGGATGGGAGCGCCCTCTACGCGGAGGCGTCGGTTGACCAATCGCATATGGAACTCCTGCGTCTTGACCCGTCCACGCTGGCCGTCGCCGCGCGACGGGACTTCGATGGGCCGCGTCAGCTTCTATTACTGGCGCTGGCGCAACCGTAAAGCGCCGGGCGCTACGGTGACGGCGCCAGGTCGGTGTAGTCGTTGATGATGGGTGGGCTCCCGCTCGCACCGGTATCAAGACCCCAGCTCTTCGAGTACGGCGTGCTCGTTTGCGAGAGGATGTTGCCGGCGTCATCCCTGGTGATGAACGTGCTCGTGCCCTGCAGGCTGACCCCGACCAGCCGGGCGGCCTGGCTGCTGAACTTGGGCAGATAGAGGTTGAGGCTGACCTTGTCGAAGCTATAGGTCTTCTGGATGATCTTCCGGGCGTCGATGTCCTGCTTGATCACCTCGACAAATTCCTTGAGGGCGTCTCCGGTCGCGCCACTTTCTGCGAGCTTCAGGTCGTGCGCGCGACGTGCCTCGGATTCGATGATCAGATCGAGGACGACGTCGTGCGCCAGTTTATTGGCATTCTGGGTGGCCGACTGGTCGAACGAGCCAACGTTCGAGGCGACCGTCACGGTTGGGATGGCGGGCAAAAGCCACAACTGGGCGGATGCCGACGTCGGTCCAGCGTTCGTCGATGGCGGCAGGGCCGCGGCAGCGGTACCGGAGACCCAACCAGCGATCGCGGGCCCGGCCCCGACCGCGAGGGTCAGCGTTGGCGTCGACCCGTCGCTGAGGCCGGCAGCTGGCTCCGGGCTGTGCGTCGAAAGATTGGCCGCGACGGGTATGGCCGCGACAAACATCAGCCCGAGCGCCAGGGCAGCGGGGAGGCGCCAGCGCAGGCGGCGACGAACCGCGCTCCGCCTGGCCTGGGCTTCGAGGGGAGCCAGAAATCGCGCCAGCGCGAACCGCAAGGCACACGCGATCACCAGGCTGGCGAGGATCGCGGTCTTGGTCCAGAACTCGAGCGTCGTCGGGCCGAGCAGCAACACCGACAGAAGGGCCACGAGTATGCCGAACGCAAGCCTCGCCACCGCGCCTTCCGGCACCGTCTTCGGGTCAGGAATCATGAACAGCGCGAACACCAGGATTTCCGGTGATGCGACCAGGATCTGCCAGAGGTCCCGCCCGCAAAGTGGGGCTACGTGCCAGCTGGCCACCATGCAATGGTCGGGCACGGCGGCCAGCGCCAGCGCGGTAAAGGCCGCAAACGCCGCCATGAACCCCAGCTCGAGTCCGAGCAGCTTGAGTTCCCAGCCAATCAGTAGTCCCCCGCCGATCAGGAGCGCGTAGGTCACCAGGAGCCACGGTCCGATCGGAATCCACCACAGATCCTGCGGCTCGGTAACACGCGGCCCCAGCGCGACGAAGGCGAGAACCAGGCCGAGATTCGAGGGGTTGAAGACATGCCGGCCGCGCCAGCGGATGATGTATTTCGACGCCATCGAGATCGCAACCACGGCGACAAAGATCCAGATGCCGTGGAGGCTCCACCACTGGCCATGGAGCGTGCCGGGGGCCCGCAAGATGATGGCGGCGCTGTTGCCGGTGAGCAAGCCGCTGGCCGGCCACATGAGGGCGCGGTCTTTGAAGAAGGCGACCACGAATTCGATCAGGGCACCGGTCGCGAGACAGAGGAGGATCTGCGCCACGGAAAGCCGAAAGCCGAGCACGGTCTGGCCCAGCACCTGGAGCGTCAGCAGTACCGCGGCCACGTGCAGCCGGGGGTCTCGGATCGTGGGCAAGAGGACGGCATATTCGCGCCCGAAAATATGGACCGTCCGGCGCTTGCTGGGCACGTTCGAGTAACGCTTCCTGGTGCCGATGCGTTACAGAGTAGCTGCCGATGCTAACAGTCCGTCCCCTATCGGAGGCGTGGTTCCGGGCGCGGGCCGCAGTCGTCGCCGCGGTCGTCGTTGCCACCCTTTCCGGGTGCGATCTTCCGGCGGGCCTCGGCTTGCCGACGACGCGCAGCCTCGAAAGTGGTGCGGCCGCCACCCTGAGTCATGCCAACAGCTTCCAGATCGCCGGCTCTTACAGTGACGGGTCCAGCCGCTGGACGATCGACCTGCAG
>JALYYC010000184.1 GCA_030946755.1 Candidatus Dormiibacterota bacterium
CGTAGGCCATCAGGAAATGATCCATCGTCGCCGCGTCGGTGAAGCGGCTGACCTCGCCGCGCTCGGAGGTGACCATCCGCGGCGGGTGCCCGAGCCTGGTGGAGAGTTCGTTCAGCTCCTTGTTGGCACCGTGGACCAGGATCAGCGGCTCCTGGCAGGCGGCGACGTCCTGCAGCAGCGGGTCGAAATCGGTAAGGCTGCCGCCGAGCTTGATCACCAGCACGACTAGATTGGATACATGCCGGGAAAGTCGAGGCCGGCGCGCTCGTCCCAGCCGCGGTGGACGTTCAGTGCCTGGACCGCCTGCCCGGCGGCGCCTTTCATCAGGTTGTCGATCGCGCTCATCACGACGACCCGACGCGAGTGTGGATCGCGCTCGAAGCCCACGTCGCAGTAGTTCGTGCCTGAGAGGATCTTGGGGTTGGGCACGCGGTGGATCCCCTGCCCCTCCTTGACGATTCGCATGAAGGGCTCATTCGCGAACGCCAATCGATAGATCTTCCAGAGGTCCTTGTCGGTGAGGTCGTCCTTCAGGAATACATGGGCCGTGACCAGGATCCCGCGGACCGCCTCGACGGCGGTCCCCGAGAAGGCGATGGCGGGCCCGTTGCCCTCCGAACCAGCGAGCTCCTGGATGATCTCGGCGGTATGACGGTGCGCGGTCGGCGCGAACGAGCGGATTTCGCCGCTCCGGTGCGGATGGTGGGAGGCTGGCCCCGGTTCTGCGCCGCCCGCCGACGACCCGGACTTGCCCTCGATCACGATCGGCATGGCCGGGTCGATAACGCCGGCCCGGGCCAGCGGGTACAAGCCGAGGATGCTGGCCGTCGCCAGGCACCCGCCGGTCGAAAGGTGCGACGCCTGGCGGATCTGCTCGCGATGGAGCTCCGGCAGCGCGTAAATGAAATCACCAAGGAGGCGCGGCTGCGGGTGCTGCCAGCCATACCAGACGGGGTACTGCGCGGCATCGTGGAGCCGGAAGTCGGCCGAGAGATCGATGATGATCGGCGCCAGCGGCATGTACGTGTCGATTTCTTTGCTCGCCTGCCCGTGGGGGAGCGCGAGAAAGAGGACATCGACCGGCTTCAGTGCCGCGCGAGGCTCGAAGCGTAGGTCCGTCTGCTTGCGCAGGTTGGGGTGGGTGCTCTGGACGAATTTCCCGCCGAGTCGTTCCGAGGTCACCTGCTGTATCTCGACCTTTGGGTGGAACAGGAGTAACCGGAGCAGTTCGCCGCCGGCGTAGCCGGCGCCACCGACGATCGACGCCTTCATGCCGGAGCCAGGTTCGCAAGAACCGCTGCCAGCACGGCGACCCCACGCTCGAACTCGTCGCGGTCGATCGCCTCCTGCGGCGTGTGGTCGAGGCTGGAATCGCCTGGCCCATACGCCAGCGCCGGGCATTTCCACAGCGGCAGCAGGATATTCATATCCGATGTGCCAGTCTTGTTCTTGAACCGGGGCGTTCCTCCGGCCGACCGGATGCTCGCGAGGAACGCGCGCACCAGCGGCGTGTTCTTCTCGGCGCGGACCGCGGCGTCCGCATGGTCGATCTCGATCTCGGCTTCGCCCTGCCACTCATTTAGGGCCGCCCTGAAGGCGTCGACGTCGAACTGCAGCGGGAGTCGCATCCCGATCGTCGCTGCCGCAACATCGCGAAGTCCGTCGTGCATGGCGTGCATCTCGATGACGCGCACGTCGACCCGGTCGAAGATGCCGCGGTCCTTGCTCGAGCCTGCGGCATCGTCTTGCAGCCGGCGGATGAAGGCGATGGCACGATCCGCGGCGCTGCCGGTGGGGCCGGCGCCGTGGGCCACGGACTGGGTCAGCCGGTAGCGGATCCAGAGGCTGCCCTTGTAGCCGAGTGTCACGGCGTCCCACCCGCTTGGCTCCAGGACGATGAGGTGATCTGGGGCGGGACGTGAAAGCAGGTGGCGGGCGCCGCGTGAGCTCCCCTCCTCCTCGACCGCGGCGATGATCGTCGTGCGATGCGTGGGGCCGGCCGGATGACGCGCGGCGGCCGTGATTGCCGCGGCCAGCGGTCCCTTGGCATCGACGGCGCCTCGCCCGAAGAGCCGGCCGTTCTCCTCCCGAACCGGGATTGCCCCGGGGACGGTGTCCATGTGGCCAAGGAACAGGATTTCCGAAGGACCGGTACCGCGCTCGGCGATGATGTTGCCGGCGCCGTCCCGACTCACCGTGAACCCGAGCGGCGGCAGACGATCGAGGAGCCAGGCGCCGAGCTCATGTTCCTGCGTTGAGACGCTCGGAATGCGGACGATGTCGGTCAGCAGGGCGAAGCCATCGAGCTGTTGGGCCGTGGCTTCGGTGGACAGGCTCGGCATCATACGGCGACGGGTTCGCGAGTCGCCACGCGGAGCACATAGTCGACGATGAGACCGGGAATGTCGACGCCGGTGGTCTCGATGCTATTGCGATATTCCATGGTGTAGTTGACCTCGCTGACCTGCAGGCCATCCGGGTGCTCGAGCAGGTCGATGGCGACGACGCCGCCACCGACCGCGGCGGCCGCGGCGCGCGACAGGCGGTCGATCTCGGGCGTGATCGGACAGTTCCGCGCAAAACCGCCGCGGGCGGTGTTGGTGATCCAGTGTTGCGACTCGCGGTAGATGGCGCAGACCGTCTCATCACCGATGACGAAGCTCCGGATGTCGCGAGCCGGTTTGCGCACGTACTCCTGAATGTAGAAGATCGCGTGTTGGTAGGAGCCGAGCGTCTCTTTGTGCTCGAGCAGCGCCTCGGCCGCTTCGCGGTCTGAAATCTTGGCGAGTAGCCGTCCCCATGATCCGATCGCGGGTTTCAGCACAACCGGATAACCGATCGTCTCGATCGCTTCGATCGCCGACTCGGGCGTGAACGCAATCATCGTCCGGGGGCTTGGGATCCCGGCGGCGATCAACGCCGTCGTGGTGTTGATCTTGTCCCCGCAGGTCATCGCCACCTCGTAGGTATTGACCGTCTTCACGCCCCACTGGTTCAGGATGCGCAAGGCGTAGAGCGCCCGCGAGTGATGCAGGCAGCGCTCGAGGACGACGTCGTACTCGAGGTGCGGCCGACCCAGGTCGAAGATCAGCTCGCGGTCATCGATTCGATCGAAGGCGAGCCCGCGCCCAGTGAAGGCCTCGAAGAGGAGCTTCTCCTCGGCCCGGATGCGCGAGCACAGGACACCGATCCGCGGATTACTCGCCCCAGTCCTCCTCTTCTTCCGGCGCGAGCCGCAGCTCCGCCGGGTCCTGGGCGACGACTTCGAGCTCCGCCCCGCATTCAGGACAGGGCACGATCTCACCCTTCTCAACGCCCGCCGCGAGGCTGACATCGCCCTCGCACTCCGGGCACTTGGCTGTCAATCCGGTCGTCATACCTGCACCTCCTCACGCTGCTGGATGCCTGCCCAACCCTTCGACTTGATCAGATCGATCAAGGTCCCAGCCTCCATGATGGCAAACGCGACCGGGCCAGGGGTATCGCCCTGGAACGTTGTTGCGCCGGCCTGGATCACACCCGATCGAACGTTCACCTCGATGGCGTCGCCGTCCCGGACCGCATCGTACACGGCGTCGCAGGTGATCACCGGGAGCCCGATGTTGATCGCGTTGCGATAGAAGATCCGGGCGAAGGTGCGGGCGATCACGACCTGGACGCCGGCGGCCTTGATTGCCATTGGCGCATGCTCGCGCGAGCTGCCGCAGCCGAAGTTCCGGCCGCCCACGATCACGTCACCCGCCTGGACGGTCGTGCTGAAGTCCGGCCGCGCTTCGATGAAGCAGGCCTTTCCCAGGGCGGCCGCGTCGGTCGTGACGTTGTAGCGCCCTGGGATGATCGCGTCGGTCGAGATCGCGTCACCAAACTTGAAAACTCGTGCCATCTCAGTTCACCAACCTCCCAAAGCCTGTCAGCGTGGACAAAGACTTGCGTGGGTCCGCGATGGCCCCGGCAAGGGCGGAGGCCGCGGCGACCGCCGGATTCGCCAGGTAGATCTCAGCCTGCGGGCTCCCCATCCGGCCTGAGTAATTGCGATTGCTGGTCGAGAGGGCGCGTTCGCCGGGGCCGAGCACGCCGTGCTGGCGACCGAGGCACGGGCCGCAGCCGGCGTTCATCACCAGCGCGCCCGCCTCCATGAAGGTCTGGATGTAGCCGCGCGCGAGCGCTTCCATGTAAACGGCCTTCGACGCAGGCACCACGATCGTGCGCGTTCGGGGGTGCAGCTGCTTGCCTTGCCAGGCTTCGGCGACGATGGCGAGGTCCTCGATCCGGCCGTTCGTGCAGCTCCCGACGAACACCTCGTCGAGCTCCGTGCCTTCGACCGCACTCAGGTCCTGGACGTTGTCGATCGAGGGCGGGCAGGCAATCTGCGGCTCGAGGCGCTCGGCGTCGACATCGACGACGCTTCGGTAGACGGGATTGATGGGATGCAGGTCGTAGACCTCGGCATCATGCAGGTAGCGTCGCGTCTGTTCGTCGGGCTCACAGAGGCCGGCCTTGCCGCCGAAGTCGACCGTCAGGTTGGCGAGGGTCAGCCGTTCGTCGATGCGCATCGCCTCGACGGCGTCGCCGCCCCACTCCACCGCCAGGTAGTTCGCGCCCTCGGCACCCAGCCGGCGGATCACCTGCAGGGCGAGGTCCTTCGGATAGATGCCGGCCGGCAGCCGTCCGTGGAGATTGATGCGGATCGTCTCGGGCACCCGGAACCAGGTCTTGCCGGTGGCGAACGTGACCGCGATATCGGTGGATCCGAATCCGGCGGCGAAGCACCCGAGCGCGCCGTAGGTCGTGCTGTGCGAGTCAGCGCCGACCACGATGCCGCCGGGGCGGATGAAGCCCTTTTCGACCATCAACTGGTGGCAGATACCTTCCTGGAAGACATGGGTGACGCCATACTCGTCGGCGAAGTCCCGGACAAGCTTGTGCAGGCCGGCCGCCGCCACCGTATTCGCCGGCAGGATGTGATCGAAGACGAGGATGACGCGCTCCGGATCCCAGAGGGGGACCTCGAGCTTGCGAAACGCCTCGATCGCCAGCGGGCCCGTGACGTCGTGCGCCATCGCGTAGTCGACCGGCGCCACCACGATCTCACCGGCGTGGACCGGGCGATCGAGCCGACGCGAGAAGATCTCTTCAGTCAGGGTTCCCATGGTTTCTCCTTGTTATGCCGGGACGAAGGCCCGGAGCAGGTCGTCCAATTCGTCATTGCTCAGCGGGCCCGTGTCTGCCCGTCGCTTGACCTCCTGGGTGAGAGCGCGCACCGCCGGCTCGGTGAGCGAAAGACCCAGCGTGGTCGCGCGGTGCCGGATTGCGTTGTGGCCGGTGAGCCGGTGGCCGACCATGACGGTCCGCTCCCGGCCGAACCGGGCCGGGTCGAAGATCTCGTAGGATGACGGATCCTTGAGCACGGCGTTGGTGTGCATGCCCGCCTTGTGGTTGAAGGCCGTCTCCCCCGTGATCGCGGCATTGAAGGGGACCGCGATACCGACCATCTCGGCGACCATCTGGTCGAGGGCGGGCAGTTCCTCGAGCCGGTACTGGGCGACCAGGTCCGGCTGGACGCTGAGCAGGCGCGCGATCATGCCGCTGAGCGGCACGATGCCGTTGCGCTCGCCGATCCCGAGCGCGGTGGTATCGATGTGCGTGGCCCCCGCCTCGAGGGCCGCGTAGGCGTTGGCGATGGCGCAGCCGGTGTCGTTGTGCGCGTGAAACTCGATGTCGCAGTCAACCGCCTTGCGGACCATCGAGACCAACTCATACACCTGGTTCGGGGTCGCGATCCCGACGGTATCGGCCAGCCCGACGCGCTGCGGATGCAGCTGGTCGATCGCCTGGTAGACACGAAGCAGGTCCCGGGGTTCGGAGCGGAATGAGTCCTCACTGCTGAAGCGCACCTCGAGACCCTGCCCCTGCACATACCGAACAACCTGCGTGCCGATCTCGATGATCTGGTCGACGGTCTTCCCATGTGAAAACGTCCGCATCGCGGAGGAGGTGCCAAACAGCACGTCGATCCCGTCGACGCCGGTGGCGGCGGCCTGCCTTGCGTCGTCGAGATGGCAGCGGACGTGCGTCAGGACCTTCGCCTTGAGCGGCAGCGCCGCGATCATGCGCAGATCGGCGTCCGACTGCGGCGAGGCGCACGGCGACGTGAGCTCGAGGTACTCGACCCCGAAGCGGTCGAGCTGCTGCGCGATCGCGATCTTCTGCGCGGGGGAGAAATGGGCGGAGGCGAATTGCTCACCCTCGCGCAGGGTCGAGTCAATGATCCGGAACGCCTTGATGGTCATGGCACCTCCGAGAAGACAAGAGCCTTCGTCCACCGGGACGAGAGGCTCGCTCTCGTGGTACCACCCGAATTCGCCGCTGCCTTGCGACAACAGCCTTCTTGAGTCCGCAGCAATCGCGCCTGAAGACTCCGGCCCGATCACGGGGGCCATCCGGCTCGGCCTACTCAGGATCGCGTCCCGTTCGACCGGCGGCTCCGAGGCCTTTTTCGGCGGTGCCCTGGACCCTCCTTCTCAGCTCCCGGAGGTTCTCTGTAGGCCTGGCTTCCGCGTACTCGCCCTCATCAGCGCCTTTACGTATTGACTTGTTGCCGCGAACCATACGCCGTCGTTGCCGCGAATGTCAAGCGACGATCGTACTGGCGCCGACCTGCTGGACGTAGTCGATGACGTGGTTGGCGACGTCGATACCGGTTGCCTCGATGAAGCCGTGGAACTCAGGCGTGTAGTTGAGCTCGTTGACGAGCAGCCCGCGCTCGTGCTCGAGGATGTCGACGGAGAGGAAGCCCCCGCCGACCGCGGCCGCGGCCTTGCGGCAGAGCTTGTCGAGCTCGTCGGTCACCTCGCAGGGAGACGCTTTCCCGGTCCGCGCCGTGTTCGTGATCCAGTGCTCGGAAGTTCGGTAGATGGCACCGATCGTCCGGTCGCCCACCACGATCGCCCGGATGTCGCGCTGCGGCTTGTCGACGAATTCCTGGATGTAGAAGATGCCGTGCTGGTAGGAGCCGAGCGTTTCCTTGTGCTCGAGGACGGCCTCGGCGGCATCCCGGTCGTTGATCTTGGCGAGCAGCCGGCCCCACGACCCGACCATCGGTTTCAGCACGACCGGGTATCCCATCTGCTCGATCGCCGTGAGCGCCGCCTCACGGGTGAAGGTCACGACTGTCTTCGGCACTGGTAACCCGGCGCGGGCCAGGGCCGCCGTGGTCAGGATCTTGTCGCCACAGATACGGGCAACCCGGCCGCGGTTGACGGTGGGCACCCCGATCGCGTTCAGCAGAGTCATCGCATACAGCGACCGGCCATGATGGATCGACCGGTCGAGGACGACGTCGGGGAATCCATCCCGGCGGCCGATGGGGAACTGGACCAGGTCCTCGTCGACGCGCTCGAAGGGAATGCTGCGCCGGCGGAGCGCTTCGAAGAGCGTCTTCTCCTCGACGCGAACGCGGGAACACAGGATGCCGATCATGTGGATTGCGTAATTATACGGAACGCGGTATAGTTATGCAGCGGCATCATTCAACAGGCAGGAGGTTCTTCATGCTGGCAGTCAAGAGCAAGTTACTGGAAAAGATCGACGCGACCCCGGTGAAAACGGCGAAAAAGGTGGCGCTCGCGTATTCCGGCGGCCTCGACTCGTCGCTCTGCGCCGTCCTCGCGAAAGAGAAATACCACGTCGAGGAGTTGTTCCCGATCACGGTCGACGTCGGCCAGGGCCAGGATGAGATGGACGCCGCGATCCAGAAGGCGAAGGTGCTTGGGCTGACCCCGATCGTGATCGACGCCAAGCAGGAGTTTGCCCAGCTCTGGTTGTCGAAAGCCATCCAGGCCAACTCGGACTACGGGGGCTACCCGGTGTCGACTTCGATGACCCGCCAGTTGATCGCCGCCAAGATCGCCGCCAAGGCCCTCGAGCTCGGCTGCGACGCCATCATGGAGGGCAGCAGCGGCAAGGGCAACGACCAGTACCGCATGCACAACGTGTTCAAGCTCTTCGCGCCGGCGCTCAGCGTCATCGTGCCCGTGCGCGACTTCGACCTGACCCGCGGCGAGGAGGAGGAGCTCTCCAAGGAGCTCGAGATTCCCATCACCGAGGTGATGCAGGGCGGCGACGACAAGACGATGTGGTGCCGCAGCCTCGCCTCGGGCGCGATCGGGCTCAACCAGCCGATCCCGGAGAATGCCTGGCTCTGGTGGAAGTCGCCGGCCAATGTCGCCACAACGCCCACGCAGGTTTCCATCACCTTCGAGCAGGGGGTCCCGGTCGCCCTCGATGGGGTGCCGTCGTCCCTGCCGGAGATCGTGTCGACGCTCAATGCGGTGGCCGGGAGCCACGGCATCGGCAAGATCGACATCTTCGAAGACGGGATCATGGGTCTCAAGTCGCGCGAGCTCTACGAGGCCCCGGGGGCGGCCGTCATCCTCAAGCTGCACCACGACCTGGAGCAGTTCTGCCTGACCAAGGAAGAGCTGGATTACAAGGCGGGCGTCGACCAGAAATGGGCCTACCTCGTCTACCACGGGTCCTGGTACAGCCCACTGAAGGACGCCCTCGATGCCTTCGTCGCGGCCACCCAGACGCAGGTCAGCGGGACCGTGACGGCGGCACTCTTCCACGGATCGATCGACATCACGTCGCGCCAGAGCGATCAGTCGCTGTTCTTCCCCGAGATCCGGGGTCTGCAGAGCCGCTCCTT